>JAFGSN010000149.1 GCA_016934575.1 Vicinamibacteria bacterium
GTTGCGGCTCACAGGTTCGCTCACCCGGCCAAGCCGGGTTTTACTTGGGGCGTCTGACGGTCGGTCGCCCTCGCGCCAGCCCACGTCGCTACCGGGGCGCACCGATAACTCCCCGGGTGAGACTTCCACTCACTGGTCTATTCCGCCTTTCGTGACGCACTGCGGTGTCCCAGGAATTCACGTAAGTGCCACCTACGACTCAAACAACGACCTCTGGTCGATAAGCGCGACCTCACAATATTGTGATAAAGTAAGGAAATGGTAAAGGAGTAAGGAGGAGGCATGCCCACCGCCACCACGACCAGCAAGGGACAGATCACTATCCCACGAGAAGTCCGCGAGCATCTGCATCTTGAGGCGGGTCAACGGATCGAGTTCATCATCGACGAGGCCGGGCAGGTCACGATCATTCCGGCCACGCTCGATGTCCGCTCAATCAAGGGCATTTTCACCCCGCCGCAAAACACTGTTACGTTGCAACGGATGAAGGATGGGATTCGCCGGCGCGGCGCACGCAAGGGCCCCAAACGATGAAGGGTCTCGACACTAACGTCATCGTTCGCTATATGGTGCAGGACGATCCCGGCCAGTCCGCCGTGGCATCGCGATTCATCGAGCGGGAATGCTCGGAGGACAACGCCGGATTCATCAATCGTATTGTCTTGTGCGAGCTGGTCTGGGTTCTCGACAGCGTTTACGGCTATTCCAGGCGGCAAGTCGCCGACGCGATTGAGCGGATACTGCGTATCAACGTCTTTTGCGTCGAAGATATCGACGCCGCGTGGTGCGCATTGCGCGCTTATCGGGAGGGACGTGCCGATTTCGCCGACCATCTCATCGCCGAGGTCAACCGGAGGGCTGGCTGTGAGAGCACCGTCACATTCGAGAAAGCCGCGAACGACGTCGAGGGATTCAAGCGTTTGGGATGAGTCGAAGCAAACAAATTTGTAGCAGCATTTGGCAACGCTAGCCATGCGGGCCTCGACCAGGAGATCGATCACCGCCTCCCGGACATACGCTGCGCGATCGACGGTATTCGCACGTCGCTCGTAGAGATCGCCTTGCCTGGTCCCGAGTGGGACATACCACAGCCGTGGAAGGACGATCCAGGTAGTCATGTGCGTTCAGCGCAACGCGCTCTGGAGATTCTCGACTCACAACACGCGCGGACGGTCGCGCGCCTGGCGCTAATCGCCGATCGCGTCGAGGGTGCGAACGCACATACCGGCGATTGATCAGTTATTCGTTGGTTCCCATCATAATAGTGTCGGTGTCCCCGGAATTGCGTAGGTGGGCTATTCCGCGTGGACGAATGTGCTTTAGGCTCGCCGGTCGAGCGTCCGGGTCGGCCTCGTCCGTCACTTCTATTCCTTGGGGTTTCCTACCGCGGTCTCTACGATGTCGACAACCCGTTCCGTGACACGCCTAAACAATCCAGCGGCGCGCACCTGCACGATCCAGAACGGTTCAGCCTCCGTGTAGGTGTGAAGGACCGCAAAGGACGGTAGCCGGCCGTGCTTGCGTGGCCAACGGAGACGCGCCAGCTCCATGTCGGTCCCCCGACCTCCAGCCACAACCTTGAGCGCAATCACATTGTATGTGACACCCAAGCCTACGGCTTCGCGCCGGCGCCCGATGACTTCGCAGAGAAGAAATGCGTCCTCGGGTTTCGCGACCAGGCGAAGACCGGGCTCATCCTTGGCTGCTTTTTTGATCTCCTCGACAGCGCTGGCGAGAGCGCCCGGCTTCTCGCTCCGCATCAACCAGCCATCCGCAAATGCGGCTGCCTCCTTCAAGAGTCCCGCGTTCAATTCCGCACGTTCCAGCTCCCGGGTAGCAGCATCCGGCCAGGTCTCCTTGCCGACCCCGTGCGTGGCCTTGAGGTTCCGCTCGAGGGCTTCGAGAGCGTTCTCCGCTTCATTGGCCCGCTGCTTTCGCAACCTTGTCTCCGCCTCGGCGGCAACCTTGTCGAGCGCGTCAGAGACAGGCGTACCAATCCTGAAACACACGTCTATCTGTTGGTTCGATTCAGAGCGCCGTGCCGTGTCGATGACGCGCGCCGTGAGAACGAGGACGAGAACGGCGCCTTCCTCTCCGAGGCCCGTTTTCCCGATGACGACGTACTGGCCCGAATGCAAGGTGGTGTCGGCTCGCAGCCCGATGTTCATGTAGTCGATGGCCTGGCCGCTGGTTCGTATCGGCAGCTTCGCGGTGAATCGGACCCCCTCCAGCTTGAGGACCGCATCCTTCCCTGAGCCCATCACTGTCGCCTTCCGCGCCTCGAAGTCGTACACCAGCGGCGCCACTTCTCCGGCGCGAGAGGGAGCGATGGAAGAAACCATGACTCCGCCAGGAGGGGAGGCGTGCGCCACGAGTGTGTCCTGAAGCGTGTAGCCCGAGTAGTCGAACAATGCATGGAGCTGTCTCGCGACGGGTCGGAGCCGCTCGGGAAGGTCGTCGAGCTTCCCCGGCGTCGTCTCGGCCTGGACGACGTAGAGGGTCAGGACAATGCTGGGCTCCGTCGGCGGGGGGACGTCGAGGCGCTTGATGGTCTGCTCGATCACCGCCATGATAGCCGGCTTGGCCGAGACGGCCAACGCCGGGAGGTGGGTGGAGTAGCTGATCTCCGCGGGGAACGCCTTCAGCAGGCGGGCCATGCTCCCCACGTCGACGTAGCGCAGGGTGAAGACACGCTGAACATAGCCGGGCAGTGCGGCCCGGCGCGGTTCAGACGTCGGTTGAGGGGCGCTTGGCTCGGGCGAGGGTGTCTCCTGCGCCATCACGACACCCCGCGAAGGCACCAGAACGAGTAGACCTCCGACCAGCGTCAGGATCCCGATCAGCAGCTTGCACCGATATGTCATGACCCACCTCCGTTCGACTCGAAAGACCAGTAGATGACGACGTTCGGATCTCCCGTCGCGAGGCGCACCGTCGCGGTCGGTGGCGTGTCCCTCGGGGCCTCGGCATCGGGCCCGAGATCGTCGAGCTTCTCGATACGCGAGAGCAGGACGATCGCGCGCGCGAGCTGGTCGGCCTCCGCGGACGTGAGGGGCACATCCGGCTCTTCCGACGCGTCGTCGTTGAGCGTGGGCGCGGGGACATGTGGTCTCACGACGGCTGCGCGGCGCACACCCGACGACCTCGGTGCCGCTTCCGGCATCGTCTCGGCTGCTCCGGCCGACGCCCGAGATACGACAACCACCGGGGCTGCCGTGGCCGTCGCTTGCGTCTCGCGCGACCGGTCATTCCGTCGACTCACGAGGCCGACGATAATCAAACCCGCCGTCAGGACCACACTGGCAGCAACGGCCCAGCGCCACACGACCGCGATCCTGTTGCCTCGCTGCGCCAGTTTCGCGCGCACGCGCGTCCGGACGACATCGAGCGCCGCCGCATCGATCGGCTCGCCCGCCAGCGCGTGTAGCGAAGCCTGGCTCTCGCGCAGGCCTGCCAGCAGATCTCGACAACTCGCACACGCCGCGAGATGGGCTTCGGCAGGCGCTACCTCGCTCTCCGACAGGTCGCCTTCGACGTACAGCGCCAGAGCCAGCTCCCACACGCGGCACGCCCCACGCACATCTGTCATGGCCGTCCCCCGCGCCGCGCCTCGACGAAGCGCCGGATCTTGAGCCGAGCCGTCGAAATCTGCGATCGTACGGTCCCCTCGGACGAGCCCAGGGCGCGCGCGACCTCGGCCGTCGTGAGCCCCTCGATGTCGCGCAGAACGAGGGCCGCGCGCTCCTTCTCGGGCAGTGTCACGAGCGCCGCCTTCACAAGACGCCTCTTCGCGTCGAGAGCCAACTGCCGCTCGACTTCTTCGGCCCCGCGGCGCGTGTCCGGCTGCCGGCTTTCGTCCAGCTCGTCGAGTGGCACCAGCCGCGCGCGCGCCGACCGTCGGCTGATGTCGTGGCAGGCATTGACGACCAGGCGATAGAGCCACGGCGCGAGCGGTCGCGTGACGTCGACCCGCCCGAGGTGGCGGTGGAGTCGGAGGAACGTCTCCTGGACCGCATCCTGCGCGATATCCAACCGGCCGAGCAGACGCAATGCGGTCCGAAGGACCATGCGCTCGTGGCGCAGGACGAGGTGCTCGAAGGCCCCGCCGTCACCCGCGCGCGCACGCTCGATGAGGGCTCGCTCCGCCCCGTCCACCGTCTCGGAACCGACGTCCGCATCACCATGCGCCAAGGCGAACTCTTCCGTCCGGGTCGCTGTCACGGCGCGGCTCTCTGGATTCGCCCGGCCATTCTCCCCTATCTGAGATACGCGCGGCGCAGGAAGAACGTTGACCGCCACCCGCGAGGGGAGCCCCGGGGTGATCGGGACATCAGCGAGCGGCCCCAGGGGCCGCCTCTACGGCCATGATGGTCCGCGCGTCATCGGGGCTCGGGCTTCGGGTGTCCATGGGTGGTCGAGCACGTGCTCTACTGATTTGGCCGACGCCGCTCCCGCCTGCGTCCGATAATACGGGAAGCGACAGAAGTGTTGCGTATCTTCCACGCTACTTGGCGTATGAGCACTATCACGGTATCTGGCGCACTCACCCCCGCGCGCTGCCCCCGCTACGCCGAAGAACGGCGCGGTTTTCGGCCCTCGCGCCGGCCTTGGCCCCGCCCGCATGCAGAATGTGGCGGAGCCAAGGCGTCTCCCGTCCTGGCAGCCAAGGCTCTTGGCCTACTCTCGCAGTAGGTTCATCTGAGCCTGGACCCTCTGGTTACCGGTGAAGATTTCCGGTGCAAGCCGGAAGTCCGTGCCGGATCGCCTTCGCCTCAATGGCGGATAGCCGTGCCTGCAGGGAATCGCGACCGTGATGGCAAGTGCAAAAAGCCAAACCGAAACAACCCCCTCACTTCCAGCTTGGCATTCATCACAGCGACTCTCCCCATTTCTGCGCCCAGGGATCCAGGGGCGCGATCAGGGCGAAGAGCTCTTGGCCGAGGGGGGTCAGCTCATAGCCTTCGATGGTTCGGGTCAGGAGCTTGGCCTCGTTGAGATCCTTGATCCGCGCATTGAGGATCGAGGGTGAGATGGTCCCCTTGTTGCGCTCGCAGGCGGACTGCAGGGCCCTGAATGTCAGCGGCCCCGCAGAGAGGTTCCAGATGGGATCGTGAACTGAACCTATGGTTGTTGAAGTAGCCGGGAACGACGCCAGCATTTGTCGAGTAACATATCATAAGCATGATGGATCCAGATCAAACGCTCGGATCATATTAACGGAACCCATCGGCACGTTCGTTCTTGCGAGCCACGACGGACGTCATATTGTTGCCAAGGCCGTGTCGGGAGGATCGTCGTGAATTGCCGTCATGCCCGCGCTCTCGCGCTCTCCGCGCTCGTCGGCCTGTTCAGCGCAGCAGGCGTGCTCGTTGTCCGCTCCAGCGACGTGCGCCTCACTCCGAGCAGCGTGGGCTGGCGCTTTCTCGTCAGAGGCGGCGCTCCAGAACGCGAGCGGTTTGTCCTGCTCCTTTCGGGAATCGAACGCCACGAGCCGCGATTGCTACTCCTCTCCGGCGCTGCCGACGACGCCGGAATCGATGCTCGCATCGACGTTGATCAACGTTCAGTGGGAGCAGTACGGATCACGCGCCGTCGAGAAGCGGTCATTGTCGTTCCTTCGTCGCGAGCTCCGGGCGCGCGCATCGACGTCTCGGTCTCCGCCCCGGTGCGACTCTCCTCAATCGCGATCCGCGGAGTGAGCGCTCCTCCAATCGCGTCCGCGTTGCTGGCCTTCTTGCTGACGATGGGCCTGACTCTGTATGTCGGGCGTTTCATGCGCTCCCGATCCTCCGTCTCAATCGGGATCGCTTTCGGTTCTTTGCTCGTCGCGGCGCATACGCCCGCCCTGGTCTGGCTCGCTGTTCCAGGCGGCGTACGATACGCGCTGCTGGCGCCGCTCATGGCGCTGACCGCGATTGTGTCGGCGATCGCCGCGCCCCGTTCCGATCGACGGATCATCTTCCAGGGATCGCTCTTGCTCGGCGCCATTGTCTTTGGCGCCTGGGTGCGTGGCGCCTTTCTGCCGTCGGCCGGCTCATGGGACACCGAATACTGGAAGGCGTGGACGCATCGCGCCGTCGATGCCGGTCTGACTCGAGTATATGGAGACCCGGACAGCGTTCCGCCAGGGCATTTCTGGGCGCAGTTCAACGGCCAGGAACAGCGCTTCGAGGCGTCGTACGACGGCCGCGAATTTCCGGTGGACTATCCGCCGCTCGCCATGGCGCTCTGGTCGCTTTCCTATCGCATGGTCGCCCGTTACGTTACGGGCCTGGATGCCGCCGAGATCCGCAACGTCTCGGTAAAGCTGCCCGCCGTGGCCGGAGACCTCGCCGCTCTTGTCGCGATTCTCTGGGTGCTGCGCCGACGGCCTCGAAGAGCCGTTGCGCTCGCCGTTCTCTACTGGGCCCTGCCTGTATCCTGGCTGAGCTCAGCCGTTCTCGGCTATTCCGACGCGACCTACGCTCCGCTCTCGGCCGTCGCCCTCTGCGCGGCAGGCAGCGGCGCTCCCGTTCTCGCCGGCCTCGCCCTGGCGACAGCCTGCCTGCTCAAGCCGACAGCCGGAGTGATCGCGCCCGTCATTTTCGCGGGTCTCATCCGGCGTCGCGGCGCATCTTGGCGTGCGGCTCTCGCCGCCGCTATCGTCGGCGTTGTCGCCTTTGCTCCTTACGCCGCTTCAGGCACGCTGGCCACCGCCGTGATCCATCTCTATCGCATCGTCCACCAGCGTACGCTTTCCGGCGGCTTTCCGAATCCCTGGTGGCTGATCGGCCACATGCTGACGATGCCGTCAAAAAACGTCGCCTGGCATGGTCCCGTGCAGTACGCGTCGGTCGATCTCATACCCGAGGCGCGCGTCTGGGGGCTCGTCTTGTTCCTGCTCGCGACGGTTGCCGTACTTTACGGAATGCAACGGTGTTCGTCTTCCATCCACGTGATGATCGCCGGCGGCGTGCTTGTCTTCTCCTACGGCCTGCTGGCCGTTGGCGTTCATGAGAACCATCCTCACGCGTTGTTCCTCATCCTGCTCGCAACCGGCCTTGCCCAACGCCGCTGGCGTTTGTTCTTTACGGGAGTCGCGCTATCGTACGTCCTCACGATGCTCTGCCTGTCCGGCTTGGGCCGCTTCTATGGGACGCGTTACGTCGCCATCGATCCGATCATCGATCTCGTTCTTGAGCTGCGAATGGCCTCGGGCCTGGATATTACGCTGCTTCTCGTTCCCATCAACGTCCTGCTCCTAATCTCCGCCCTCGCGCTTCGAGAACACTGGAAAGAATTCGAGACACAGCATTAGTGTGTCTTAATAACCCTGTGCTTGACATTAATATTTCGATGCATAGGATCTATATGTGCAGATTACGGCGCTTCAGGTTTTTCATGACATCGGCCGTCTTCGGAGCATCTCCCGCGCCGCGGCGGCCAACGGCGTCACCCAATCGGCCGTCAGCCAGCTCGTCCGCCAGATCGAGAACCGTCTCGGCGTCCAGCTTCTGGACCGCTCGGTGCGACCGCTCGAACTGACGCCGGAAGGCCGTCGATACCATGAAGGCTGCAAGGATCTCATGGAACGTTATCAAGATCTCGAAGCCAGCCTTCACCAGACCGCAGCCGAACGAGCAGTCACAGTCCAGGTGACGGCGATCTATTCCGTGGGACTGCGCAATATGAACCATTATGTCACGCGTTTCGTCGCCCAGCAGCCTGGCGCTTCGGTGCACATCGAGTACCTGCATCCTGACCGTGTTTATGAAAAAGTGCTCGACGGCACGGCGGACCTGGGCCTGCTCTCTTTTCCCAGAAAATCGCGCGATCTGGCCATCATTCCCTGGCGCGACGAGGAGATGGCGGTTGTGTGCCGGAGAAACGATCCCCTGGCGCGCCTTGCACACGTTCCGATCGCCCGCATCGCGGGACACAACTACGTCCACTTCGACAAGAACCTGGTCATTCGCCGAGAGGTGGATCGCTTTCTGCGCCAACACGGCGTCACTGTCGATGTGGCGCTCGAATTCGACAACATCGAGAACATCAAGCACGCCATCGAGGTTTCCGGCGGTCTATCGCTGTTGCCTCTGCCCACCGTTCAGCGTGAAGTACGGACAGGAACCCTGGCGGCTCTCCCCCTGTCGGATGCACGAATGGTGCGGCCTCTGGCCATCATACATAAGCGCCGGCAACGCCTGACCGAGGCGACTCGTCGCTTCATCAAGCTCCTCCAGCAAGCCGATGAGCCTGACGGCCCCATGATCTCGACAAAGGTTCGTGAGTCTCATGGAAACAGGCCGGCGAAAGCGTCCACGCGGTTGCATTCAACTCGACAAGCGCCGCGCCGTCGCATGAGCTGAGCGACGAAAGCGTCGCTTGCGAACAGGGTCGTCACAAGGGCTCACGACGCTTCAGCGCTTCAACAGCTCCAGAGCTTCCGATGACAAGCAGGCAGTCTCCCGCCGCCAGACGTTCGGTCGGCACAGGCGTCGTGATCCGATTTTCACGCCGCCTTATGCCCACGACGGTCACGTCATGTTCTTGACGAAAACGAACGTCGGCCAGTGTCCGACCCGCCAGCGGCGAATCGTCCGCCATCTTGATTTCAGCAACGATGAAACGATCTCCGCTCTGCGCATCACCGCCGTCCTTGATTTCGTTGAGCAGCGTCTCGGCTTGGCCCAGATCCTCCCCGGATCCCATGACAACAAGACGATCGCCGGGGTAGATGCGAAAATCGGGCTTGGGATCGTAGTGCACGCGGCCGGCTCGGCTCACCGCCAGAATGGACACTCCCGTCATCGATCTCAACGGAATGTCCTTGATCACTTGACCGGCCACCGACGCTTCCGACCGAATGCGTACTTCCCGGAACGTAATCGGCCAGTCGACGTGTCCCGGCAGCGAGTCCATTGCGTGCGTGAGCGCGTCGGCCGCTTGCTCCGCGGCGTCGGTAAACGGTCGAAAGACGACGTGCGCGCCCGCTTTCACGAAAAGAACCGCTTCTTCCTGGTTCATCGCGGTCAGCGCCACTCGACTCCGATATCCACGGCTCTTGACATGCCGCAAGAGACAAAGGCTCAGTTCCTTTGAACGAATGGTGCTCACCACCCATCGGGCCTTGCGCAACGGCAACTGTTCGTGCATTTCCGGATCGGCAATGTCTCCGTACAGGACGGACATCCCCCGGGCACGCCATCGTTCGAGGGAAACGGGATCGAAATCGACCCCGATGACGGACTTTTCGCGACGTAAAAGATACTCCGCGAGGCCGCTTCCATATCTGCCCAGACCCACCAGGACGACGTCCACTGATTGTGTCTCCCGGAAAGAGTCGACAACCGCCTCCCGATACGGCGTTCGTTTCTCGAATATCCTCAGCGGACCGGCCAGCCAACGGTAGAGAGGGCCGGAATAAAGGATCATGTAGGTGGAGGCAAATATGGTCACAACTCCCACCAGCGTGATCAGTCCCATGGTTTCCTGCGTGATGTGGCCGATCTTGAGCCCCAAGGCCGCCACGATCAGCGAAAACTCGCTGATTTGCGCCACTGTCAGCCCCGCAAGAAAACCCGTGCGACGACGATAGCCCATGACTCCCATGATCACCAGTACGATCAGGGGATTGCCGATTAACACGAAAAGGGACAACACGACGGATGAGCCGATCTGAGATCCCACCATGGACCAGTCCAGACGTGCGCCAAGATCTATGAAGAAGAACAGTAGCAGGAAATCCCGGAGAGTCGTGAGACGCGCCCCGATGGAGTCGCGATAACCGGTCGACGCCAGCGAAACTCCCGCAAGAAAGGCTCCGACTTCTTTGCTGAAGCCGAGCAACTCGCCGGCGGCGCCGAGCAATACGGCCCATGAAATGGCGAAAAGGATCAGCGTCTCCTGTGATCGCGCCAGTCGCCGCGTCAGACGAGGAAGAACGTGCTTCATCAAGAGGGCGATGGCGCCCAGGAATCCAAGGCCCTTGGCGGCGATGATCAACAACGTTCCCTGGACGGGATCGTCTCGCGCGGCCTGCGATCCGAAAGTGGTCAGACCGACCAGAGCCAGAATGGCGGCGATGTCCTGGACGATCAGAAACCCGACGGCGATCTGTCCATGGAGAGAATCGATCTCTTTCTTGTCCGACAACAGCTTGACGATGATGATCGTGCTCGAGAACGTCAGCGCCACCGAGACATAGGCCGCGCTCGCGAAAGACATGCCAAGAGCGACGGCGATCCCGAATCCGATGATGGACGTGAAGAGAATCTGGCCCATTCCCGTTGCCAGAGCCACGGGTCCGGTGACGCGGATGAGACCCAAGTCGAGCTTGAGGCCGACGATGAACAGCAGGAGGGCGATGCCGATATGCGCAAGCAACTCGATCTGCTGGTAATTCTCGACGAAACTGAAACCCGAGGGACCGACGAGAATGCCGGTCGCCAGAAACATAATGAGAAGCGGCTGGCGCAGCTTCTGCCCGACGAGCCCCAGCAAAGTCGCGAGACTCAGTATGGCGGCGATTTCGACAAAGGCGTTGTCGTGATTCATTGCCCCGCGATAATCATGTCGTGAACACGGGGCTATCCGTAGCCGTCCGTGAGCAGAATCTGATTGTCGGGATGGCGCGTCTCGCCCACGCTCGTAACGATGATCGCAGCCCGGTCTGCCATGGGGCACTTGTTCTGACAGATACCGCAACCAACGCACTTTTCCGCGTCGACATGGGGCTGCTTGAGCGTTATTCGCTGACCTCTACGGTCGACGACCTCGACGTCCTGAAGCCAGATGGCCTTGTCGGGTATCGGGCAGTGCTCTTCGCAGACAATGCAGGAGCGCGCATAGGCCCAGGGCAGGCAGCGATTGCGATCGAAATGCGCCAAGCCCATCCGCGTCTGATGCTTCTCCTCGACGGACAGCTCACGGATGGCGCCCGTCGGGCAGACCTGTCCGCATAACGTGCACTCGTACTCGCAGTAACCGACATCCATATTGAGCACGGGAGTCCACGTGCCTTCGAGGCCTCCCACGCACCAAGCGGCCTGGATCGCGTTCGTCGGGCAGACTTTCATGCATTCGCCGCAACGAATGCACTTGGCCAGAAAGTCCTTTTCGGGCAGCGATCCCGGCGGCCGGATGAGCAGAGGACTGTGAGATCGTCCGCCCCCCAGAGGCTCTGTCTTGACGAGCAATGCGCTTCCGGCGCCCGCAAGCGCTGAAGCGACGAGCGCTCGGCGACCAAGCGCGATACGCTCCGCCTTTGGCGGTCGAATGAATCTCCGCAGCCAGCGACCGATCGCCATCATACCCGATCCTCCCTCGGCGGTCCGAATCGGATGCGGATACCCTGCGTCGGACAGGCGTCATGGCAGTTCCAGCAATAGAGGCATTCAGCCGGTTTCCAGCCGTCGCCGCCCGAGGGATTGGCGCCGCCCTGGCAGTCAGCCACGCACAATAGGCACTCGTTGCATCGCTCCGGCGCCTTGGTGACACGCACGAGAGGGTTCTTCCCGACGACGCCAAGCAACGCGCCCAGCGGACAGATGAAACGGCACCAGAAGCGCGAGCGGTACAAATTGAGCGCCGTGACGGCGACGAAGAGACCGCCAATGAGCAGCGCCCCTACGTAGCGCGGCTGCTCGAGCGCCAGAAAATGGCGCCGCAAAACCTCGTATGCCGGCTCGGAGACAGCCGTGACGCGCGCTTTGCCGACACCGGGATCGACGTCGTAAATCCACGTGAACACGCTCTGCGTGGCGAAGTTGACCGCGGGATACACGGCCGTCGCCGTTGAGCGGTAGAGAAACGATATCGGATCGAGCCAGCCGACCGCGTTCACGCCCGCCAGGGCGCCCGCCAGGAAAACAACAAGCGCCGCATACTTGGCTTTCTGCCAGGGCGAGTATCCGCCGATCGCGATTCTAGCTTTGGCCTTGCCGCCACGCAGCGCCGAAAAAAACGTATGGACGGCGCCGAAAGGGCACACCCATCCGCAAAACCAGCGTCCGAGAAGCAGCGTGACGAGCACCACGATAAGCGAGAGCAAGAAAGCCGCCGGCACGGCATGCCTCGCGACCCAAATGGTGAGCGCCACGAGAGGATCCATCTCGAAGAAGAGCTTGACCGGGCCGCCCACGCGATTGACGGGGTGAAACACGGTTTCGAGAAACAGCCAGACAAACAGCAGGAAGAACGCCGTCTGGCTGAGCCGCCGCAGCCAGATGACTTTCGACGTCCGCTTTTTCGGAGCCATCCCGTGTTCGCCTCAGATGTCGGCGCGCTTCGGCGCCAGCGATTCGAAGTCCATCTTGCCCAGGCCGCGCGCCTGCGCCTCGACGAGATGACCGACGTCGCCCGGCTTTGCGCCGAGCCAGGTGGCCCCTAGGGCGTCAATCGCCACCTGATCGGTACCAGCCGCAACCGCGCCGAGATGCTTGACGTCGGCGAGGTTGCCGCCCACGGGACCATGATCCATCAGAACGCGCACGCCGTCCATGACGACGAGCGTGGGCTTGAAAAAGGCTGCCAGGTCGGGAAGCGCGTTGTCGAGATCCTGATGCAAGCGGTTGCGTGCTCCGCCGATGACTCCCATGAGATTCTTCATGCCGAGAGTGGCCCTGCACAAATTATGGTGCTTGACGATCGGAACATTGATGAGCTTGTCGGCCTCGACGGCGTCCGTATAGACCTCCCACTCCTTGAGCACCTTGCCCTTGATGGGCATCTTGCGAAACTTGCGCGAATCAAGAAAAAAGGATTCCGCCCCGGCCTTCCTGGCGGCCTCCTGGATGCCGCTGCGCGCGAACGTGCGTTGAGCGGCGTTCGTCGCATTGTCGCTGACGATGACGCGCTTGGCGCCCGCTTCCAAGCATATCTCGACCAGCGTCGCGATAACGTCGGGATTGGTGTTGGCCGCCTGTTCCGGACGTTTGTCCCAGCCGATATTGGGCTTAACCCAGACCACGTCGCCCCTCGACACGAAACGTTTCATCCCGCCGAGCCCATCGATCGCCCGACGCGTGAGCTGACGTGCTTGATTCGCAACGGCTGCGGCGTCCTTCGGCTCTCCGCGAGAGCGCGCAATGCTCAGAACGGCCGGCGCCGCGGCTTCGGCCTTCCTCACTGACCAGTCCGCCGGCAAACCGACTCCGGCGATCGCGCACGTCTTGAGGAACCATCGACGATCATATTCCAACATCAATGCCTCCTTCCGCACGATTCAAGCGCGTCTCTCGTCTCAATGCTTGAGGCTCGTCCGAATCGCTTCGATCAGCTTTCCGGGATCGTCCGGCGGCGGCGTCAAGATGACGAGGCGCGATCCCAACGCCATGAAGAGCATCTGGCCCTCGAACGAACTGGTTCCCAGAAACGCGCCCTCCATGATCGTCGCGGGCGCCAGACTCCCGGCCTTTTGAAAGTGTGACTCGAGTTGGCGCCGTCGTGCAAGCGCGTCTTCATCGCCGAGCCCTTCGGAGATCACGAGCTTCGTTTCCACTCCCCCGCAGGCATAACGCGCCATGAATGCGGGCGCCAGGAACGCGTGGCCAAGGGGCGCCGTTAGTACGAAACTCTCGGAGCGCGGCACACGACTTTCTTCGGGCAACAGAGCCAGTTCCTCGGGGAACACGCGCGCTCCGCCGATGGTATCGGCCACGGTTTTACCGAGCTTCAAGAGAATCGGCGTGGCGGCGCCGCCTGAACGGAATCCCGCGATCTTCACGTAGTACGGCCCCTGAAAAAGACACAACGTAAAATCGTCGGCGTGCCCCTCGACTCCGATCTCGACGATCTTCGCTTCGCTCGAGCGTTCGGCGACGTATACGCCAAAAGCGTTTCGCGGCTCCCCCATGTCGTAAATGTCCAGAGTGACGTCCACGTCGCCGGCGCGATATTCTTGATGGATCAAGGCGACGAATCCGTATTGGTGGAACGCCTCGGCCGCTCCATTGATGTACTCCCAGAGGTTTTCGCCATAGAAGATGGGCGCGCCGGCGGCTCGCGCTCCGAGCTTCACAGGATCGGGGAGAAGCGCACGCAGCCTTGCCTGCGTTTCCCGGGTCACCGCCGCCTGCGCGCGAACGTTGTCGTCCTCTATTATGTTCTGCTCCTGCGCTTGTGTCGGGCGGTTCGAAAACATTCCGACCAGCATGACGGCGACCAGAATTCTCATGGCATTTCCCTCCCATGACGAACGAGCATGACCCGTTCTTTGCAAGAATATCACGAAGAGTGGCGCGCGCCGGATACGTGATACTATTTTGTAAATCGTTGTGAAATCCGAATCGACGGTGGATGGGACATGAATACGATCGAGCGTGAACCATGCTTCTTCTGCGCCGAACCGGTCGCGCTGGACGCCAGGGTCTGTCCGCACTGCAAGCAAGACACGCTCGTCGACGTCGTGCTCGAACGGGCCGTCGCCGACTCGCGACGACGTTACCGAGTCGCGCGCGCGCTGGCGTCGCTGGGCGCGGCGATGCCGCCTTTCATGACCATTCAGCAGGCGCTGGCGACGCCGGGATCCACGGTCGCGCGACGCGTGACGCGCGGTCTCGCCCGGCAGATCGCCGGAGTGCTCACGCCGGAAGGCGTGAGCACATTCGTTCAACACTCAAACGACCTGTCCGTTACAAAGCGCCCATGGAAAGCCCTGGCGATCGGAGCCGGCGCCTTGCTCATCGCCGGAGTCGCATGGCTCGGCGTGCGCCTGCTCCATTCCGACAGGCCGGAAAAGCCCGCGCTCGTCCCGCTGTCGTCGCTCCAACCGAGCGACATCGAGTATTCGTCCGATCTCTCGACGCGTGAGCTTGCGGAGAGAGCCTTGCCGTCGACAGTGTCGCTACGCTGCGCCGAATCGGTCGCCTCGGGCTTCTTCGTCGCGAAGGACTTGGTCCTGACCAACGCCCACGCCGTCTGCCCGGATGGCGTCATAAGAATCATTCTCTCCGACGGACGAGAGCTCAGCGGCCTCTCCACGCAAACCGATCGGACGCTCGATCTCGCGCTCGTCAAGGTGGCCGGCGGGGATGCATTGCCGCTGCCGCTGGGTGACGCGGGCGTCGCCGCCGTCGGCGACAAGGTGGTCTTTATCGGCAGCCCTGTCGGCCTCGAGTTCACCGTGCATGAGGGCTCGATTAGCAGCCTCTCGCGATCGCTGAACGGTTTGGCGTATATCCAGATGGACGCCAAGGTCAATCCCGGAAACAGCGGCGGGCCATTGCTCGACAGCCATGGCCGTGTCATCGGCATCGTGTCGCTCAAGCACATGGCGGCCGAGGGCATCGGCCTGGCCCTGCCGATCAACTACTCCTACACCGGAACACGGCCGATTCTGGCGGCTCCACAGGACGCGCCGGCCTCGACGCGGTTCGAGGAGATGATGGCGCACGCCCGGCGAGAAAGCCGGGAAGAGGCATTCGAAGAACCCGAGACGCCACCGCAGCTTCCGATACTGGTCGCCGCTTCCGTCGACCAGTATGACCGCTTGCTCGCGCACATCGTGCTTCCCGCCTCGCAGACACCCGGTTTTCGCGAGATCTCAATCAAGATCTGGGCCGGCGCCGAGATGATCTGCGCGCTCAAAGGAGACGTTTCTGACTGGGCGCCTTTCGACGAAAACGCGCCTCCCGTCGCGGTCGATCGCAACATTCTCCATTTCATCGCCACGCAACACGCGCGGTCTCAACTCTTTCTCGGCGAATCACCGCTCCGGTGGGACCTTTGCCCGCGCGAGCGCATGCACGGCACGATCGTCCTCGAACTGGATGGAGCCGATCCCCAGGCATCCCGACTCGTCGTGCGTGTGCAACGATATCGTTGATCTTGAAGAATGTCGACGATCCGAAAGCGTCCGTGTCCCCGGCCGAAAACGAGAATCCACGCATGACTCACGTCATCTCTCACGGCGGCGACGACGGCACGACAGGCCTGGCAGGGAGCGGTCGCTTACGTAAGAATCACCCGCGTATCACGGCGATCGGCGAGCTGGACGAGTTGAACGCGACGCTCGGCGCGGCCCGCGCTTTCGTGCACGACCTGGACCTACAGGAGATCCTGGAATCGCTTCAGCGCGATCTGTTCACGATCGGCGCGCGACTCGCGGATTCATCGAAAGCTCGGCCGCGTGCTTGCGCAAAGACCGGCCTGACGTCCGCCGACGTGAACCGCCTCGAAACGCGCATCGCTCGCTTCGAGGCGGTTCTTCCTCCGCTCCAGCGGTTCACGTTCCCCGGCGGAGCGCAAAGCGGAGCGATGCTCCACATGTCGCGCACCGTGGCCCGCCGCGCCGAGCGCGCCATCGTCGCCCTCGACGAACTCGATCCGATCGATCCGCTCGTGCTCGTGTACCTCAATCGCCTCTCCTCTCTGCTGTACGTCCTCGCGCGCGAGGCCAACCGTCGCGAGGGCGTTCCGGAAGAGGAGTGGCGACCTACCAGTTAACGCACTGAAAGCCGACGGGGGTCCAGACCACGCTCACCAGAATGCCTTCGTAGCTTCGGCGGCTTGCGGGGCATTGGCCCACGCCTACGACGCGCTCGTCCGTTTCGGCCCTGAATTTGTATCCGTGGCCGATATCGAGGCACATCAAAAGCGTTCGTGAGTCGCCCGAGTCGAGCAACTTCTCGTGCGTGGCCCGCTCGCCTGGACCGAGCACGTAGTATGCGCCGCGCGTCTGTTCGCTGTTGACAAGCGCCACGCGCACATCCTCGCAGGTCTTGAAGCGGTCGGACAGGTAGTCGTCGACGTTCAGGCAGGCCGGGCCCATGATGCACAAGACGACGGCGAAGGCTGAAAGGACGACTCTTTCGGCAAAGCGCGCGCGACTCATTGGCCTGTCATTTTCATTCCCGGACGCGCGACGGTCAAGCGACGGTCCCGGCCGGCGATGAGCGCCTTTCGTATTCACGGTTCATGACCCGGCTCACTCTCCGATGACCTTGATGAGCAAGCGTTTCGGCCTCCGTCCGTCGAACTCGCCATAAAAGATCTGCTCCCAAGGACCGAAATCGAGCCTTCCCTTCGTGACCGCCAGAACCACCTCTCGTCCCATGATCTGCCGCTTGTGGTGCGCGTCGCCGTTGTCCTCTCCGGTCCGGTTGTGCCGATAACGCTCGGGACTGGGATCAAAAGGGGCGAGAGCCTCGAGCCACTTCTTGTAGTCCTCGTGCAGTCCCGGCTCGTCGTCGTTGATGAACACCGAAGCCGTGATGTGCATGGCGTTGACCAGGCAAAGGCCTTCCTGCACCCCGCTCTCCGCCACGGCGTCCTGAACGCGCCGCGTGATGTTCACGAAGTCCATGCGCGCCGGTACGTTCATCGTGAGATAGTTGGTGTGCGTTTTCATGCTCTTCTCGCATCTGGATCGATCCGGACCCGGAGATGATACGATACCATATGACGTCCGAGGACACCCTGTCGTATGGCATGACGCCCTCCATCGCGCGAGCGATGTACAATTGTCCTATGGCGGAAAGGGACATGAGCGGACAATAGGCCGATGCAATCTCTCAACACCATCGTCGCGCGCGCTTCGCTTCCGGTTCCCGAGTATCATCTCGATCGTTTTCAGGGCCGCGTGCTCGAGGAGCTGCACTTGGAGTTCTTTTTCGCCAGGTGCCAGGTGCTGATCACGCCGACGCTCAAGTACTTCGCCACAGGCGAGGCAAGCGACGAAGAACGCTCGCAGATCGAGTCGATTCTTGCGCAACGTCAGTCGTTCATCGACGATCTCAAACGCTACTTGATTTTCTCGCTCTCGCTTTACTCGGCCCTGCTCGAGACGAACTCATACATCATCTCGGTCAATGATCATCTGATGATCGCTCGTTTCGTGAGCCTGAGCGGGCAGCGTGAAGGCTTCGAAGTCAAGCTCTACACGCTGCGGCGCGAAGACCTGCCCACGCGTTACGCCGACAAGATCTACCTCGGTCGCGATTTTCTTTTTCTCGACCGTCTGGATCGCGATCATTTCGGCCTGCGACAGATCCGCACGGCCCTCAGAGAGCAGAACGTCCGCCTGCGCGGACGTCTCGAGACGCACGTCCCTGGGTCGTTGCGCGACAGCCTGGAACGCGACTTTCTTTTGGATCTTCGGGAGCTGATCGAGGAGTTTTCTCGAAAGGCGGACGACCTTTTACGGGACTTCCCTCCGTCTTTCCCGGGCGATCACGTCGAGGAACCGACGTTGCTCGACATGAACGGCCGCTTCCGCGAGCTGAAGCATTTGTTGATCGAGTCGGATGACGTCCTGCGAGAAATGGAAGAACGACTTTTCGAAAAGGCGCCCCGCGCCGCCCGATACGTCACCAAGTACCGCAAAGACGTCGCCAACGACGTCAATTACATCATGCTCAAGATCAACGGCCGCATCAGCGACGCCGTCAACGGCATCCGCCTGTGAGTCGCTTGCGCCGGCCGCCTCACTGCCGTCGAAGACGACGTAGAGCGGAACGTGTGACCAGCTCCCGCGCCTCCCTGCGTCCCTGCAAGACGCGCCGCACGGTAAAAGGAAGAAATCCCAGCGGCGTTCGCGCCCGGCGTGCGTCAAGCGGGATGTAGTAGCGGCCGTGCGCGACGGAAGGTCTGGCGTAAGGCGGCAGCCTTGCCAGGTCGTTCAACTCGACCTCGACGCGCACGAACGCCATGCCGGCGGCGCTGTCGATCTGGGCGTGTTCGCCCAGCGCGCGAAGCAGCGCCGAGACGATCACCGCCGGACCGCTCTCCTCGCCGGCCAAACGCAGGAGGACGTCGACTCCGTCGGCCGGATCAGTGGTCCAACTCACGGTCGTTTCCACGAGCAGTCCGACGAACGAAAAAACCGTCGCGATGCGGCTCAAACGATCAGCTCTGCCACAAACAAGCTGGCGCGCAAAGCCCACGATGTCGGGATGACGCGCCAGACCGACGCTGAGGTCGTTCAGGGCGCCGGGCTGGCTCCCGCTTCTTATGAAGTCAGCCGCGGAAAAAGCAGGACGTCCGACACTGGACACTGTCATGACGTGATCCCGGCTAGTAACCCCAACTCCGGTCCGAGCATCGTTCCCTGAGACGAGACGCCGCCCAGGCCACCACCTGTTCGGCGAGATCGAGCGCGTTCAAGGCGTCTTCCTTGGCGGAGAAACCTTCCAGCAGCTCCAATGGCGCGGAAAGCCGCCTCAGGCCCTTCATGATTCCGCCTTCGAAGCGCGCGTCATGAACATGCAACAAAGCACGGCAGGCGCACTCCATCGCCATCTCGCAAGCCGTTTCGATAAGCGCGCGCGAGCCTCCGTCATGATTCAATAAGCGCGCGATCCGTATGCTGTTACGACAGTTCCGCCACAACGTCTCGGACGCCGGCGATCTAACCGCGACCGTGTTCTGGACGAGCACCATCGCACCTCCGATATGATGTCGGGCCTGATCGGACCCGCCTTCCTCACAAGCCATGTCAACTGCAACCGCTCGTCGAACCGCAGTTTCCGCAGCGGTAACAGCTTCCGTTTCGAAGCATGATGCTTCCGCAGAAGTGGCATGCCGGAGCATCGCTCTGAACCCTGTACGTCGGCGACAGCGGCTTTTCTCCCGCCTTCTTCGAAAGCCCGGCATCCAGAACGGCGGCCGTCAGCGAACCCTCGCCGGGGCTTGCATCTCCGCCCTGATGCTGCTCGGATCCCATGAATTTGAGCGCCAGCCAACGGAAAATGTAATCCGTAATGCTCTTGGCAAACGGAATCTCGGGATTCTTTGTGAAGCCCGAAGGCTCGAAACGCACGTGCGAGAATTTCTCGACCAACGTCTCGAGCGGTACGCCGTACTGGAACGCGATCGATATCGAGGTCGCGAAGGCGTCCATCAGGCCCGAGATGGTCGAACCCTCCTTGGCCATGACCAGAAAAATCTCGCCTGGTTTGCCGTTCTCGTACATGCCCACCGTGATGTAGCCTTCGTGTCCGGCGATCGAGAACTTGTGCGTGATCGCACGCCGCTCGTCGGGCAGCTTGCGACGCAAGGGCCGCGACTCGACGGAATCGACCGTCTTGCCCTCCATGGTCTTGGCGTCTGTCGTCGTCGTCGTCATCAACGGCTGGCTGCGCTTGCAACCGTCGCGGTACACGGCCACGGCCTTGAGGCCGAGTTTCCATGCCTCCATATATGCGCTGGCAATCTCCTCTGGCGTGGTTTCGTTGGGCATGTTAACGGTCTTGGAAATCGCGCCCGAGAGAAACGGCTGCACCGCCGCCATCATCTTAATGTGCCCCATGTAGTGAATCGCGCGCCTTCCCTTCAGAGGAGGCATGGCGCAGTCGAAGATCGGCAGATGCTCGTCGGAGAGATGAGGCGCGCCCTCGATCGTCTCGTTCTCGTCTATGAATCGGACGATCTCCTGGGTCTGCTGTTCCGAGTAACCGATCCGTCGCAACGCGCTCGGCACGATCTGATTGACGATTTTCATGACGCCGCCGCCGACGAGCTTCTTGTATTTGACGAGCGCGATGTCGGGCTCGATGCCCGTGGTGTCGCAGTCCATCATGAAACCGATCGTGCCGGTCGGCGCGAGAACCGTCACCTGGGCGTTGCGGTATCCGTGCTCGCTGCCCAGCACGTAGGCCTCGTCCCACACTTCATGCACGGCATGCGCCAGATCCTTCGGAACGAGCGCGTCATCCAGTCTGTGCGCGGCGCGGCGATGCTTGTCGATGACGCGCAGCATCGGCTCGGCGTTGCGAAGATAGCCGGCGAAAGGGCTCATGGCCGCCGATAGGCGCGCGCTCTGGGCATAAGCCTCGCCGTGCATGAGAGCCGTCACCGCCGCGGCGTATGCCCGGCCCTCGTCCGAGTCATAGGGCAGGCCGCGATCCATGAGCAACACGCCGAGATTGGCGTAGCCCAGCCCCAATGGACGGAAGTCGTGGCTGTTGCGCTCGATGGCCGGCGTCGGATAACTGGCGTTGTCGACCAGGATCTCCTGCGCCGTGATCATCGTGCGGCAAGCCGCCTTGAAACTCTCCACGTCGAACTCGCCGTCGGCCCGGCGGAACATCATCAAGTTGAGCGAGGCGAGGTTGCACGCGCTGTCGTCGATAAACATGTACTCGGCGCAAGGATTGCTGGCATTGATGCGCCCGCTCATCGGGCAGGTATGCCAATCGTTGATGATCGTGTCGAACTGCACGCCGGGATCGCCGCATTGACACGCGGCTTCCGCCATCATCTGCATTATTTCGCGGGCGCGGAACGTCCGGCTTGGCTCGCCGCTGAGTACGAACCGCGTCTGCCATTCGCGATCATCGACGACGGCGCGCATGAACTCATCCGTCACGCGCACGGAGTGATTGGCGTTCTGAAAGAAGACGGAATCATAGGCTCCGCCCTTGACGTTAAAGGAGCCTTCGTAACCGGCCTCGATGAGCGCCCAGGCCTTCTGCTCCTCCTCGGCCTTGCAACGAATGAACTCAACAATGTCCGGATGGTCGACGTTCAAGATGACCATCTTCGCCGCGCGGCGCGTCTTGCCGCCGCTCTTGATCACGCCCGCGAAGGCGTCGTAACCCTTCATGAATGACACCGGTCCCGAGGCCGTGCCGCCTCCGGCCAGCGGTTCTCGCGATGAACGAATGCCGGAGAGATTCGAACCGGTTCCTGAGCCGTACTTGAAGAGCATCCCTTCAGTCTTGGCCAACCCCAGAATCGACTCCATGGTGTCGGACACTGAGTTGATAAAACATGCGGATGCCTGAGGATGCGCTTCGATGCCGACGTTGAACCATACGGGACTGTTGAATGCCGCCTTCTGATGAAGCAGGAGATGAGTCAGATCATCGCAGAAACCATCGAGGTCCGACTGCGTCGCGAAATAACCCTGCTGCTCGGCCCAACCGCGGATCGTCGAGACAACGCGCGAGATCAAAGCGCGTACGCTGCTTTCACGCGCCGGGGATCCAAGCATGCCTCTAAAGTACTTGGACGCCACGATGTTCGTCGCCGTCTGGCTCCAGGAATCAGGCGCTTCCACGCCTTTTTGCTCGAAAACCGGCTGCCCCTTCTCATCGTTGATGATCGCCGTCCGGAGCTCCCAATTCACGTTGTCGAAAGGATTCCTGTCCGGCTCCGTGAAGTGACGACGGAAAGCCAGACCACGCCGTGCGCTGGTCGTGTGTGCGCCTCGGTTTTCTTGGGGTGTGCTTTCAATGGGTTGCATGCACATGGGATTGCCTCTCCTTCTCAGCCAGGGCGTTTTTCATATCCGTCATCAGCTCGTCGCCTCACCGCAAATCCCATCGAAAAGCAGGAGCCCAAAACGAGGAATCGCTCGATGGGACGGTAAGAAGAACGAAAAGATTATGGATCCGGCCTGGAGTCACTGTCAAGCCTAAAACGCAATATATTGTGGCCCTGATCACATGATCTTCAATATATTGACATGGCTCGAAATGAAGACCCGGAGATGAGAGTATCTCAGTAGCTCATAAATATCTCTTGTATCGAGACTTGACATGAGGGCAGAGATGCTACCGACCTCGAGGAAGAGCTTCTCTTCAAGGGTCGACTACGGGACGCGCGCCCCGAGGACGCCGTCGCCGGCCTACCGGCCGAGCTTCTGCCGCGACGCGACTATCGCCGTATCGGCGCGACAATCGGACGACCCACATCTTCCGTCCAGTGCGTTGGCGTTGCGCCGCCAACAGGCGGCGCCCTTCTCGACGTATTCTCGGCCTCGCTTGCTCCGCGACGGAATCACCGCAGAGCCTATGGCAAGAGCTCACGACTCGAATTCGGCGATGACCGGAGTGTGATCGGACGGGAGCTTCCCTTTTCGTTCCTCTCGATCGATCGCAGCGTCCACGCATTTCGCGGCCATTTGTTGCGAGGCGAGGATATGGTCGATCCGCAATCCCATGTTCCTGGGAAAAGCCAGCATCCGGTAGTCCCACCAGGAGTAGCAACCGCTCTCCGCATGATGCAAACGAAACACGTCATCGAGCCCCCAATCGACGATCGCGCGCAGCGCTTGACGCGCGTCTTGATGAAAGAGCACCGAGCCTTCCCAAGCTGCGGGATCGTGAACGTCCCTTGCTTCGGGAGCGACGTTGAAATCGCCGCACAGGACAAGCGGTTCGAATCGGTCGTAGCGCTCTTCAAGATGACGGCGCAATCGATCCAGCCATGCGAGCTTGTAACGCCACTTCTCGGAGCCCACCTCGAAGCCATTGGGCGCATAGGCCGACAACACCCTGACGCCGGCGATCCAAGCGGAAATGAGCCGTGCCTGAGAATCGTCGACACCGTCATCAAGTCCGCGCACAACATCGTCCGGCCGCTCGCGCGCGAGTATCGCCACGCCGTTGTAAGTCTTCTGGCCCAGCACGACGGCGTGATATCCCGCACGATCAAAAGCTTCGCGCGGGAACCGCTCCTCGGTCGTTTTGATCTCCTGAATGCAGACGATGTCCGGTTTCCGCCGAGCGAGCCAGGAAATCAGCCTCTCGCAACGCGCCTTGACCGAGTTCACGTTCCACGTCGCGATTTTCATGGCTCCTCTTCAGTCAGCGCCGGCTCTCAGTTTGTCTCGATCAAGAGTATCTCAAATCTCCCGAGTATTCCTCTCAAAAGACGTGTTTTACGTCACGCCGTCCTGTGGCGAGGATTCTTGGCCAAAAGCCGTTCTTGCAAACCAATCCTTGGGCCATGATAATGTGCCCGCTTTTGGCGCCTGAAACGAAAAGAGATGGCGATGGTTCACGATGACGACAAGCGGACCTTGCTTCCTTGGAGCAGGTCCTGTTTTGTTTGCGGCGAATCGAATCCCCAGGGATTGCGCGCCAGACTGTATCAAGTCGGCGACACGACCGAACTGTCCTTTGTTCCTCGACCCGAGTTCGCCGGTTGGAGCAACGTCGTTCACGGCGGACTGATCAGCACGGTGCTCGACGAGGTCATGACCTGGGCCGCGATCGTCTTCGGTCGTCAGGGCTATTTCTCGGCCGAATTCAATGTCCGCCTCAGAAAACCCTTGCCTCCGGAGACGAAATGTGTCGCGCGAGCGCGCGTCCTCGGCGAGCGCCGTCGTATTCTCGACGCCGAAGGTCGCCTCGAAGGCGCGGACAACACGCTTTTCGCGACCGCCAAAGGCCGTTATTTGCCTGTCCCTCCCGGAAAAATGGCCGAGTTCCGACACGATTTCGTGTGGTCGGAGGAATGCCTCGATCTGCGCTCCGTCTTTGAAAAGTAGCGCCGGTCGCGAAAGACGTTTCTCCGCTCAGGATCGCCTGCCAGGCAGGAAACGAGCGCCGACATGCATCAGCTCGGATCCTTCGACAGGCTCGATGCGGCAGATCACGGCGCGCGTTTCGTAAACGGTCCGCCCTCCGAAGTGCTTGCGCAACGAGTACGGTATGTCAATCCGCAGTCGCACGCGACTCCCAACCACGAGTTTCTGGCGGCTTGCGAATAAAATCCCGCCGGCGCTGACGTTGAGCGATCGCGTCTGTTCGGCGAATGAACGCTCTCCGGCGTTTTCTCCCGACAACTCGATTTCAAGCTGGAGGGGCAGGCGTTTTTTTCTGTCGACAAGCGTCAGTTTTTGACTCCGCTGTTAACGCTGTTAATGCGATCCTATGATCGATCGCCGCCTGCTGTCAACATCTCTGCCGGCGTCTCGACGCTTCACCGTAAAGGGCGCATCCACGCAAAATCTCGCCTCGGTCATCCATCATGATAGACTCCCGCGATCGTGAAACGTGATTCGAGGAGGAGCCATTGACGCGAAAGGGGACAAAAGTCGCGCGCCACAAGGCCGGCGATCGCGCCGCCGATCGACGTAAAAGCAAATCCGCGCGAGCACAGCTCGAGCTCTTCACGGCGGCCAAGTCAGAACCCGTGAAGACGCATGAGAAGGCATCACCCGCTCCGCCGCCTGCCGGGCGACCACCCGTGAATCAATCCCCCTTGACTGCGACTCGACGCGCAACGGCCGAGGTCTTGGCACAGAAACAGCGCGAGATCTCCGTCTCCGAGTTTTTCGTCAAGAATCGGCATCTGCTCGGCTTCGACAATCCCCAAAAAGCGCTCTTGACGGCGGTTCGCGAGTGCGTCGACAACTCGCTTGACGCCTGCAGCGACGCCGGCATCCTGCCCTCGCTGCGTATCGAAATCGTTCAGCGCGCGGAGAACCGCTTCCGCATCTCGGTCGAGGACAACGGACCGGGAATCGTGCGCGGCCAGATCCCCAAGATTTTCGGCAAGTTGCTTTATGGATCAAAGTTCCACACGCTCAAGCAGCAACGCGGCCAGCAGGGCATCGGCGTCTCGGCAGCCGGGATGTACGGCCAGCTCACGACCGGCAAGCCGGTGACGATTCTCAGCCGTACCGGGCCGAACGCCGCAGCCCATCACTTCGACGTTACCGTCGACACCAAGAAGAATCAACCGCTCGTGTTACGGGACGAGAAAGCGGACTGGGACGTCAAGCATGGGACGCGAGTGACGATCGAGCTGGAGGCGATCTACAAACGAGGACGCCGCTCTGTTGATGACTACATCGAGCAGACCGCCCTCGCCAATCCGCATGCCGAGATACACTATGCGCCGCCCAACCAGGAAGCGCTTCATTACCCGCGCGCCGTGAGCGTTCTTCCGCAAGAACCCAAGGAAATCAAGCCGCATCCGTACGGCGTGGAACTGGGCATGCTCATGCGACTGCTTCAGGATACGCCGGCGCGCACGGTGGCCGCCGCGCTGAAAAACGACTTCTCGCGCGTTTCCGACAAAGTCGTGGCGGAAGTGACGAAATCCGCATTGATCAAGCCCAATGCTCGCCCGAGGGACCTCACGCCATCCGACGTTGAGCGACTGCATGCAGTGCTGCAAAACGTCAAGCTGATGTCTCCGGCGACGAACTGTCTCTCTCCGATCGGGGAGGAATCCATCCGCGCCGGTCTCAGTAAACGCTTCGTCGCCGATTACGTCGACGCTGTCACTCGTCCTCCCTCCGTCTATCGTGGCAATCCCTTTCAGGTTGAAATCGGATTGGCCTATGGCGGGGACATCCCGGCGGATGAGCTGATCGATCTCTATCGCCTCGCGAACCGCGTTCCGCTCCAGTATCAGTCGTCCGCTTGCGCCATCACCAAGGCCGTTCTGAGCGTCGACTGGCGAGCGTACGCGATGTCGATGTCGAAAGGAGCCCTGCCCACCGGCCCGATGATTCTCATGATCCATATCGCATCGGTTTGGGTTCCCTTCACATCCGAATCCAAGGAAGCGATCGCCCATTATCCGGAAATCATACGCGAGCTTCGCCTGGCTCTGATGGAACTGGGTCGTAGGCTGGCGAGCCACATCCGACATCGCCGCAGGGTGGCGGACGAGGCGAAAAAGAAGTCCTATATCGACAAATTCATCCCGCATATCGGAATCGCCCTGAGGCAGATTCTCGCGCTGGCGGAGCGCGAGGAGAAGCGTATCGTGACAACGCTGCGTCAAACTCTAGAGCGAAGCCGCGAGCGCATGGTATAAGCATAACCGCAACACCGCCGCCGCCGCCGGAGCATTCGCGTCGGATACGGCTCCGCTCAGCCGCCATACGGCATTCCTCAACTGTCACCGGATCAGCTCGCGTCCCTGAGCACCGTTGACACGTCCGCGACTTCAGCCTTTTACAAACCAACACATACTTACGGATTGATGCGCCCCATGCGTGCGTCGTAACACACCTTGCGGCAGAATCGACACGTTGTCGTAACTGATTCGCAGCGCCGTCCACGGCCGTCCAGACGTGCGATTGTGACAGTATCCCGAAAAGCAAGTGATATACCGGGAAAACGCCCCAAAAACCACTTCGCCGCGCCTCGTGTCGTTTTCATGTGAGATAGCAACCAGGCTTGGCATGCATATTGCTTACAAAGTATCGTGAAATATCGCGTCCGAGGGTACGATCCGGTCCGATAGACAAGGAAGTTGATGATGCCAAAGGAAATAAATCATATAACATGGCTCCTTTCCGGCGCTTTCATCGGCGCGGCTGTCGCTTTACTCGCCACGCCGTCGTGTGGAAAAGAGACACGCCGCCGCATCGCACGGTGGGCGCGCGGAGAAAATCTCAAAATCGCATATATCCCGATCGATCAGGGCCTTCTCGACGACAGTTATACGGATGCGGATATTCGTCTTGCACAAGTCGTGAACGGTTAACTGTCTCGATGGCGGACATAGCCCTCCCAGGGTGAGCCCGATCGGCGCATCTCATTGCCGTGCGAGATCTCCCTGCTCTAAAGTGATAGACTCCATTCGACTTGGAGCCTGAGCTCCATGAAGGAGGGTGTGTTGTCAAAAGGCGTTGGGAGTCAAGCCTCCGTCGTCCGTCAAATCACATCCTCCGTCTCCGAAATCCATAAAAAAATCGTCGGTGGACGCAAACCTTCAATGCGATTCCCGTTGCGAAGTCTTTCTAACGTTCGCTATTCGCCGAAAAAAGGGCATTTCGAAATGGTTGGAAAGACGAAGGAGCGAACGCTCACCGTCTCCACGGTCAAGACCTTCGCTCAAACTCTTCGTATGGTCGCCCTGTCAAAGGAACTGATCGAGACCGATGATTTCGCCACTAAACGGGACGCGTATTATCAGACTAAGAACTGGGATGAGGCGCGCTGTGACGATCAGGTCGAGTCTGACACGATCATGGACGACATCGAGTCGTTCTACGGCCTCAACAAGGAGCAACTCGGGTTCAGGCCCGACGAGCATGGAGGTTTGGTTGCCGGACGACTGATCGTTCTCGACCAAGAGCAAGGAACAGGCCGTTCGCTGGAAGTCGATTGCACTCGGTTCGGATCCGGGGCCTACGGCATACCTTCCGCCGTGGAGCATCTGGGGTTCAAGACCCGAGCCAAGTTCATCCTGGCGATCGAGACGGGCGGCATGTTCGAGAGACTCAATTATCACCGTTTCTGGGATGGCGCGGACTGCATCCTGGTCTCGATGGCCGGCGTGCCAACGCGCGCCGTACGTCGCTTCATCCGTCGTCTCGCCGACGAAAAGAAACTGCCGGTATACGTCTTCGTGGATTGTGATCCTTACGGAATCGGCAACATCTATCGCACTCTCAAGGTCGGATCAGGCAACAATGCTCATCTCAACGCGTTCTTCTGCGTTCCGCAGGCGCGCTTTCTCGGAGTCACTCCCCAGGATATAATCGACTACAAGTTGCCCACTCACCCGCTCAAGGACGTGGATATCAAACGCGCCAAGGACGCGCTTAAAAACGATCCCTTCTTCCGACATCACAAGGAATGGACTCGCTCTCTCGAGCAATTATTGAAAATGGGCGTTCGCGCGGAGCAGCAGGCGTTCGCCAAGTTCAACCTCAACTATGCAATGAACTCCTATCTGCCGGCCAAGCTCGCCCATCCGGAAAAGTTTCTACCATAGGAGAAGCATCATGGCTCCGTTGAAAAAATCTATGAAAAAGAAACCCGTAAAAACCTCCAAGCCCACGTCCGCCCGGCGCAAGGTCCGTTCCAAGGAAAAGTCCGCAAAGAAAAAGCAATCCATGAAGATCAAGGAAGGGAAAAGGCGAAGCGTTTCTCGTTCGAAGACGACCCCCATTTCAGGACGCGCCACGCGTGCGACATCTCATCACTCAACGTCCGCTCCGGCGTCTTCCGTCAAATCAGCGGCCGTGGCAACCGCAGGGTCCGGCAGGAAACCCGGTAAAAGACCCATTCAAACGATGCGTCGCGGAGTTGACGGAAGAACCTATGCGCCAGGCGAGCTGATTCTCACCAACGGTCCGCAGTCGGCGGAGGAGGTTCAGTATTTACTGCGCGGCTGTGTCGCAGCCGAGCACGACGCACGGACATACGGCGTCGACGAAATCATATTGAAAAAGCGTCTCTCCGAGGACGAGCATGCGCGGCACGGCCTCGAAGACCAAATGGCCGCCGTGGAAGAGCGCTTCAAGAGCCGCATCGAGCCGCTGCTGCCCACTCGTTCCAACAATCGCCGTACCTTCGCCAGCGTGATCGAGCGGGCGCGAAACCGTCGTCGAGAGATCGGAGCGTTTCTGCGCGGCCTCGATCTCGGGCGCACGGAAGTTTCTCACATGGACTCCTACGGCGAGGCCAGTCTACAGAGCCTCTTGCAGTGGGCCGCGCGACTCGAGACGCTGAGCGAGATAGAGGAGCCCGAACAGGCGGACTACACTCATTTCCATCGCGGCCTGGATCAGCTCGACAACACCACGGAGGCGCTGATTGTCGACGTCGAGATGACGCTCAGACGTCTGCGTGACAAACTGAAATAGGCGGGCGGCCCCGCTCGCTGCGGTCTCCGGACGAGAACCAGACTAGATTTCCGCGCCTTCTTTGATGTGCTCCGGTTCCACGAGGTAATCCGGCGTGTATTCGTTCTCGAACGCTGAGATCTGCGGTCGATCGACGACATCGTCGGGAATGGAGACACGCCGATAAAGCGCCATCCCGGTTCCGGCCGGAATCAGGCGCCCCATGATGACGTTCTCCTTCAGGCCTCTCAAATAGTCTATTTTACCGCTGATCGCGGCCTCGGTGAGCACGCGCGTCGTTTCCTGGAAGCTCGCCGCGGAAATGAACGAATCGGTCGACAACGAGGCCTTGGTGATTCCCAGAAGCAGCGGCCTGCCGGTCGCCGGCCTTTTGTTGTCGCGCGTGTTGTGTTCGTTCTCCAGCATGAAACGAAAACGGTCGACGACCTCGTCTATGAGCAGCTCCGTGTCGCCGACTTCCTCGATCTTAACCCAACGCATCATCTGCCGCACGATGACCTCGATGTGCTTGTCGTTGATGTTGACTCCCTGCAAGCGATAGACTTCCTGAATCTCATCGACCAGATACCGTTGCAGCTCCTTCTCGCCCCGGACACGCAGGATGTCGTGCGGATCGATGGGACCGTCCATCAGCGCCTCGCCGGCCCTGACGCGCTCGCCCTCTTGCACGTTGATATGCGCGCCGCGCGGCAAAAGATACTCGCGCGACTCGCCGCCCTCGCCGAGGACGTTGATCTTGCGATACTGCTTGGTCACGTCGCCGTACTTCACGCTTCCGTCGATCTCCGTGATGACAGCCGGCTCTTTCGGCCGCCGCGCCTCGAACAGCTCGACAACGCGCGGCAAACCGCCGGTGATGTCCTTGGTTTTGACGGTTCCGCGCGGTATCTTGGCCAGCACGTCTCCCGGCGAAACCTTGCGTCCGTCATCGATCATGAGATGAGCGCCCGAGGGAAGCAGGTACTTGCGTATGGCCTTGCCGTTTTCGTTACGAATCTCGATGCGCGGCTGTTTCTTCTCATCGGGCGGCTCCGTGATGACCAGCGCCGACATGCCGGTGTTCTCGTCGACCTGCTCATGCACGGTCACGTCGTCGATGATGTCCTTGAAAACCGCCTCTCCGCCGTCTTCAGTGAGAATCGTGAAGGAATACGGGTCCCATTCCACGAGCAGTTGTCCCGTCCTGACTTCCTGGCCCTCCTTGACCTTGAGCTTGGCGCCGTAAACAACCGAATGTCGCTCGCGCTCACGCCCCTGAGCGTCCTGGATCACCAGTACTCCGGAACGATTGATGACGACCAGATCGCCGCGCTTGTCCTTGACGGTGGTCAGGTTCTGCAACCGGATCGTTCCCTCGTGCTTGGCTTCGAGAGTCGTCTGTTCGGTGCGATGGCTGGCCGTGCCGCCGATATGGAAAGTGCGCATGGTGAGCTGCGTCCCCGGCTCGCCGATCGACTGCGCCGCGACGACGCCCACGGCCATTCCCATCTCGACCATCTTGCCGGTCGCCAGGTCGCGTCCGTAACACAAGGCGCAGACGCCGCGCGACGACTCGCACGTCAGCACCGAGCGAATACGAATCTTCTCGATGCCCGCCGCCTGTATTGCGTTTGCGATCTCCTCGGTGATCTCTTCGTTGACGTTGACCAGAATCTGCACGCCGAAGGGATCCTTGACCGTCTCCTGACTCACCCGTCCGACGATGCGGTCGCGCAAGGGCTCGATTACTTCTCCCGATTCGATGATGGGCTGAATTTCGATGCCGTCGACCGTCCCGCAGTCGTACTCGCTGATGATCACGTCCTGCGACACGTCCACCAGGCGCCGCGTGAGGTAACCCGAGTCGGCGGTCTTGAGAGCCGTGTCCGCCAAACCTTTCCGCGCGCCGTGCGTCGAGGTGAAGTACTGCAAAACCGTGAGTCCCTCACGGAAATTCGAGGTGATCGGCGTCTCGATGATCTCGCCCGACGGCTTGGCCATGAGCCCGCGCATCCCCGCGAGTTGCCGGACCTGCTGCTTGCTGCCGCGCGCGCCCGAGTCGGCCATGACGAAGATTGGATTGAAATCGCCGCTGCGGTCTTCCTGTTGCTCCATTTCTCCGAACATCGCGTCAGCCACCTTTTCCGTGACTGTGGACCAGACGGCGATGACCTTGTTGTAACGCTCGCCGTTCGTTATGACTCCGTCCAGGTATTGCTTCTCGACCTCGATGACCTCCTTCTGGGCCTGCGCCACGAGCTTCTCCTTGAGGTCGGGCACGATCAAATCCTCGACGCTGATGGATATGCCGGCCTTGGTGGCGTACAGAAATCCCAGATCCTTGATGACGTCGAGCATTTCCACCGTGCGTTCGAGACCGAAACGCAGGTAGCAGAATTGCACGAGCTGCTGCAATCCCTTGCGCCTGAGCAGGCCGTTGATGAACGGCACGTCCTTGGGCAGGTGGTCGTTGAGAATGACGCGCCCGACGGTCGTGGAGATGACACGGTGCTTGATCGTCTGCACCTCGGCATGAATGACTTCCTGGCTGTCGAAGTCGCTGGCAAGATCGATCAATTCGCCCGTGTGCATCAATCTGATGGGCGTGAGCGTCTCGACCTCTCCGTGCTCGAGCGCAAGAAGCACGTCTTCCATGCTCGCGAACGCGCGCCCCTCGCCTTTGGCGCCGCGCTTCTCCTTGGTCAGGTAGTAGCAGCCCAGCACGATGTCCTGGCTCGGAACGGTGATGGGTTGTCCGTTCGCGGGCGACAGAACGTTGTTCGATGAAAGCATGAGCACGCTCGCCTCGACCTGCGCCTCGGGCGAGAGCGGGACATGCACGGCCATCTGGTCGCCGTCGAAATCGGCGTTGAAGGCGGTGCACACCAGCGGATGGATTCGGATCGCCTTGCCCTCGACCAGCACAGGCTCGAACGCCATGATTCCCAGGCGGTGCAAAGTCGGCGCGCGATTGAGCAGGACAGGATGCTCGCGTATGACGTCCTCGAGGAAATCCCACACCTCCGGACGCTGCTGCTCGACCATTTCCTTGGCTGCCTTGATAGTCGTGACCAGCCCCTCTTTTTCGAGCTTGCTATAAATGAAGGGCTTGAAAAGCTCGAGCGCCATCTTCTTCGGCAGACCGCACTGATGCAACTTCAACTCCGGCCCGACGACGATGACCGAGCGTCCGGAATAGTCCACGCGCTTGCCGAGAAGATTCTGCCGGAAGCGGCCCTGCTTGCCCTTGAGCGTGTCGGACAGCGACTTGAGCGGACGGTTGTTGGCTCCCCGTAAGACGCGACCACGACGCCCATTGTCGAACAGCGCGTCCACGGCCTCCTGCAACATGCGCTTCTCATTTCGAACGATGACGTCCGGGGCGTGCAATTCGATGAGCTTTCGCAAGCGATTATTGCGATTAATGACGCGCCGATAAAGGTCGTTCAAATCCGACGTCGCGAAGCGCCCGCCGTCAAGCGGAACCAGCGGCCGCAGCTCCGGCGGAATGACGGGAATGGCGTCCAGTATCATCCACTCCGGTTTGTTGCCGCTCTTGCGGAGCGATTCGACGACTCGCAAGCGCTTGGCGTACTTGATCTTCTTTTGGACCGAGACGTCCTCGCGCATCTTGGCGCGCAGATCAACCGCCTCCTTGTCGATGTCGACTCTGCGCAGCAGCTCCTTGATCGCTTCGGCGCCCATGCCGCATCGCAGCCGGGGAAAGCTCTCGCGCAATTGTCGATAACGCTCGTCAGTCACCAGCTCGCCGCGCGCCAGCTCGGGACAATCGGCCGGATCGACGACCACGAAGGATTCGAAATACAGGATGCGCTCCAAATCGCGCAGACTGAGGTCGAGCAGGTGGCCGATACGGCTGGGGAGACCCTTGAAAAACCAAACGTGCGAGACCGGGCAGGCGAGCTCGATGTGTCCCATGCGTTCGCGCCGCACCTTGGATAGCGTCACCTCGACGCCGCATTTGTCGCATATCACGCCGCGATGCTTCATGCGCTTGTACTTTCCGCATAAGCACTCCCAATCGGTGATCGGACCGAAGATCTTGGCGCAGAACAAGCCGTCGCGTTCCGGCTTGAACGTCCGATAGTTGATCGTTTCCGGTTTGGTCACCTCGCCATGCGACCAGGAGCGGATCTTCTCCGGGCTCGCGAGACGGATCCGAATCGCGTCGAAGTCGATCGGCGCACGACCGCCGTCGCTGTGTGGCCTCATGGGAATCATTACGCTCATCTTTCACCCTGCCTCGGGGCGGATGCCGCCATCCGGGCCCCTCATGAAAGCCGCGCCGTGCGCGACTCCACGCAAAATGCCGCACGCCGCCGCGCAGCGCATCAGGACCTCGCCGCGCGAGATCCCGTCTTGATCAACTCGACGTCCAATCCCAAGCTCTGCAACTCGCGAATCAGAACGTTGAAGGACTCCGGCAATCCCGGCGTGAACACCGTGTCTCCCTTGACGATCGCCTCATATATCTTGGCACGGCCATAAACGTCGTCGGATTTCGCCGTGAGCAACTCCTGCAGCACGTGCGCCGCGCCGTAAGCTTCGAGCGCCCAGACTTCCATCTCGCCGAATCGCTGACCGCCGAACTGCGCCTTTCCGCCCAGCGGCTGCTGCGTGATGAGCGAGTAAGGGCCGATCGAGCGAGCGTGAATTTTATCGTCGACCAGATGCGAAAGCTTCATCATGTAGATGTATCCCACGGACACCCTCTGTTCGAAAGGTATTCCGGTCATGCCGTCGATAAGCGTGACCTTGCCCCGATCGAGCACGCTCGGCCGTATCGGATTCCGGCGTTTCTCGGCCTCGTTGGCCAGGTTCAGGTACTGAGCGACCTCCTTCTCGCTTGCGCCGTCGAAGACCGGGCTGGCGAAATGCATTCCCAGCACGGAAGCGCACCATCCCAGATGCGTTTCGAGAATCTGCCCCACGTTCATTCGCGACGGCACCCCAAGCGGGTTGAGAACGATGTCCACGGGCGATCCGTCCGGGAGATACGGCATGTCCTCCTCGGCCAAAATCCGCGCGATCACTCCCTTGTTGCCGTGCCGTCCGGCCATCTTGTCGCCGACCGAGAGCTTGCGCTTCATGGCGACGAAAACCTTGACCAGCTTGATCACGCCGGGCGGAAGCTCGTCGCCGCGCTTGAGACGCCCCTCTTTCTCGGCGAAGAGCGTCTTGAGAACGTCGATCTGCCGCTCGGTGCGATCGACGATCTCGTCCAGTTGAGCCATCACGTCCTCGTCATCTCGGCCCTGAGCGCGTAACGTGAGGATTTCGGCATGACGCAGCTTGTTCACCGCCTCGCGCGTGAGCACCTGGCCTTTCTTCAAGACCTTTTCGCCGCGGCTGTTCACGAGATCGCTGACGACGACTTTGCCTTCGAGCAGGTCCTCGATGCGCTTGTCGCGCTCATCCTGCAAGATGCGGATCTCGTCCTTCAAGTTCTTCTCCATCATGAACAGCTCGGCGTCCTCGATCTGCCGCGCCCGCTCGTCCTTTTCGACGCCCTTGCGAGAAAAAATCTTGACGTCGACGACGATGCCTTCGATTCCGGGAGGGCAGATGAGTGACGCGTCGCGCACGTCGCCGGCCTTCTCGCCGAAGATGGCCCTGAGCAGCTTTTCCTCCGGCGTGAGCTGCGTCTCCCCCTTGGGCGTGACTTTGCCCACCAAAATGTCGCCGGGCTTGACGCTGGCGCCGATGCGGATGATGCCGCTCTCGTCGAGGTTGTTGAGCAGCGACTCGGACACGTTGGGTATGTCGCGGGTGATCTCCTCGGGCCCGAGCTTGGTGTCGCGCGCTTCGATCTCGAATTCCTCGATATGAATCGAGGTGTACATGTCTTCCTTGACCAGTCGCTCCGACACCAGGATGGCGTCCTCGAAGTTGTAACCGCGCCAAGGCATGAACGCCACGAGCACGTTACGACCGAGCGCCAGCTCTCCCATGTCCGTGCAGGGGCCGTCGGCCAGTATCTGCCCCTTGTTCACGCTTTGCTCCACGCGCACGATAGGCTTCTGATTGATGCTCGTGTTCTGGTTCGAGCATTTGAATTTCGTCAGATTGTAGATGTCCGCGCCGATCTCCGTTTTCTCGTCGGCGCCGTGAACGCGCACGATGATCCGGCGTGAGTCAACCGAGTCGACGACGCCCGCGCGCCGGCAGACGATCGCCGCTCCGGAGTCCTTGACGGTGATGTGCTCCATGCCCGTCCCCACGAGCGGCGCCTCGGAGCGCAGCAACGGAACCGCTTGCCGCTGCATGTTCGAGCCCATTAACGCCCGGTTGGCGTCGTCGTGCTCGAGGAACGGGACGAGCGACGCGGCCACCGACACGAGTTGCTTCGGGCTCACGTCGATGTAATCGATCTCGTCGCGCCTGGCAAGCACGGTGTTTCCCGCTCGACGGGCGTCCACGCGGTCCTCCACGATCGCTCGGTCGTCTCCCAAACGAACGTTGGCCTGCGCGATGGTATGCCGGTCTTCCTCCCAGGCCGAAAGATAGAAGCAGTAGGGCTCGACCTCGGCGGTCTTCTTGCCGCGTGAGCGCACGACGGCGTTCTCGCGACCCACCTCATCCTGCTCCACCACGTCGCCCACCTTGAATGCCGTGTCCCCCGCCTCGACCACCTGAAAGTACTCGACCACGTGCCCATTACGCACCTTGCGATACGGACTCTCGATGAATCCGAACTCGTTGATACGGGCGAAGCACGAGAGACTCGATATCAGTCCGATGTTCGGCCCTTCGGGCGTTTCGATCGGACAGATGCGGCCATAGTGCGTCGGATGGACGTCACGCACCTCGAAGCCGGCGCGCTCGCGCGACAAACCCCCGGGTCCAAGCGCCGACAACCTGCGCTTGTGCGTGATCTCCGAGAGAGGATTGGTCTGATCCATGAACTGGCTGAGCTGGCTCGAACCGAAAAACTCGCGGATGCTGGCCATGACCGGTTTGGCGTTGATGAGATCGTGCGGCATGGCCGTGGAGATCTCCTGATAGACGCTCATCTTCTCCTTGATGGCTCGCTCCATGCGCACGAGACCGATGCGGAACTGGTTTTCGAGCAGCTCACCTACGCTACGGACGCGTCGATTCCCGAGATGGTCGATGTCGTCCACGTCTTGCGGCGATCGGCGCAGCTTGAGCACGAAGGCCATCACCGCCAGAACGTCCTCGAGACTCAGCACTTTCTCGGACAACGGCGTGGACAGCCCTAGCTTGGTGTTGAGCTTGAGCCTTCCCACGCGTGAGAAATCGTATTTCTGAGAATTACGGAACATTCCTTCGAAAAGGCCGCGCGACGATTCGAGCGTCGGAGGATCGCCGGGCCGCATACGCCGATAGATCTCGATCAGCGCCTCCTCGGGGCTGCGGATCGCGTCACGTTTCAGCGTCGTGGTGAGCATCGTGCCGATGTCGTCTCGGTCCGGAAAAAAAACTTCAAAAGCTTCAATCTGCCGCTCCGGCTGTTGCACGACCGCCAGCACCTCCGGCGTAATCGGCTCGTTGGTTTCGAGCAGGACCTCGCCAGTGCGCGTGTCGATGATGTCGGTCAGCGCGAGGGCGCCGGTGAGATCGGGCTCGCCAATCTCGATCTCTTCCACTTCAAGCTTCTGTAGCTGCTGGATGACGGACGGCGTGATCTTCTTGCCGGCGTGCAGCAGCTCCTCGCGCTTGCCCGAGGCGTCGCGCGGACCATGGATCGAGCGGCTGGGCTTGATTCCGACGAGATTCTCCGATACCCGCCAGAAGAGCTTGCCCTCGACGACACGGATGCGGTCATTCTTGTAAAAAGACCGCAGGATCTCCGAATTGGAGCGGATGCCCATCGCGCGTAGAAAGACGGTGGCCAGGAACTTACGCTTTCGATCGATGCGTACGTGCAGCAGGTTCTTCGAATCGTACTCGAACTCCAGCCAACTGCCGCGATAAGGGATGATCTGGGCCGCGAACAAACCTTTGTCCGGCTGGGAAAAGAAGACGCCCGGCGAACGATGCAACTGACTGACGATGACCCGCTCCGTTCCGTTGATAATGAAGGTTCCGTTGTCGGTCATGAGCGGAATATCCCCGAAGTAGACTTCCTGCTCCTTGATGTCGCGCACCATGCGCGCGTTGGTTTCAGGATCCCGATCATAAACGGCCAGACGTATCGTGACCTTGAGCGGAACGGCGAAAGTCATGCCTCGTTCCTGGCATTCCTCGACGTCGTACTTGAGCTTGAGGCCTACTGGTTCGTCGCAAGTGTCGCACGTCAACGGTCGGTTCTCGTTGAGGCGCTCGCACTTGGGGCATGGCAGCTCGCCGTCGCCGTGCGGATCGAGGATCAACGTCGCTCCGCAGAAGGCGCAGGGCCGCCCCAGCTTGTCCAGGCCGACCAACCGGCCGCACTTGCACTCCCAGTTGCCGATCGAGAACTCGACGAACTCGAGCGAGCAGTTCTCCCTGAGATCGGTGATCGGAAAAACGCTCTTGAAGACCGATTGAAGACCGACGTCCTCGCGGTCCTTGGGCAGAATCCGCATCTGCAAAAACCGCTCGTAGGACTTCTTCTGAATGTCGATGAGGTTGGGAATCGGGATGGAAGTCGGAATCTTGGCGAAATCCACTCTGTCCCGATAGTGATTCTTTGACGCCGTATGCATCTCAAGCACCTCGGTAATTCGGAGCATGTGAGCCGCGAGCGCGTCGCGGGCGAACGACCGTCGGAACACGCTTCAGCCCGCGCGGGCGCACGCTTCCGGGCGGACGCCTTCGGTCCTCAACAAACGCGGTCCTGCAACGAGCAACCATCAATACGGATTCTCGCGCGCGCGAAAACCTACTTAATCTCGACTTGTGCGCCGACTTCCTCGAACTTCTTCTTGATGGCGGCGGCCTCGTCCTTGGTCAAGCCTTCCTTGACGAGCTTCGGCGCGCCGTCCACGAGATCCTTGGCTTCCTTGAGCCCCAGGCTCGTCACCTCGCGCACGACCTTGATGACGTTGATCTTCTTATCGCCGGTGCTCGAAAGGTGCACGGCGAACTCCGTCTTCTCCTCCACTGCCGCGGCGGCCGGGGCGCCTGCCGCGGCGACCATCACCGGAGCCGCGACTGCGGCTGAAACGCCCCATTTCTCCTCAAGCTGCTTGACGAGATCCGCCACTTGAATCACGTTGAGCTCGCTGAGCTGATCCACTATCTTCTGAATATCGGCCATGCTCCTCTTCCTCCTCAAGTCCCTCGATGAAGGACTACACAATCATTCCAAACACGATACGACGTCCACTCGCGCACGAAACGTCTCGACAAGAATCATTCCGCCAATCGCCACTGCCGTGCGGACCTTATTTGAAGTTGGCGTTCCCACATATGTATAGGCCGCCAGACGTCGTCCAAACGCAGACGGACGTGGCGGTGTCGCCGTCGCTCGATGACACGATCTGCGCGCAGCCCATCGCGCCCGCGATGTTGACGTCGAAGCGCTTGAAACCCGTCTCGCGGGCCGTTCTCTCTAGATTTGATAGCACGCGGCTCTTGAGATCGCTCTCGCTTTCACAAAGCAGCTCTCGGGAACCCCACGCGCCCTTGAGACCTTCGAACTCGCGCTTGACTCGATCAACGGCCACCTCGGGCGACTGTGGAACGGCTTTCTCGAACAACTCTTCGACCGCCTCTCCTGGGGAAGTCGTCGTCGTCAAGGACAAGAGCTCGCGTCCTTGGTATCGCTCGGCGGCGGGCGTCTTGGCTCTGCCGGCGTGCGCGCCGCCGATCTTCTTACGGCGCTCGTCGAACACGCGCGCGAGTTGCGTTGCGGGAGCGTCGAGCAGTCGCACGAGCTGCGCCATGGGCGCCATGAGAACGCCGAGCAGACGCGCGCGCATCTCGGGCAATCCGGGCATGCTCGACAACGCCTTGACGCCGTCGGCGTCCAGGATCTGCGATCCGGCGAGCAGGCCGGCCTTGACCACGAGATTCGGATTCTCCTTGTTGAAATCGATGAGCACCTTGGCCAGAACCACGGGATCTTCCCGCGAGTAGGCCACTCCGGTCATGCCCGAGAAGCCCTGTTTGACCATTTCAAGCGGCGTTCCCTGGATCGCACGAAGCGCCAAGGTGTTCTTGACGACGCGATAACCGCATCCGCTCTTCCGGATCCTGCGACGAAACTCGGTCGCTCTCGGAACCGTGAGCCCCGTGAAATCCACGAGGATCGCGTGCGGCGCCTGCGTGAACTCTTCTCGCAGGCTCTCAATCTCAGTCTGTTTCTGGGTGCGATTCATGACTGCTCCCCGTATTGGGCCGAAGAGGACGCCTCTCTCGGCATCTCCGATCGAGCCACGTTGAATCCCCGCGTCATCGCGCGCATCGACGGCGCGACACAGAAAGGCGTATGAGAAAACCTCACTCCTTGGCCTCCATGGAGCTCGGATCCACCCTCACGCCCGGTCCCATCGTCGAAGACAATGTCACCGAGAGGACGTATCGTCCCTTGGTGCTCGCCGGCCGGGCCTTGATGACGCTTCCGATCAAACTCTGGACGTTGTCCACGAGCTTTACGCCGTCGAAGGAGACCTTGCCGATCGGGGCGTGCACGATCCCGGCTTTGTCCACGCGATACTCGACCTTGCCCGCCCGTATCTCCTGCACCGCGCGCGCCACTTCAAAGGTCACCGTGCCTGTCTTGGGGTTGGGCATCAGGCCGCGCGGTCCGAGGATTTTGCCGAGCTTCCCCACGGAGCGCATCATGTCGGGCGTCGCGACGACGGCGTCGAAATCCAGCCAACCCTCCTGGATCTTGGCAACGATCTCATCGCCGCCCACGTGATCGGCCCCCGCATCCTGCGCTTCCTTCGCCTTTTCACCGGAGGCGATCACGAGGACGCGTTTGGCTTTACCGCCCAAGCCATGGGGCAATACGACGGTTCCACGAACCATCTGATCGGCGTGCTTGGGATTGACTCCCAGGCGCATCGCCACCTCGACGGTTTCGTCGAATTTGGCGAACGCGCTTTTCTTGACGACATCCACGGCCTCGGGGATCTGATAGATCGGCTTGACCTTGGCCGCTTTCCGCGCCTTTTCATAATTCTTGCCGACACGTCGCATTGAAGACTCCTTTCGCCGATGGGAATCCGGCGCTCGCCGGCGCCGTCATCCTTCATGGCTCCCACCTGTCCGCCGCCGCCCCCAAGGGCGCCCGGTGGTCATGACACCCTCGGGCTCAACTCGCCACTTCCACTCCCATGCTACGAGCCGTTCCCATGACTATCTGAATCGCGGCTTGCAGGTCTTCGGCGTTGAGATCCGGCATCTTCTGCCTGGCGATTTCCTCGACCTGCTTCATCGTGACCTGCCCGACCTTCGCCTTGTTCGGCTCTCCGCTGCCCTTGGCGATCCCGGCCGCTTTCTTCAAAAGCACGGCCACGGGCGGCGTCTTGGTGATGAACGTATAGGACCGATCGGCATAGACCGTGATCACCACGGGGATAATGAGGCCCTCTTCCTTCGAGGTCTTGGCGTTGAACGCCTTGCAGAAATCCATGATGTTGACGCCCGCCTGACCCAAGGCGGGACCGACCGGCGGCGCCGGTGTCGCCTTGCCTGCCGGAATCTGCAGCTTGATTTGACCGACCACTTTCTTCATCAGAGCTTCTCCACTTGCAGAAAGTCCAATTCGACCGGAGTCGATCGACCGAAAATCGTCACCATCACCTTGAGCGTGCTCCGATCGAGGTTGACCTCCTCGACGACGCCCTGAAAACTCGAAAAAGGCCCGTCAATGATGCGAACGGACTCTCCTCGTTCGAATATGTATTTCGGCTTGGGTTTCTCGATCGATTCCTGAACCTGTACGAAGATCTGCTCCGCTTCCTCCGGGGACAGCGGAATGGGACGTTGGCCTGATCCCACGAAGCCGGTCACTCGCGGCGTGTTCCTGACGAGATGCCAGGTCGTATCCGGGATCTTCTTGCCGTCCGGACCGTCCTCCGTCTCGATCTCCACCAAGATATAGCCGGGAAAGAAGCGCGTGGCGGTCTGCACCTTCCTGCCGCCCTTCATCTCCACGACTTCCTCCGTCGGGATCTCGATGCGTCCGATCTGATCCTCCAGATCGTGCGCCTTGGCCCGTTGCCTCAGACTTTCGGAAACCTTCTTCTCGAAACCCGAGTATGTGTGAACGATGTACCATTGCTTCGCCATCTGCGCGCGTTCCACTCCGCTACCTGAGCACCAAAGACATCAACTGCGAGAAACCCACATCGAGCGCCCAAAGATAGAAGCCGAAGAAAACCGTCGTCAATATGACGACGATCGTCGTGCTCCGGACCTCCTGACGCCCCGGCCATGTCACCTTCTTCAGCTCGCTTTTAACCTCGGTGACGAACGCCTTGAGCTCGCCCGCTTTGTTCGGCGCCCATGCCAACCAAGCCGGCCGTTCCGAGGACGTTTGCGCACCCTTGTCGATCGCCGTATCTGACCTCTTTCCCATCTTCAAGCTCTTCTGGCAGGCCAGGAGGGACTCGAACCCCCAGCCCCCGGTTTTGGAGACCGGTGCTCCACCAATTGAGCTACTGGCCTACGTTTAATCCAACGTTTGACGATCCTTCGACTCGTTCAGGACAACCACAATCCGCGCAAAACGGCACATTGTCACTTGGTTTCCTTGTGGCGCGTATGCTTTCTGCAAGCCGGACAGTACTTGTTGAACTCCAGACGCTCGGTTGTCTTCTTCTTGTTCTTGGTGGTGGAGTAATTGCGTCTTTTGCACTCCGGACACTGAAGCGTGATGATTTCCCTCATCTTCTCTTCCTAATTTTCGCACGTTCCATCAGGACAGCTCGATCCCATTCGGCGCCGAACTCCCTACTCGATGATCTCGGTCACCGTCCCGGCGCCGACCGTCCGGCCGCCCTCGCGGATCGCGAAGCGCAGTCCCTTCTCCATCGCGA
>JAFGSN010000024.1 GCA_016934575.1 Vicinamibacteria bacterium
GGCGAATCTGCGTTCGGGTCCGAGCACGAGCACGACGATCGTCGGCAAAGTGGAACAAGGAAAGACGCTGGAGGTTATCGAAACCTCTGGAGCGTGGATCAAGGTGAGAAGCAGCGGTCTCGCGGGATGGATCAGCGACGCGCTCGTCGAGCGGATCGCTGAAACGTCTGACGCCCCCGCGTTCTCGCCTGGCGCCAGCGCCGCATCGGCTCGAACGCCGGCGCCGCAGGCGAGTTCAATCAGATACAGAGAGCGCGGCGCTTCGTCCGACGAGAAAACCATCTCGGTGGGCGTCGGAGCAAGCCTCGGCGATCACGATTACGGCTTCGCCGCCGATGGCCGCGTCATGCTGGCGCCGGTCAAGTCGATGCCCAATCTGCGTATCATGGCGGCGATGGACTTCTTCTTCAAAGAGGGACGAGGATGGATCCTCACCGGCAGCGGCATGTACGTTATTCGCACGCTGAGCGAGGACATACATCCCTATCTTGGCGCCGGTATCGCGATCGCGCATGCCGGAGGCGAGTCGGAAGCCAAGCCCGATATCGGCGGCGGCGTTGAGATCAAGCGGCGGATTTTCGCGGAAGGTCGGTTCATCTTGTCGGATCCGGCCGTGCTGATCGTTTCCGCGGGCGTCAAGTTCTGACGCATACGGCCGCTCGTCAGTCGGGCCCGGCATCCGCCGTGACATGCTCGGGATGGATTGAGTAGAAACGCGGGAGGGCTTCAGTTGCACGATCCCTCCCGCATTCTTCTTGTGCGACGCGCCTCGACCAGGCCGGCGGTTTCAGAAATCTCGACTATCTCGATCTACTTTCACCTGGAGACCGCGAGAGAGGCCGTGGCTGGCGACGTCCGTTTCCCGATCATGAAATGCGCTGCCGGCATGATTCACGGCGACCGAACGAGTCCATAAGGGCGTCAAACGCCCTATAATTCCGAGCTGGTTGGAAGCGACGGTTTTCACGCTCTCCGCGCAACAGGGCGAACCGCCGAACCGTTGATTCTCCGAACGACGTGGAGATCGGGTCCAACCGGGGAGAGACAGGCCCATGACAGAATCGCTCGTTCTGGACGGAAAAGCGCTCGCTCAATCAATCGAGGCCTCGCTCAAACCGCGCGTGGATCGGATCGTCGAGAAATGCAACGGCCAGCGCCCGGCGCTGGCCACGATACTGGTGGGTTCCGATCCCGCATCAGCCACTTACGTGAGAATGAAGGGAAACGCATGCGCCCGCGTGGGCCTGCTGTCGCACAAGGTGGAGTTGCCCGACTCGGCCACGACCCAGCAACTCCTGGCGGCCATCGACGATCTCAACGCGAACGCGTCAGTGTACGGCATTTTGCTGCAACACCCCGCGCCCAAGCAGATCGACGAACGGGTGTGCTTCGACCGCATCGTCCTGGAAAAGGACGTGGACGGCGTCACCTGTCTCGGTTTCGGGCGCATGGCCATGGGACAATCCGCCTACGGCTCGGCCACTCCGGCCGGGATCATGACCTTGCTCAAGCATCATCGGATCGACCTGGTTGGCCGGCACGCGGTCGTGGTCGGCCGCAGTCCGATCCTGGGCAAACCCTTGGCCCTCATGCTTCTCAACGCGCACGCGACCGTGACCATGTGCCACTCCCGCACCCGGGATCTCCCGCGTATCGTCAGGCAGGCCGACGTCGTCGTGGGCGCGGTGGGAAAACCCAGATTCATTCGGGCGGACTGGATCAAGCCAGGATCCGTGATCGTGGACGCCGGCTACCACCCGGGCGGCGCCGGCGACGTCGATCTCGATCAAGCTCGAGTGACGGCCGCGGCCTACACTCCCGTTCCCGGCGGCGTCGGTCCCATGACCATCGCCACTCTCATCGCGCATACTGTCGAAGCGGCCGAAACAAGGCTTGGAATCCAGTCCGCTTCTTGACCACGATGGCTACTATCGGCCATCATAGGAATACCTCAGTGTTTCGGAAGAGTTGTCAAAGAAACCGGAGGTTCGAAGCATCGAGACGGCTATAAAGCGCCAGGCTTCTCCGAAGTCTTCAATCGGCGTCGGTCGTTGAGTCGAACGCCGCGAGCATGGCCGCGGCATGTGAGAGCCTGCCATGCCCATCGGGAGGCGGGAATTGGCGATCAAGGCAGCGACTTCACTTTCCAAATGTGCGCGCTGCGGATGCGCGGCGCTACTCATCTCCGCGCTTGCCTGCGGGGGTTCAAGCGGCGGCGGTGACGCGCTGCCCACCCCGGAAACCGGCCCCCCGCGCTACAGCATCGGCGAGACGCTGCGGGAGCTGAGCGGCTCGCGCGGCGGCGCGGGCGCGATGCCGGTGCGGATCTTCTACCCCGCGGCTCACGCGGCAAGAGAAGCGCCGGCGTCCGGCGGCGCCCACCCTCTGGTCGTGTTCTCGCACGGCTACCAGCAGAGCTACGCCGACTACGCGTACGTGTGGCGAGCCCTTGTGCCGGCTGGCTACATCGTGGCGCTGCCTGACCGACTGAGCAGCGATGCCACGATCTCAATCGACGCCTACGCCGCGGATATCGCTCATATCCTGGCCGAGTTATACCGGATGGCGGCAACGGGCGACCCCGTTCTCGGCGGCCGTCTCACGCCCGCCTCCGCTTTGATGGGACACTCGACAGGCGGCGGGGCGAGCGTTATCGCTCAGGCGAACCAGCGCCAAGTCGCCGCCGCGCGTCAGGCGACGACGTTGATACTGCTGGCGCCTCTCGGTCGAACCTTCGGTCCGATCAGTGGCACAGACCCGACGGCCGTCGCTGGCGAGACGGGCGTGCCGTCGCTTATTCTCGGCGCGGGCATGGACTGCATCTGTCCTGTCACGGAGAACGCGCGGGCCTTGTTCGAGGCTCTCGGCACGACGACAACGAAGTATCTCGTAACTGTTGACGCCGGCGACCACTGCGGATTCAGCGACGAGAGCGGGCCCGGACGAAACGTATGCGAGATCGCCGAGGCGATGGGCTGTCTCCTCGGGCAAGGGCCCACGATATCACCGGCCGAGCAGAACGACCTGGCCGCGCGCCTCCTGCTTCCATGGCTCGACCACGGGCTCAAGAACGATGCGACCGCCTGGGAGACATTCCGCGTGCGCACTGCCGATCCGCGCCTAACCGTCGAAGCCTACGACGCGCCTGGCGCCTTTCGTTTAGAACCCTCCAAGCGAGCGGGAAATAATAGCGCGACATGGCCGCGGTAGGTCCGGCTGAGCCCGAAGACATCTCGGCGCTCCAGGAAATCGCATTCTACGAGCGTCTCGATGTCTTCAGATTGTCTCCTGACGAGATCACGCCGGCGCTACGGGAGCGCGTATGCGAGGAGACCGAACGCGGCCTGTCACCCGACATCCGGATCGCCATGCATTTCTATGGGGCGTCGGGCGGGCGGGCATAAACGTCGACGTCCATCAGAAGCGGAGCCTTCATGGTTTCCGGAGACTTCGACGGCGAGCGTTACAAGCGCGCCTCACGGCATCAGAAGGAATGGGGGCGGCGGCTCGTCGACGGGCTGGCTCTGGCTCCCGACGCTTCCGTCCTTGACCTCGGTTGCGGCGACGGCGTCCTGACCGCCGCGATCGCGCGGAACGTGCCGCGCGGCCGCGTCCTGGGCGTCGACTCCTCGCCGTCGATGATCGAAACGGCGCGTGCGCTCGCAAGCGACAACGTGATTTTCAGATTGCTCGACGCCAACGACATTGACCACGACGCCGAGTTCGACCTCGTTTTCTCGAACGCCACGCTGCACTGGATCCATGACCACGAACGTCTGCTCGGGCGCGTTCGCGCCGCCCTCCGGCCCGGCGGTCGCATTCGCTTCAACTTCGCGGGAGACGGCAACTGCTCCAACTTCATCGCCGTCGTGCGGGATCGGATGATACGTTCCGAATATGCCGCGTGTTTCGCCGGCTTCCACTGGCCTTGGTTCATGCCGGCCGGCCGCGAGTACGAACCGCTCCTGCACAACGCCGGATTCTCCGACATCGTCGTCAAGGAGGAAAACGCCGACCGCTTCTTCGGCTCGGCGCAAGAGATGACCGCCTGGATCGATCAACCCAGCATCGTGCCGTTCTTGCGCCGTCTGCCGGCCGACGTCGCGGCGCGGCTTCGCGACGACGTCGTGCGCACGATGCTTTCGCGAACGTCGCGCCCCGACGGCCGTTGCTTCGAGACCTTTCGCCGTATCGACGTCTCGGCCGCCCGGCCGAAAGACGGCGTGCTGTAGCGCCAATAGACTCGAAGTCGCGGATCTATTTATCACGCAGGAATCAAGAGGCGTCCCGCTTCCGCGTCAGCCGAACCGTGGGCGCGGCGTCGCATGTCGAGCAATGACTCCGCGCTGCTACGGTTTGACCGCGCCTGGCCCCCATCGCCGCCACAGCTTCTTTTCAACGGAGACAATGACGCTGGTCGCGATCGCGACGGCGCCCAACGCGAGCCAGTGCGCGGCCGCGATAGGCGCGCTGCCAAAGACACGATTGAAAAGGGGGCTGTACGTGAAGAGCAATTGCAGCAGTGTCATGACGCCAGCGCCGGCCCATACCCAGCGGTTGGTGAACAGGCCGACCTGACGCATCGACGCGCGGAGCGAGCGGCAGTTGAAGAGATAGGCCAGCTCGGTGAAGACGAACACGTTTACCGCGACGGTGCGGGCGACCGCCGCGTCGACTCTAGAGTGGAGCGCCCACTCGAACAGGCCAAATGCGCCCGCGAGAAGGCAGGCGCCGACGATGACGATTCGGCCGATCAGCATGCCGGTGAGGATCGGGGCGTCCGGTTCGCGCGGCGGACGAATCATAATGCCGGGTTCCTTGGGCTCGAAGGCCAGCGTCAATCCGAGCAGAACGGCCGTCGTCATGTTGATCCAGAGAATCTGCACGGGGAGGATGGGCAGCGCGACGCCGACGAAGATCGCGGCCATGATCACCAGACCCTCGCCGAGGTTGGTGGGCAGCGTCCAGACGATGAACTTGGTCAGGTTGTCGAAGACTCCCCGACCCTCCTCGATGGCGGCCTCGATGGTGGCGAAGTTGTCGTCGGTCAGCACCATGTCCGCGGCCTCCTTGGCCACCTCCGTGCCGGAAAGCCCCATGGCGATGCCGATGTTCGCCTGTCGTAACGCGGGCGCGTCGTTGACGCCGTCGCCGGTCATGGCGGCCACCTCGCCCCGCGCCTGCAGCGCGCGCACGAGCCGCAGCTTCTGTTCCGGCGTCACGCGCGCGAACACGCATGATCGGGCGGCGCGATCCGTCAGCTCCTCGTCGGATAGGCTTTCCAGCTCCCGCCCGGTGATCACCTGCCGTTCGGGCGGGCAGGCGTCTTCGCGAGAAGTGATGCCGACCTGCTCGGCGATGGTGGCCGCCGTCAAGGCATGGTCTCCGGTAATCATCTTGATCTTGATTCCGGCGCCGAGGCAGGCGCTGACCGCGGCGACGGCCTCCTGGCGCGGAGGATCGATCATGCCCTGAAAACCTAGAAGCACCAGTCCCGAGGCGACGTTCTCTTGTTCAAGGGACGCCGCGCCCTCGGGCGGTTTGCCGCGCGCCAACACCAGGACGCGCAGTCCCTCGCGGGCCAGAGCCTCGACTTCCGCAGTGACGGCATCCGGATCGAGAGGCGCCTCCATGCCGTGCTCGTCGAGCATGCGGTCACAACGCGGCAACAGCTTCTCGGCCGCCCCCTTCACGTAGACGAGCCTCGCGGATTCAGGCCCTTCATGGAGCGTGGCCATGTACTGATGCTCCGACTCGAAGGGCAGGGTGTCCCGACGCGGCCACTGTATGTTTAACTGTTCGCGATTCAGACCTAGCTTTGCCCCGGCGGCCAGCAGGGCGCCTTCCGTCGGATCTCCGCGCACCTTCCAACGGCCGTCGCTTTCCTCGATATCGGAGTCGTTGTTGAGCATGCCGCAGATCAGACACTCCTTGAGGGTCTGGCCGGCGGTTTCCATGGCGACCTTTCGGCCGTCTCGGATCACGTCTCCGGCTGGGGCGAAGCCGGAGCCTGAGACCTCGTAGCGCAGGCCGCCGGCATATATTGCGCGCACCGTCATCTGGTTCTCGGTCAGCGTGCCGGTTTTGTCGCTGCAGATGACCGTCGTGCTTCCCAGCGTCTCGACCGCGGGAAGCTTGCGGATGATGGCGTTGCGTCTTGCCATGCGATTGATGCCGATCGCGAGCGTGATCGTCATCGCCGCCGGCAAGCCCTCGGGTATGGCGCCGACAGCGAGAGCGACGGCCGACATGAACATCTCCACGACGGACTGCCCGCGCGCCACGCCAACGACGAAGGTCGCCGCGGCCAGCGCGAGAATGACGTAGAGAAGTATCTTGCTGAAATGTTCGATCTTGTGCGTGAGCGGGGTCGCCAGCGATTCCGCCGTCGAGAGCAACTCCGAGATTCTCCCGATCTCGGTGTCTCCCGCCGTCGCGACGACGACGCCGGAAGCCTGACCGGCCGTGACAAGCGTCGAGGAATGGGCCATGTTGTGGTGTTCGGCCAGCGAAGTGTCGCGCTCCAGCAAGGCCGCCCTCTTTATTACGGGCAGCGACTCGCCCGTGAGCGCCGATTCGTCCGTCTGGAGGTTGCGCACCTTGAAAAGACGCAGATCGGCGGGAACGCGATCTCCCGACTGGAGCAGGACGACGTCCCCCGGAACCAGATCCCGCGAGGGCACGCGCACGACTTTTCCGGCGCGCACCAGGTTGGCTTCGGTCGTCATCGTCCGTCCGAGCGCCTCGATGGCTTCGGCGGCCTTGGACTCCTGGATGAAACCAATCACGGCGTTGACGAGCACGACGCCCAGGATGACGCCGGCGTCGACCCATTCATGAAGCGACAGCGTGATCAGACCCGCAGCCAAGAGGATGTAGACCAGGGGTTGACGGAATTGCTGCAGGAAGCGGGTGAGGGGGCCCGTGCCTTTGCGTTGGGGCAGAACGTTGGGCCCGAAGTGCTCTTGCCGGCGTTCGACCTCGAATCGGTCGAGGCCGCGATCGGGATGAGTGTCCAGCAACTCGTACACTTCCGATTCGGGGATGTGGTGCCATTGCCTGGCGAGCAGCGTCTCCATCATTCAGCTCCTAACAAAGACAAAAACTTACACCGGCCGGCGCATTGCCGCAAGCGAGACAAGCGCCGCGACCATGCCCAGCGTTGGCGCGGAATTCCGTTCGCCAAACACGAGCGGCACGGAAGTTGGACCTAGCCGCCAATCGGCCGTTTCCGGCCATGTTCGTCCACGGCCACGAGGACGACCTCGGCTTCGGTCACTTGAACGGCCTCGCCCTGATCGGCGCGCCAGCGTTCGGCCTCCACGACGACATGGACGGCGATCGACGTGCGACCGACGCTCAGGGTTCGCGTGAAGTAGGTGAGAGTGTCGCCGACGTAGACCGGCTCCTTGAACTCGACTTCACGCATGGCGCGAGTCACGAAGCGCAGCGGCGCCGCGCGACGCGCCTCGACCAGGGCGGCCATGTCGATATGAGCGAGGATCACGCCGCCGAAAACCGTTCCCACCGGATTCATGTCCTTGGGCAGGAGCACGTGCTTGATCGCGACGTGGCGTTCGTCGTTCATGAACAAAGCCTAGCGCAGCTCGATGGCCGCGGCCAAACCGGCGCTCCGGGATTAGCAGACCGCGACGGACGATCGTCCGAGATATCGGCGTTTCGAGACGCCGGTTCGGGGAATCGTGTCGCCGGGCGACGCCGCCGGATTCGGCTTGCCAAGCCGCGGGCGCTCGCCAAGCTTCGGTGTATGATGTCACTCGAAGGATTGGCGATCATCGCCAGGGAGCGTTTCAGGACAGTCGAAAGGTGCACGTGCATGCAAGAAATTGTCACACTCGACCAGTCGATCCGCCAGATCTTCCGTGACGCCGAGCTACGAGAGCGCATTTTCCACGGCCGCGAGGCCGATCGTTTCCGGCTGATCGCCGCGATGGACACGCTCAGCGACACCACTCAGGCGCTCCATCACTTCGAGCGCATGGCGCCTCAGCTTTTCGGCGGCGAGCGGCCCGAAGCGCAAGGGCCGCGTTATCTCCATTCGTACGGAGTGTTCACGGCGATCACGCTGCAGCAGAACGCGCTGGAGACCGTCTGGCGTTCCCTGCTCGAGATTCCGCTCAACACGGAAACCTGCGAGCAGTGGCGGCAACTGCGCGAGTGGCACGAATTGCTCGTGGACCCCGACAGCCAGAAGGATGAAAACGGCGTGCCCCCGATCACTCGCATGAACGTCGATCCTTCCGGCATCGAGATCTTCATCTGGAGCGGCGAGGCCCGCGGTCGCGTGCACATCGATCTCCTGGCGTCCTTTCGGGGGTACAAGGCGGAGCTGAAACAGATCCTCGAGAGTCTTCAAGATACGTTGCGGACGCGCTGGCTCGGCGACGGCGTCTGAGGGAACCCGCCCGTTTCCTCAGTCGGCGTCGCCCGCCCGATCGAGGCCCAGTCGATCTCGTCGATAGCTCGACTGCACCGCCTCGCACCAGTCACGATGCGACAGATACCACTCTACGGTGCGCGCCAGACCGGAATCGAAGTCATGCTCGGGGCTCCATCCCAGCTCCGCGCGGATCTTAGAGGAGTCGATGGCGTAGCGACGATCATGACCGGGACGGTCGGCGACGAAAGCTTTCAGGCCGGCGTAACCGTCGCGCCCTCGTGTCGCCAGCGCCGGATTTTCGCGCGCAGGCAGCGTGCGCTCGAGAACGGCGCACAGCCGATCCACGACGTCGACGTTACGGAGCTCGCCGCCGCCGCCAATGTTGTACTTCTCGCCGACGCGTCCGCGCTCGAGCACGAGCCGCAAACCCGCGCAATGGTCCTCGACATAGAGCCAGTCGCGGACGTTCCCGCCGTCGCCGTAGATCGGAAGCGAACGACCTTCCAAGGCGTTCAGAATCATCAACGGGATGAGCTTCTCGGGAAACTGATACGGACCGTAGTTGTTCGAGCAATTCGTGATGATCGCCGGCAGGCCGTAGGTTTCCCGATACGCGCGCACGAAATGGTCCGCCGCCGCCTTCGAGGCCGCGTAGGGCGAGTTGGGCGCATAGGGCGTCTCTTCGGTGAAGAAACCGCCGGCGCCCAACGTGCCGTAAACCTCGTCCGTTGAAACATGCACCAAGCGGAAATCATCGCGTTCTCGTGGAGCGAGACCGCGCCAATGACGTAGCGTCGCCTCGAGCAACCCGTGAGTGCCGACAACGTTCGTTTCCACGAACGAGACGGGACGATCGATCGAGCGATCCACGTGCGTTTCCGCGGCCAGATTCAGGATAGCGCCGGGCTTGTACGTCGCGAGCAGGTTCAAGACGGCGCGCTGGTCGGCGATGTCGGCCTGAACGAAATGGAAGTCTCGATTCGCCGCATGCTCCGCCAGGCTTTCTCTGTGACCGGCGTACGTGAGCTTGTCCAGCGCCGCCACACGATATGATGCGGCCAGTAGGTGGCGAACGAGGTTGCACCCGATGAATCCCGCAGCGCCCGTGACGACGACATTCCGCGCGTTCATGGACAGCTAGGATAACTCTTTTCCGTCAAACGTTGTGTTACACTCGGCGAAGACGAATCGAACAACGAATCGAGACGGATTCGGCCAGGTTTCCATGCCAGCACACGAGAGTCCGCCGCAGCATGGCGACGCGAAAGTTCCGCGCGTTCTGCTCATCGATGACGACGACGCCGTTCGCCAGGCTTACGCCGAGTTGCTCTCGAACTCAGGCACGAAGGTCGATGCCGCCGGCAACGGCATCGAAGCCATTGCATTGCTCCAGCAGACGCCGTATGACGCCATCGTCAGCGACATCACCATGCCCGGCATGGACGGCGTTCAATTTCTGCGCGCCGTGAGGGATCTCGATCTCGACGTCCCCGTCATTCTCTATACCGGCAATCCGGCCCTCGAGTCGGCCGTTCGCGCGGTCGAGCATGGCGCGTTTCGATATCTCCTCAAACCGGTGGCTCCTCGCGAGCTACAGGAGACCGTCCAGCGCGCGATTCGTCTTCACGGATTAGCCCGGCTCAAGCGGCAGGCCCTGGAGCTGACCGGTCACAGCGGCAAGGCCCTCGGCGATCGAGCGGGTCTTGAAGGGCGCTTCGAACGCGCGTTGAAGACGCTCTGGATCGCTTTCCAACCGATCGTCTCCCACAGCCGGCGCGCGGTCGTGGCGTACGAAGGCCTGGTGCGGAACGACGAGCCGACGATGGCAAGCCCTCACGACTTTTTTGACGCCGCCGAGCGGTTGCATCGGATTCATGAGGTTGGACGAAGCATCCGCAAGCACGTCGCCGAAGCCTGCGTGGACGCCCCGCCCGAGACCAACATTTTCGTCAACCTTCATCCCTTCGATCTCGAAGACGAGCACCTCTACGCTGTTGACGCTCCGCTCTCGGCGAACGCCAAACGAGTCGTGCTGGAGTTGACCGAGAGAGCTCCGCTGCACGAGATCCCCGACATCCGCTTGCGCGTGCGCGGATTACGCGCCCTCGGCTTTCGCGTGGCCGTGGACGACCTCGGCGCCGGCTACGCCGGATTGGGAGCGCTGGCGCAATTCGAGCCCGACATCGTCAAGATCGACATGTCGCTGGTAAGAGACGTGGACAGCGACGCGACCAAGCAGACGGTCATCCGCTCGATGGCCACGCTGTGCGGCGAACTGGGGATCTCATTCGTGGCGGAAGGCATCGAAACGCCCGAGGAGCGCGACGTGCTCACCCAACTGGGGTGCGATCTTTTTCAGGGGACTCTTTTCGCGGCCCCCGCCCGCGGTTTCCCCGTTCCGTGCTTCTGATCTGTCCGAGTTCTTTGCGCCGTCGCGACCTGGCGCCTTGGCGTTTTTTACATCCGCGTCTACTCGCGGACTCTTCCTGTCATGGGCACGAAGCGGACCGCCAGAACGCGTGTTTCCGTAAACCGATCCTTCGTGCGCGTCACGACGACAAGATCCTGCTCAAAATCTCCCACGGGCAACACCAGGCGCCCGCCGTCCCTGAGCTGAGCCTTGAGCGGCTGCGGAATACTTGGCGCCGCCGCGGTCACGATAATGGCGTCGAAAGGCGCTTCCTCGGGCCATCCGAGGTATCCGTCTCCGGCGCGCACAATGACGTTCTTGTAGCCGAGACGCGCCAGGCGCTCCCGCGCTTGCTCGGCCAACTCCGGAATGATCTCGATGGAGAAGACTTTCGCGGCGATCTCGGCCAGAATCGCGGCTTGATATCCGGAGCCGGCGCCGACCTCGAGCACCTTCTCGCCGCCCCGCAACCGCAACGCCTCGGTCATGAAAGCGACGATATAGGGTTGCGAAATCGTCTGGCCGTTTCCGATGGGCAGGGGATGGTCCTCGTAGGCGTCACGAACGAGCTCCGGAGGGACAAACAGATGACGCGGCACCTGACGCATCGCTGCCAGCGTTCGCGCGTCACGCACGTTACGCGTTTCGATGGTATCGCGCACCATCCGCTCGCGCGCTGTTGAGTACGCCTCCTCCGAGCCTGACGTCGCTCCTTTCACCTCGCACGCCATCGTCACAACCGAGACGAGCAAGAGAAGCGCCCAGTAAAACGCACGCCCTTCCACAAGTGCCATGAGATCCTCCCGCTTCGTCGTAACGATCTAATGATAACGCCTGGGTCACACGAGACGCCCGCGAATCGCAGAAAGCGCGCGTCATGAAAAGGGAACAACCCACATCCAAATCGATCGTGCTAATCTTGTCCGGGCCTGTAGTTCAGTGGCTAGAACGCCCGGCTCATAACCGGATAGTCGAAGGTTCGAATCCTTCCAGGCCCACTAAAGCGATCTGTGGCTTGATGGCCACAATGTGCTTTCAAGGTATGTGTCAAATACGCCAATGCCTCTCATAGAAACACCGTAACGCCTTGAATAGCAATGGAATAGACAAGAGTCGCCCTGGCACCATCATTGCAGATGTTTTTTATATGCCACGGGGTGAAAACGAGATTTCATGCCATATCGCCGAACACTGAAGCGTGAGGTTGGCTGCACGGGCATCGGGCTGCATACAGGACGTCCCGTCCAACTCCTTCTCAAGCCTGCCTCCGCCGAATCCGGAATCCGATTTTTCCGCAAGGACGTGGGCGTGGAGATACCGGCCTCGCTGGAAAGCCTGGCGTATTTCGATCACGCCACGACCCTCCAGCGTCAGGGGGTGAGCATCAGCACGGTCGAGCACGTTCTTTCGGCGCTCCATGCCCTCGGCGTTGACGACGCTCTGGTTGAAGTGAATGGACCCGAGGTTCCGATCCTCGATGGCAGCGCCGCCCCGTTCGTCATCCTTCTTCATGAAGCAGGTCTGCGTCCGTTGCCGATCGTACGTCAGTACCTCAAGGTCCTCGAACCCGTCGAAATCGTCCGCGGAACGAAATTCGTCCGATTGCTTCCCGGAGAAGGCTTCAGCGTGAAATACACCATCGGTTTCGACCACCCGCTTCTGCGCCATCAAACGCGGACGTTTAAAGTCACGTCAGAGTCGTTCGCGGATGAGATCGCTCCGGCGCGAACGTTCGGATTCATGCGCGAGGTCGAGGCGCTTCGTCGCGCCGGCTTGGCGCTGGGCGGCAGCCTGGAGAACGCCGTGGTCATCGGAGAAAGCGGCTTCCTCAACAAGCTGCGCTTCGAGGATGAGTTCGTGCGCCACAAGATGCTTGACGCCATCGGAGACCTCGCGCTCGTGGGCCGGCCCATCGCCGGCCATCTCGAAGCTCTGCGCGCCGGCCATGCTCTCCATGCGGCGCTGGCTCACAAGCTGCTCCAGACGCCTGAAGCCTGGGCGCTGGTAACGCAGCCGCACCAACCCCATCTGGAAATCGGTCCCCAACCGAGTCTTGCCGCCCAATCCTCGACGGCCTGATAGCGAGCCGGGAAACATCCGACGGAAATTGGAATAGAGCCGCGTTGACATTCGGCGTTGATTCGACGTCGACATGCGCGCATGAGTCGGCGCCGGCCCGCGCCGGAATCGCCACTATTTGCCCGTTACGGTGGCAGCGACACGGACCTGAGCCGTCGGCTGCGTGGAATCGTTCGATCGAAGGAAAACGCGCTTCTCGACGAAACCCGGCCTGCTTGGCGTCGTGAGCTGCACTTCAAGCGTCACGGAGGCGCCGGGCGTCACGACCTTCTCTTCCACAAGAGCCGCGGTGCAGCCGCATGACGTGGCCGGCCTTTCGAGAACTAGATCTAGATCGCCCACGTTCTTGATCTGGAAAGTCTTCGAGAGCGTCTTGCTCTGAAGAACTCGCCCGAAATCAAAAGCTTCCGGCTCGACCAAGATTCGAGGACCTTGAACCTTGGCCTTTCCGTCGTTCTTGGCATGGTCCTTGCCCGAGGCGATGACGGGCGAAACGAGAATAATCGACATCAACACTAGAAAAAATCGCTTCATGTCAGCCTCCTGTCGCCCGACTCCGCTGCTTTTTCTTTTTCGCCGTGAGCCGGTTCGCGTACGAGCCCAGCCGTTCGTTCTCGTAAGTCACGGTGTTGAGAAACAGACTCTCGACGAGATAGCGCTTACAGTCGTCCTCACTCATCTGATCGATGATCCCGCGGATCTCGCGCATCATATCCTCGAACGACGCGCCGAAAGACCGCTTGAGCGTCACTTCATGGTACAGGGCTTCGATGACCGCGAGCAAGTCGCCGTCGAGCGAGATATCGAGTCCCGTCGTCAGGCGTATCGTGCTCATGCCTCACGCTCCATTCGCCGACGAATTTGCGTCGGGCCACGAGGCGTCCTGGCCGAAGGCGCTCAACGCATCCTCGTCGGTTTCATGCACGCCCACGACTCGATCGACGCCGGTCATGGAGAGCATCGTCGCCACGCGCGCGGCAAGCTTGCAGATGCGCAAGGCGCCCTTCCGCTCGCGCAAGAGGCGGTGAATGTCCATGATGCACCCGATCGCGGCGCTGTCCATGTAGGTCACGGTTCCGAGATCCAGGAGCAACCGCGACGCCCCGCCATCCACGAGATCCCGCATTCTGTCGAAGAAGGCGGAAAGAACGGGATACGTCAGCCGCGCCTCCCGAACACGAACGATCCATACGCCTTCACGTTCGACGATATCAAGCTCCATTGACGCTTCTCCTTCGAGCCGATGCCGCGATCCCGCACGCGGACGTCGCGCGCGGACGCTCCTTGCGTTTCGGCGTCAACAACCGGCGCGCCAGCGCCGAACGCCCGCGGCTCAGGCGACTTTTCAACGTGCCTTCCGGCAGACCGAGTCGCGAGCCGATCTCCTCGTATGAAAGCTCCATGAGATCTCGCAGGATAATCACCTGCCTCAGCTTCTCCGGCATGCGAGAGAGCGCTTCGCGCAAAATCTCCCGGCGATCCCGCTCCTCCAGCCGGCGAAACGGGCTAGCCGCCGATTCCGTCGCTCGAAGCTCGGCTTGGTCTTCGAGAGACACCTCGCGAGCGCGTTTTCTGGCGCGATAGTTGTCGATGCAGTGATGGCGGGCGACGGACATCAGCCAGGCGGAGAAGCTCGCGTTCTGATCGAAGCGCGCGAGTCCGTTGAATACCCGCAAGAAGATCTCTTGCATTAAATCTTCGGCCGCGTCATGCCGTCCAGTGAACTTGTATGCCATGTGCAAGACGCGCTTTTTGTAACGCGCGACGATCAGCTCCCAGGCGTTGTCGTCTTGTCGAAGACAACGCCCGACGAGAACGACGTCGTCAAGCGACGCGGACTGCGGCGGAGAAGTCATGGCATGAAGCGAGCGCGCGACAAACCCCTTCAAATCCTAGCGCGGCCGTTAGCCGACGCCAAACCGGCATGACCCGCGATCGGCGGTGGTCCGCTCGTCCGCTTCTTCCGTGCACGTCCGCCCGCGGTCCTTTTCGAGGGCGTCCGCGTTCCGATCGTGTTACACGCGCGATCGGTGCCGAGACATGACACGAAGAGCGGTACGATCGCGTCGCGACGTCAATTGGCCGCGTCCAGATCCGGACGTCCCGCGCGAATCCACGCGGTATACCAATAGCTGCCGGCGTGGCCCGCGGCGATCGCGAGCTGCGACTCGATCATGCCCTTCACGCGTCGCTCGAGCTCCTCATAATAAAGATTCGTGTAACCCGTACGGTTGCGAGCCGCGATCTCCTCCTCATGAAGCAGATTGTCGAGCCAGATGTAGCTTCCGCGAATCATGGTGAAGACATGGGAGTTGGGATCCTCGATGAGGTGAGCGACGTCGGCCTTGAGGTCGAGATCGTCCGCCAGCGCATCGGGAAGGCGAACGGCGAAACGAACCCACACTCCGTCCTGCCGCGTGCGCTGTCCGTCATGATTCTCGGTGAGCGCCAGGGGATTGTGCAGGTCGGCGATACAGGAAGCCAGGACGTCGGCTTCGTTCAAGATGGCGTGTTTGTCGTTCGCACGATAGGCCGCGACGAGGCGGGCAAACGACTCCTGGACGAGCCATGGCAGACGTCCCGCGGCGACTTCATTGGCGCCATGACGTTGCTTGAAGGCGCTTTCATCGACCGGGAAGTCCATGAACGGAAAACGATCGTAACGATCGATCGCGAAACGCCGTTCCACGCCCTCCGGCGCGACGTTTCCATCGGGAGCGTTGGTCGGCATTTCGAGCCGGTGACGCTCGAAAAAACGGCGCATGTTCTTCGGCAATGTGCGTACGGCTCGCGCGTGCACCTTTCGATACGCGCCGAGCCCCCACGCTTCGGCTCGGGGCGGTGCCACGATCACGCCGAACGCGGTCGAAACACCCAGAAGCATTCGTGTCCAAAAGGCGAGAGAGCTTCGCATGACGTTCCTTTCCTTCGAGGTCGATCTCAAGTCACGCGCGCTATCGTCAGCACGCGAACCTCGCGAGCGTTCGCGTCACGCAACGCCCGCGCGCAAGCGCGTATGGTGGCGCCGGTCGTGTAGACATCGTCGACCAGTATAACCGTGCGTCCGGCGACGGCCGCAGGCTGTCGCACGACGAACGCGCCGGCAACGTTCGCACGACGAGCCGCGGCGGACAAACCCGTTTGAGGCGGCGTCCATCGACGACGTTCGAGGGCGCCGGAAACGCAAGAAAGGCCGGCGCGTCGAGCCAGAGCGCCAGCGATCAAGGCGGACTGATTGTAACCCCGCTCTCGCAGACGCCGACCATGCAGAGGGACCGGAACAACGATCGGCCTGGACGCGAGCAGCGCGGAGACGGCGGGGATCTCCAGGCACACCTCGGCCAGCCGGCTCGCCACACGCCGGCGACCCCTGAATTTGAGCTCGTGAACGAGCGTTCGCAGACCGCCCTCGTAAGGACCTATGCTGGCGCCGGCCTCGAACTCGGTGAGCCCGCGACGACAACGTCCGCACGGCCCGGCGAGCCCCGGCGGCAGAACATGCCCGCAGCGGCACAGCGGGGACGCATGCCGCGGAAGCGCCAGCCAGCAGGCCTCGCAAAGCGGCCCGCGCGTCGGCCGCGCGAGCCACGAGCGGCATTCGACGCAGCGAGCGGGGAAAACGGCCGCCAGCAAAGGTTCGACCAAGCCTGCATTGGCGAGGATTGCGAGCGTCACGAGTCTCACGGTCGAGCGCGCGATCAGAGCAGTCCCTGTTCCGATTTTTCCTGGCATGTCAGGCAATGGCGCGCCCAGGGCACGGCCTCGAGACGTTTGCGCTCGATCGCGTCCTCGCAGGCCACGCATATGCCGAACTTGCCGGACTCGATGCGCGACAGCGCTTCATCCACCTGTTGCAGGAGATCGCGTTCGGAGTTGGACAGGCTGAAGAGAAACTCCTTGGTATAGGAGCTGGTGGCCTTGTCGGCGATGTCCTGCGCGCCCTCCAAGTCGGCCTCCTTGCCGTAATTTTTGTTCTTGTTGAATGCGTCGAGAATCTCCCGCTTCTTGGCCAGGAGCTGTTCGCGGAACGCCTTTTGTTTTTTCTGATCCATTCTTTTTTCACCTTGTTATGCAATCGTGACGGCGCGCCGTCCGACCCGTGACCGCGTTTAATCGCCGCCTTCCTTCGGCGTCCGTCCCTTCCGTTTCCATGGCATGCCGTAACGGCGTCTTTTCTCCCAGAGGGCCTTGCGGCTGATTCCCAGGACCGCCGCCGCTCGCGTCTGACTGTGCCCCACCCGATCGAGAACGTGACGGACATAAGCTTCCTCCACCTCTCGCAGAGAGGGGAGCCGCTCGCGCCCCATCCAGAGATTTTGCGGACACTCCACGACGTGGGCCGGAAGCGCCGAGACCGGCACCTGCTCCACGGTCGTGACGAGCGAGGCGCGCTCCACGACGGAACGCAGCTCGCGCACGTTTCCCGGCCAGTGATAATCGCGGAGCACCGTCATTGTTTCCGGCGCCAGCGCCCGCGCCGGCGTGGCGTTTCGTTCCAGCTCCCTGCGGAAAAACAGCTCGGCCAGCGGCTGGATGTCCTCGCGGCGTTCGCGCAGAGGCGCGACGGCGAGAGGAACCACGCGCAATCGATGATAGAGGTCTTCGCGGAAGTGGCCGGACGCCACGGCCGCGCGCAAATCGACGTTGCATGAGGAAACGAAGCGCACGTCCACCTCGATCGTGCGAGTGCCGCCCAGCCGCTCGAAGCGCCGCTCTTCAACCACGCGTAACAGCTTCGCCTGGAGAGCCGGGCTGAGATCCTGCACCTGATCGAAGTAGAGCGTCCCGCCGTCCGCCATCTCGATCTTGCCGAGCTTCGTCTGTCGTGCGTCGGTGAAGGCGCCCGGCTCGTGGCCGAAAAGCTCGGACTCGAGCAGATCCTCGGGGATAGAAGGGCAGTGCACCTTGATGAACGGACCCGTCTTGCGCGACCCATCGTAATGAAGCAGATGAGCGATCAGGTCTTTGCCGGCGCCGCTTTCACCTTCGATCAACACCGAGGATCGGGTTTGCGCGAGCCGCGCCACGAGGCGCAGCAATTCGATCATGGCCGGCGATTGCGCGACGATGTCGGCGCGCGGATCGGAGTTGTCGGTCGTCACGGGTTGATCTCCATGCGCCCCGCTCCGCCCCACAGCCGCTCGAGATCGTAGAAACCGCGCGTTCTCGGCGTGAAAACATGGACGACGAACGAACCGTAGTCGAGCAAAATCCACTCTTGACGCGGATAGCCCTCGATGTGATCCGGCCGCATGTGCAGCCGGCGCAACGATTCCATGATCGCATCGACGATGGCGACAAGCTGCTTCTGGTTCGCGCCGGTGGCGAGCACGAAGAAGTCGGTGAAGGCGGCGACGTCGCGGAGGTCGAGCACGACCAGATCCCCGGCTTGCTTGTCGCCCGCCGCTTTCAACGTTTCTTTAATCGTTTCCGGCACGGTCTGGGCCCGTCGCTTCGAGACGCTCATCGATAGAGCCCCCGTTTTTCAATGTGCGCCGCCACAGGGTCCGGAACCAGATATCGAATGCTCCGGCCTTCCTTCAGCGACGTTCGCACCATCGTCGATGAGATCGGCAGCCCCTCGCCCGGAACAGGCAAAAACCATGACGCGGTCGGCGCGACTTCCTCCATTTCCGAATCCGGTCGGCTGACGACGGCGACGCGGCATAGCGAAACGAGATGATCGAAATCCTTCCACGCGCGCACCTCGGCGAAAGCGTCGCTGCCGACGATCAGGATCAGCGTCGCATCGGAATGCCGCCGCGACAGGATAGAGACCGTCTCGATCGTGTAACTCGGGCCTGCGCGCACAAGCTCGACGTCCGAGGCCTGAAAACGCTCATGGCCCTGGATCGCGAGGCAAACCATCGCGAAGCGATCCAGATCCGAGCCCAGAGGGAGCGAACGATGTGGGGGACGCCCGACCGGCACGAAAAGCACGCGCGAGATTTCGAGCGCTTCGCGCGCCATCTCGGCCGCGCGCAAGTGGCCCAGATGAATAGGGTCGAAGCTGCCTCCCATCACGCCGATTTTCATCTCCGTGCCTCGTTCATGGCAGGCGGCGTCTTCTCGAGCAGTCCCATCAAGCGGCGAGTGAGGCACGGCAGTCCGTCGCCCGTGAGGGCGGAGATCGGGGTCACTTCAAGACCGGCGCGGCGCGCCTCGCGAATCAGCGCCGGAAGAGGATCCGGCGTCGTGACGATGTCGCGCTTGGACGCGGCGACAGTCTGCGGTCGATCCACGAGAGTCGGATCATAAGCGCGCACTTCATCGAGCACCGTTCGCAGGTCCGACGCGGCGTCGCGACCGCTCGTGCCCGAGGCATCGACGACATGCAGCAAAACGCGCGTCCTTTCGACATGACGCAGAAACTGCAGGCCCAATCCTTGGCCGCGATGGGCGCCCTCGATGATGCCGGGAATATCGGCCATGATGAAAGAGCGATCCGCTTCCTCCACGACGCCGAGCACCGGCGTCAGCGTCGTGAAGGGGAAGGAATCGATCCTCGGACGCGCCGCCGACAGTCGCGCGAGCAGGGTCGACTTGCCCGCGTTCGGATATCCGAGCAACCCGACGTCCGCGAGCAGCCGCAACTCGAGTCGCAGCAGGCGCTCCTGGCCCGGTTCGCCGGGCTGGGCTTCGCGCGGAGCCCGGTTGCGATTCGACAGAAAGGATCGGTTGCCGCGGCCGCCCCGTCCTCCGCTCGCGACGAGAAGCTTCTCGCCCGCGCGCACGACTTCGCCAAGCGGCGACTCGTTGACGGCCTCGTCGAAGGCGATTGTTCCGGCGGGCACGTCGATGAACAAAGGCTCGCCATCGCGGCCGGTGCGGTTGTTCGACCCGCCATGCCCGCCGCGCTGGGCTCGAAACTCGACGTTGAAGCGCAGGGAGAGCAGAGTGTTCTGATCGGAAGCGGCCCGGAGATAGACGTCTCCGCCGCGACCGCCGTTGCCGCCGCTCGGTCCGCCTCGCGGCACGAAGGCCTCACGGCGAAAGCTCACGCAGCCGCGTCCTCCGTCTCCGGCTTTGACGAAAACCTTGACCCGATCGATGAACATCTTCACCGGGCCGCGATGACAGCGCGTCGTCCTAGGTTGTGACGGCGGGAACGACGCTGACACGCACACCGCGCGTCCCGCGATTCTCGAAAAGGACGTTGCCGTCGACCAGGGCGAAAAGCGTGAAATCCCGGCCGACGCCCACAAACTGCCCCGGCTTCCAGCGCGTGCCGTGCTGGCGGAGAATGATGGTCCCGCCGCGCACGCGCTCGCCGCCGAAGCGCTTCACGCCCAGGCGCTGGCTATTGCTATCGCGTCCGTTACGGCTCGATCCTTGACCCTTCTTGTGCGCCATGCCCGATCACCTCGACTATTCGGATTGAAGATTGCTCGAACCGGACCGTCACGCCTCGATCGAATCGATTCGTAACGCGGTGTAGCTCTGCCGGTGTCCGCGCGTGCGTCGGTAGTGCTTGCGATGCTTGTACTTGAAAACCCGGATCTTTCGGCCGCGCCCCTGATCGACGATGGTGCCCAGAACCGATACGCCGGATAAACACGGATTTCCGACACGCACGTCCCCTTCATTGGAAACCAGGAGCACGTCGTCGATCTTGACGCTGGCGCCCTGGTCCGCGGCGAGCTTTTCGACGCAAACTGTCTCGCCGGGCTCTACTCGGTACTGCTTGCCGCCGGTTCTGATAATTGCGTACACGGCGCAACCTCCTCTTCGAAATGAATCTTCGCCGTCAAACCACTGATTATTTCACGATCGTCTCGGATGGTCAAACAGCGACAAGCATCGCCCAAACATTGAGGGCCGTGCGCGAGCCGGTGTCCTGCCTTGAAACCCAATCACGCGTCAGCCGCCAAGCGGACGGGGCGCGATCACGTTCACACAACGACCACGCGACCGTTTCGATGCCGTCAGCGAACACGACATCGCCCTCGCCCATCTCCAACCCGATATCAATCGTCGATGCGGCGTCGAGAAAACCGACGTCGTGGCCACGAGACGTGCGTCAAAAATCGTAACCGATCCAAAACTTGAAATACGACTTGTTCGAAACCACCTTGAGATCGGTGAGCTTGCTCCAATCGAAGTGCAATGGGTAGCCGAACATGAAAACCTGGAATCCCAGCCCATAAGAGGCCCGCCCATTGACCAGATGAAACCCGGATACGGGCTCCCCATACACGGGGTCATTGATGTATGAATACCCGGATCGGCTCGAGCCGAACACGTACTTTTGGTCCTTCCAGCGAGCGCCTCCAACTCCGGCGAACACCGTTCCCCGCACCGGGCCGAGCAAGCCGATCGGAGTCGCCATGACGTGAATCAGAGGCAAGCGCAACTCGGCGTTGGCGAAAAAGCCCTCATTGCCGCTGAAAATACGGTAGTCATATCCGCGCAGCTCCATGTTCCCCCCGTAGAAAAAGTAGTCGGGATTGTCGCCCGTCGAGCGGAAGCCATGGAATCGCAACGCGAAAACCGTCGTCGGAGTCAAGCGCAAGTATCTTCTGAGATCCACGTTGAGAGTGACGCGCGAGAGCATCTCGCCCCAACCCGGCGCTACGAGCACGCCGCATGCGATCGAGCTGCCTTCGAGCGGCCCGAACTCGCGAAAGCGCGTCGTCTCCGAGACGAAGTTCAAGGATAACGGCAGACTGGTCCCATTGTTCAGAAAAAGTCCGACGCCGAGGGCATCAGCCTGCTGTTGCAGGAAGTCCTTGACTTCGTCGTTGAGGTAAGCGTCCCTCTCGCGCTCGACGCCCGCCGAGAGCTCGAGGCGGCGCATCTTGTCGAGCGGGTACTGGCCGAGCAACGAGGCCCCGGTGACGCGGCGTGTCGCGACCGCTCCGCTGCGGGAATAGCTGTAATCGTAACTGTAGTACCCGTACGGATCGGCGTAGCCCCAGACCGTGTTGTCATAGACGCTCGCGCCCCAGTAGAAACGACGCGACAGGTCGACGAAGGTGGCGAAGTAACTGCGGAACTCGCGCTCGGACATGGCCGTGAGGACCAGGCTCTTCTCGGACAGAACGTCCGCCAGCGCGATCTGGCTGCCTCCGAAGAAATCTCCGCCCGAGGTCACGCCGACGTCAATGGGCGGACGGGATTCAAGCACGAACTTCTCGAACGGACGCTTGCCGCGCTTGTTCTCGGTGATCACGTGATGGACCAGGTCGGGCTCGAAATCGATCGACTCCTCCTGTCGGGCGTCGATCGATTGATCGACTTCCCTGACGGTCCGGTCGGGATCGATCGCATGGAGTCGAAACTCCCCCTTGGAGTAGGCGATGAATCCCACTCGATCCCCTTCCGCTCCCGCGAGAATCGCCGGAGCGCAGTTGCCGCCCAACGCGTCCGTGAGCTGACGAATCACGCCCGTGGTGAGATCCAGACTGCGAATGTTGAGTATCTCGTCGTCCTCGTTGGAAGAGAAGTAAATGAGCTTGCCGTCGCGTGAAAATGACGGCGCCATGTCGTCATGCGCGCCGAAGGTCAACTGGGTTTTACGGGAGGGATCGGCAAGCGGGAAGGCAAAAATCTTGTCATGGCCGCTGATTCGGCGCGTGTAGGCCACAAGCCGTCCATCCGGAGAAACCTGCGGATCGGAGTCGCGGAAATCGTCCCGGGTTAGATTGGTGAGCGCGTGAGTCTTGAGATCCATGAGGTAAAGGTCCGAGACGCCGTCCTTGAGTCCGGCGAACACGACGCCGCGGCCATCGGGCAGCAGGGCGGGCGATTGCGGGAGGTCGAGAGGAATCTTGATCCGCTTCGGACGGCGCCGACTGGTGACCGGAGCGAGAAGAAGACTGCGGCCCTTGCCCGTGCGGGCGAAAAACGCCACATGATCGCCGTTGGGATCAAAAGATATCGAACGTCCGGCGACGTAGCCGTCGCTCCACGTGATGCTCTCGTACCTGTCGGTATAACCGCCCGTCAGATTCCGGACCACGCGTCCATCCCGCGCGGAGAGCAGCACGAGATCCGCCTCGCCGTCGGCGCGGTTGCCGGTGAGCGCCGCAATGAGCTCGCCCGACGGGCTGGGACTGAACGCGAACACCTGCGTGAAGGATGTTTTCTCTGAATCGGGCGAGAGGTCCTTTCCATAGTCGTTCGGCCGCTCCTTGTCGCGATGGGGTTTGAATCGCTCCATGAGCCACTTCTCGAAGGCGACGTCGAACTCGCGCGCCTCCATCTTGAAGGATTGCTCGTAGATGTTGTTGTTGATACTGCCGTCGATCACTCCCTTCCGCATGGCGTAGAGGAACTGGCGAATCCCCTCCTTCCCGAAACGCGCCTCGATGAAATCAAAGGCCGCATGCCCCAGGTTGTAGACGAAGCGAGCGTTGCCGCTGTTTCCGTAACCCTCGAAACGCGAGATGCGCGGCACCTGGTCGCTGACCGCCGCCTCGCGGATCATCATCAGGTCGAGGGGTTCCCACTCGCCGCGAATGAACTCGGCGAGTCCTTCGTCGACCCAGAGCGGAACGCCGGCCTTCATGAACCCGCGCGGGATGAGGTCGAACGCGAAGACATGCGTCATCTCGTGGGCGATCAGACCGTTCAGACGATCGGGCGCCTCGTCGATCGGCAGCACCATGCGGGCGCGGGTCGGCTCGGCGAAGGCCTGAACGCCTTCCGGGACGAAAGACGGAAATATGCTGGTCTGTTCGAACTCCGAGTGCGTTTTATAGAGAACGAGCGGGATGGGGGACTGAAGCGAGTGTTTGAGCGTCCGGGATATCTTCGCATAGGAGCTTTCGGCGTAAGAGGCGATGCGCGCGAGGTGTTGCTCGAACTCGGGATAGTAATAGATCTCGAAGTGCGGGGATCGATAAATCCGCCATGAAAAGGCGTCGTATTTGACCTTGTTCTTCCCGTAATAGGGAATGAATTGAGCCTGCGCCGACGAGCAGCACAGAAGGCTCCCCATGAAGGCGACCGTGATCGCTCGCGCCGTCGAGGACGTGATTGAGCGTGATTTCATGCGGAACCTACTCCATGAGAACGCGCGTGCTCTGGATCTTGCGCGTGGAGACGACGCCGAGGACGTTGGGCAGAAGGCGGTCCATCAGCTCGAAATACGACGAAAGCGGCGAGACCTTCTGTTCCTCGCCATAGAAGACTTCCTCGGTGTATTTCTCCTTATGCATCGTCTCGCCGTTTCGGCCGTCGATGAAATGGAACTGCGCCGTCAAGCTGAAGCCCTTGCGGGCGGCGTAGCGATTGCCGCGGACGAGGCGCGGCATGCCGTATCGGTCGCTCACCACCCTCTCGTCGGCGCGAAAGCCCGGTTGATCATGCGACACGAAACCGAGCTTGCCGGCGATGATGAGCGGCTGCTGATACTCCTCGCCGACTCGCCGCCAGAACGCCGCGTCATCGAGGACGGCGTCGACGTCGGCGATCTGGCGCTCGCGATCGGCCGGACCCTCGATGCCCGCCTCCGCCGCCCGCGCGATCTCGGCTTGCAGGGGCGAGCGGTCGATCACGAAGACCCGCAGCCGGCTCTGCGCCCGCAACTGGTTCTGCAGCAAACGAATGGTCTCGCCCTCGACGTCGATATCGATGTCGCTGGGCTCGGTCGCGAATCCGCCGACCAGCATGCGACTGAAAGCGCGCATATCGATCCTGGAACGTAAGGGAGATTCGATGGGGACCTCGACGACCGGCGCGCAGGCCGTGCCCATGACGGTCAGGATCAGCGTCGAGACGAGGCTACGACGCATCTTTCTTCGATCCCCGGTCGTCGCTTTCTCGCTGACGCTTCTGATCGGCATCTTGGTATAGCTCGAAGTTCTGCCGGATATTCTTATCTTTCGGCTTGAGATCGAGAGCTTTCTGGTAAGCCTGACGCGCGCCGTCGAAATCGCCGATCTGCTCCAGCGCCACGGCCAGGTTGTTATGCGCCGCGGCGTATTCGGGATCGAGAGCGATCGCTCTCTCGAATCGAAAGCGAGCCTCGGACCACAAGCCGCGCTTCGCGACCATGACGCCGAAACGAACCTGTTCAGAGGCCGGCGAAGCGTCGGCGAAACCGTTCGCGAGCCAGAAGAAACCGATGGTTGAAAGGACAGCCACGCCCTTCTTGAAAAAACTCACAGTCATGATGTTAATCCCCGCACTGAGCATATGGCAAGAGAGACGCCTCTAGGAATTATTTCCGAAATCAGACGAAAAGTGACGGCGGCCCAGAAAAACCAACAGGGCGGACCTTGACAGACTGGGGTCTGCCCCTAAAATGAGTGACCTTTGGCGCGGAGGGTTTTTTGCCGGGAACCGATCCGTTTCTCACGCTTGCCTGTGCATCGGGAGTCAATGCCCGGACGATCAGGGCGTTACGCGTACGCATGCCCCTGGAAGACGTCCTGGCGCATCCCGGCGAGCATACGGACGTGCTGTCGCCCGTGTCAATCGCTTCGCTTCGATCGGGCGATGCCGCGCGTCTCGCCGAGACTGAGCAGGCTCGCGCCCGAACCCTTGGCGTTCGGATCCTGAGCTTCGATGCGTCCGATTATCCGCCCCTGGTTCGAGAGATCTACGATCCACCGGCCGTCCTTTATATCCGAGGCTCTCTTTCGGAATCGCGAAATGACGATTACGTCTCGATCGTGGGTTCCCGTCGTGCGACGTCGCGCGGCCTGGCCCTGGCGCGATGCATGGCTGGCGATCTCGCTCGCGAAGGGTTGACGGTCGTTTCAGGGCTAGCGCGCGGCATCGATTCCGCCGCGCATCGGGGCGCGCTGGACGTTCATGGGCGCACGATCGCCATTCTCGGCTCCGGGCTGGATCGTCTCTATCCGCCTGAAAATAAGGACCTTTCCAGGGCAATCATCGACGCCGGCGGGGCCGTCGTCACTGAGTATGCCTTCGGCGTCCCGCCCTATCCTGCCAACTTCCCGCGTCGTAATCGTATTATTGCCGGGTGGTCGCGCGCCGTGGTTGTCATCGAGGCCGGGACGCGAAGCGGCGCGCTTGTCACGGCGCGTCTGGCCCTCGAGGAAGGCCGCGACGTCTACGCGGTTCCCGGCTGGCCGGGTGACGGAGGCTCAGAGGGCGCGAATCAGCTCATTCGTGACGGCGCGGCTCTGGTCCGTGACGCGGCGGACGTCGCCGCGGAGCTGGGCCTTAAACTAACGAAGGATGGCTTGTCGATGGGACGCTCCGAGGTCATTCAAGACGAACTCTTGCAGGCTATGCGCCCCGATCAGCCGTCCTCGATCGAGGATTTGCAGAAGCGCAGCGGATGGCCGGCTTCCGCGATCCTGCGCCGCCTGACTGAGCTCGAGATCGGCGATCGCGTACGCCGGCTCCCCGGACCCCTCTTCCTCAGGAGTTAAGAATCGGGTGCCCAAGAATCTCGTCATCGTCGAGTCTCCCGCCAAGGCGAAAACCATTACCCGTTACCTTGGACGGGATTTCACGGTCAAGGCGTCGATGGGTCACGTTCGCGATTTGCCCAAGAAAAGCCTCGGCGTGGAGATCGAGAACGGCTTCTCCCCCCAGTATGAGGTTCTGGCGACGCGCAAGAAGGTGCTCGATGAGATCAAGCGAGCGGCGCGCGAGGCGTCATCGATCTATCTCGCCGCCGACCCCGACCGCGAAGGCGAGGCCATCTGCTGGCACCTCGCCCAGGAGCTCACCGCGCGCGAGCGCAAGAAGGTCAAACGCGTCGCCTTCAACGAGATCACCAAACGAGCCGTCGAGCAGGCCTTCCGCAATGCCGGCAAGCTGGACATGCGCAAGATCGACGCTCAGCAGGCGCGCCGAATCCTCGATCGCCTCGTCGGATATCGCGTGAGTCCCATTCTCTGGGTAAAAGTGAGACGCGGCCTCTCGGCCGGCCGGGTGCAGTCCGTCGCGCTCAGGCTCATCTGCGACCGCGAGCTTCAGATCCGCGCGTTCGTGGCCGAGGAATACTGGACGATCGCCGCCCAGCTCGCGGCCGGAGAACCCCCGGTTTTCGGCGCCAATCTGGTCAAGAAAAACGGCCGCAACATCGAGATCGACAACGCGGAGCAAGCGTCGCTCGTGCAGGCCGAACTGAAGGAAGCCTCGTATGTCGTCGGCAAGGTCTTCCGCCGGGAACGCCGTCGAAATCCCATTCCGCCTTTCATCACGTCCAAGCTGCAACAGGAAGCCTTCAAGAAGCTGCGCTTCACGGTCAAGAAGACCATGCAGGTCGCGCAACGGCTGTACGAAGGCGTGGAAATCGGTCCTGAAGGGAGCGTAGGCCTGATCACGTACATGCGCACGGACTCGACGCGAGTTTCCGACGAAGCGATCGGCCAGGTCCGCGCCCACATCGCCTCGACCTACGGCGCGGATCACTTGCCGGAGAAGCCTAATCTCTACAAGAGCAGAAAGGACGCCCAGGAAGCGCACGAAGCCATTCGCCCCACCGACCTCTCGCTCGCGCCCGAAGCCGTGAAGAAACGCCTCTCCAAGGACGAGCTCGCGCTGTACAGGCTGGTCTGGGACCGCTTCATCGCGTCCCAGATGCGGCCGGCCGTCTTCGACGAGACCGTGGCCGAGATCGCCGCCGGCCCCTATCTGCTGCGCGCGCGCGGATCGGCGCTCAAGTTCCCGGGTTTTCTCGCCGTGTACTCGGAAAGCGTCGAGGAAAAACCCGGCGCGCGCGGATCCGGAGACGAAGGCGGAGAAGAAACCGAGCCCGAGGCGACCAAAACGACGCTGCCGCCGCTCGCCGAGGGCGACTCCCTCCGACTCGAGAAGCTCGCGGCCGATCAGCACTTCACGCAACCCCCGCCGCGCTTCAGCGAGGCGAGTCTCGTCAAGGAGCTCGAGGAGAACGGCATCGGACGTCCCTCGACGTACGCATCCATCATCGCGACCATCGAGGCGCGCGAATACATGGAAAAACGGGAAGCCAAGCTGTTCCCCACCGAGCTGGGCTTTCTCGTCACCGATCTGCTCGTCAAGCATTTCCAGGACATCATGAACGTCGAGTACACGGCGGCGATGGAGCAAGAGCTGGACGAGATCGAGGAAGGGCATGACACCCTTCCGAACACGCTCAACCAGTTCTGGACGAAGTTCAAGGCCGATCTCGATCGCGCCAAGGCCGAGATGAAGGACGTCAAGGCCATGGAAGAGAAGACCGACGAGATCTGCGACAAGTGCGGATCGCCCATGGTTCTCAAGTGGGGGCGGTACGGCAAGTTCCTGGCCTGCAGCGCCTATCCGACGTGCAAGAACACGCGTCAGATGGCGGGCGGCGACGGTCCCGAAACGATCGAAACGCATGAAGACGTCTCGAAGGAGGTCTGCCCGAAGGACGGACGACCGATGATCCTCAAGAAAGGCCGTTACGGGCCGTTTCTCGCATGCGTCGGTTATCCTGAATGCAAATCGACCAAACGTCTGGTGCGGGGCGCGGACGGCAAGCTTCAGGTGGAGACGCTGCCGCCACTCGACGAATCCTGTCCCGAATGCGGCACGCCGCTCGTCTGGCGACGCGGTCGTTTCGGGCTGTTCGCGGCCTGCGGCAGCTATCCGGCCTGCAAGTACATCAAGAAGAAAGAACCCGTGGACATCGGCGTTCTCTGTCCGGAATGCAACCAGGGTCAGATCGTCGAACGCAAAGGGCGCTGGGGACGCTCCTTCTACGGCTGTCGGCGCTATCCCGACTGCACGTTCACCTCGCCCTATCGACCGGTGCCGGAGCCATGCCCCCAGTGCGGCCGCGCCTTTCTGCTCGAGAAAGAGACTCGCAAGGAGGGCAAGGTGCGTTTCTGCGGAAACCCCGAATGCCGGTTCAGTCGGCCCGTCAAGTGACGCTCACGCGCTCACGACGCGTGACGCTTTCCCTGCTACGACAATACGCCGTTGAGCGCTCCATAAGACTCGCCCGGCATGGTCTCACGGGACCTCCGCGAGCCGTTCTGACCGAATGCTTCGTTTGTTTGTTGATGGTCGTCCTTGCCCTGTATGGAACCCGTCCGCTGGCGCGGCATCTCGCGTCGTATACGTTGCACGGTCCGGATCCCGACGTCTACATATGGACCGTGGACTGGCTCTCCGGCCATTTGCTTGAACCACGGCGTCTGTTCGAGGGCAACATTTATTTCCCGACGCCGCACGCCGCCCTTCTTTCCGACCTGTCGTTGGGGACCGCCTTGCTCGTCGCTCCATTTCGCATGGTGATCCGGGATCCGGTCGCGCTGTACAATCTCGGGGTCCTCCTGACGCTGGCTTTCGGGGGTTGGGCGTTTTATCGTCTCGGCTGGCGCATCGCGGGGAATCGCGCCGCCGGATTGCTCGTCGGCATTCTGGCCGCCTTCGGCAGTCACCAGCTCGTTCACGTCTACCAGCTTGGCTTGATCAACATCGGATGGATGGCGCTCTTTCTTCTCGCTCTCGACAATGTATGGGAGCAACCTGGCCGGCTTCGAGCGCTCGCGGCGGCCTTGGCGTTTTCGATCACGGCGCTTTCGAGCGGATATTATGCCGTCGCGGCCTCATTGATGGCCGTTGTTTACGCCTCGTCACGCATCCGCCGTGTCACACGTTCCAGGGCTCGCGCCCTGGCGCTCGGCGCGTTGACGGCGTCCTTGATTCTGACGCCCTACATCCGCGCCTTCCGATGGCTGCAGAATAACGAGGGCATCGAACGGCCGATCGAGGCTTCCATCGAACAGGCGTTTCAACCGCGTCGCGATCTGACGAGCGCGACATATCTTTACGGTCCGCTCGTCGGCACGCACGGCCAGCGTCTTTTTCCCGGCATCGCGTTCCTGTTCCTGGCCGTTTTCGGGCTGTTCCGCCGCCCGAACCCCTGGCGGCTTTTCCTTCTCACATCCATCTTCCTGTTCGTCGTCCTCTCGCTCGGACCCGTTATCAAGATCGGAGCGCAGGAGATCGATGCGCCATATGCGCTCATGTTCCGCATACCGCCCCTGAACGCCATGCTGCATCCCTACACCTTCGCGGCGATCGCTCGACTCTTGCTGGCGCTTCTAGCAGGGATTGGATTCGCGCGAATTCCGATGCCCCGCCCGACCGTCGCCTGGATCGCGGCCGTCGCCTTGGGCCTCGCCGAAACCGCCGGCCCCGGCGTTCAATGGAAGGAGGTCCCGGCTGGAGTGCCTCCGATCTATGATCGAGTTCCCGCCGACGACTCTCTCGCGATTCTGGATCTGCCTCCCGACCGCGGCGATGCCATGATCTGGGCGGCGCGGCATCGTCGACCCGTCATCAACGGCGCCGGCGCGATGTCGCCTCGGCTGCACGCGCGCGTGGAACGTTGGATTCATCGGGACTGGATCAAACCTTCAAGACACAACCGGCCCGCGACTATCGACGGCAGCCGCGCGCTGCGGCAGTTACGTCGGCTTCCGGTCGGATGGATCATCGTTCCCGTCGGGAGAAGCCCGCACCTGCGATCTCTGCGAATCGCTTTTGACGACTCCCGCTCTTTCGAGCGCATCGCCGAGGCCGAAGGCGACGTGCTCTATCGCCTGCTTCCCGAAGACGCCGACTCGACTCATTGAACGCCTCAATTCACTAATGACATGGACCACGAATTACATTGAGCAAGCTCTCGTGATGATCCTTGCGACCTTGTGTTGTTCGCATACGGCGGCGCTCATCAAAGCGTTACTGTAATATTGATTGGCGAGGGTTCGGTCTCGGGGAACGACGATGAGCAAGGATTCGGAAAAGGGCGTGATCGTCGTCGGCGCGGGACTCGCCGGATGCGAGGCGGCATGGCAGATTGCCAGTCGCGGCACGCCGGTCATGCTGTTTGAGATGCGCCCGCAACGGATGACGCCCGCCCATTGCACCGGAGACTTCGCCGAGTTGGTCTGCTCGAACAGCTTGCGCGGCAACGCCCTCGATCAAGCCGCGGGCCTGCTCAAAGAGGAGATGCGCCGCCTAGGTTCCATGATCCTGCGCGTGGCCGACGAGGTCCACGTTCCAGGCGGAAGCGCGCTGGCGGTCGACCGCGCTCTCTTCGCCCGTCGCGTGACGGAAACGTTGACGTCGCATCCGCTGATCGAAATCGAGCGCCGCGAGGTTGTGCGGATTCCCGACGCGCCCGTCGTCGTCCTCGCGACCGGGCCGCTCACATCGGACTCGCTTGCCGCGTGCGTCGCCGCTTTCGTCGGCGAGCCGCACCTCTGCTTCTACGACGCGATCAGCCCGATCGTGGAAGCCGGTTCGATCGAGATCTCGAAAGCTTTCTGGGGCTCCCGCTACGGCAAGGGCGGCGACGATTACGTCAACTGCCCCCTGGACGAGGAGCAGTACCGCACGTTCCATGACGCGCTCGTGGCCGCCGAGCGCGTCGCGCCGCGGGATTTCGAGGAAGAGCGCCACTTCGAAGGATGTCTTCCCATCGAGGTGATGGCGCGGCGCGGGCGCGATACGCTGCGTTTCGGCCCGCTCAAACCGGTCGGACTCACGGATCCGCGCTCGGGCAAGCGTCCCTTCGCCGTCGTGCAGCTTCGCCAGGACGATCTGGCGCGAAGCCACTATTCGCTCGTGGGCTTTCAGACGCGTCTGACGCGACCCGAGCAGCGGCGCGTCTTCCGGATGATCCCGGCGCTGGCGCGGGCCGAGTTCGCTCGCTTCGGTCAGATTCACCGCAACACCTATATCAACGCGCCGCGCATTCTGGAACCGACGTTCGAGGCCCGGCGCCGAACGGGGCTGTTCGTCGCCGGCCAGGTCTCGGGCGTCGAGGGTTACGTGGAATCCGCCGCGTCCGGCCTCATGGCGGGCATGGGAGCGCGCCTGCGTTTTCTGGGGAGGCGTCCGCTCGAGTTCCCTCCCGAAACGGCTCTTGGCGCCCTGGGGATACACGTGTCGCGATCCAACCCAAAGGCTTTTCATCCGGTGAATATCGCCTTCGGCCTTCTGCCCGAGCCTCTCAATCGCGTTCGTGACAGGCGTCGGCGGCGCCTGGCCGTCGCACAGCGCGCCATCGAGAGCCTGGCGGACTTCGCCGCGCTGATTGACGCCGATGTCGTGAAGGAGGAACCGTCGCCCGCAAGTCGCGGCGCGCCGGTCACGAGCTGAATGCGCTCGATACGATCCGCGATCCGCTCCTTTCTTCTTCACCTCGCCCGGGAGCGCAACGCATCGACTCACACGCGCCGTGCCTACGAGCAGGACCTCTCGCAGTTCGTCTCCTTCATCGAGGAACAGTTCGGCCGCGAGCCGCGACCTGTGGAGATCGATCATCTCCTCGTGCGCGCTTTTCTCGCGCATCTCTACGAACGCGGCCTGGCCAAAACCTCCACGTCCCGCAAGCTGGCCTCGCTACGAACGTTCTTTCGATACCTCTGCCGTGAAGGCGTCCTCGCGCGCAATCCGGCGCGCGCGTTGCTTTCGCCGAAGCTCGACCGCCGAATCCCCGCATATCTCGGAGAGAAGGAGATCAACGCCATCCTGGATCTACCCGTTGAGAGCGACGCCGACCGGCGCGACCAGGCGATCATCGAGCTGCTCTACGGCGCCGGCATACGCTGCGGCGAGCTCGTCAGCCTCGACCTGGGCGAGGTGGATCTCGATTCACGAATGGTGCGGGTGCTTGGAAAGGGGGACAAGGAGCGTATCGTCCCCTTCGGCCGTCGCGCATCGGACGCCCTTCGAGAGTACTTGCCCGCGCGCTTACGGACCCGACCTCGATGCGGCGCCCTGTTCCTCAATGCGCGCGGCGCTCGGCTCACGGATCGCAGCGTGCGCCGCATGCTCGCCACCCGAATCCGCAAACTGGCACTGGTCGCCAGGGTCAGCCCGCACACTCTTCGCCATAGCTTCGCCACGCATCTGCTCGAGCGCGGCGCCGACCTCCGGGCGATCCAGGAGCTGTTGGGACACTCCAGCCTCTCGACGACTCAGCGATACATCCACGTCCAGATGCGCCATATCCTGCGCATTTACAGCCAGACACACCCGCGCGCCTGAGCCGGCTCGTCGTCATGCCGACCGTCTCGGCCCGAGTCTCGTCATATAAGATAGTGCGCATGGGAATGCAGGACGAAGAGCTCGTCGCCGCCTTTCAACAAGGCGATTATGCCGCGTTCGATAGCCTGATGTTTCGGTGGGAACGTAAGATCCAGGGAGCGATCTATCGTTTGACAGGCTCCGAAGAGGACGCCCGCGACCTTGCCCAGGAAGCCTTCTTGCGCGCCTATCGCGCCCTGAAAGGCTTCAAGGGCGAGGCCCGCTTTTCATCCTGGCTCTATCAGATCGCTCTCAATCTCTGCCGGGACCGGATGCGCCGGCGAAAGGGCAAGACCTGGGTGAGCCTTGAAGAGCTGACCGAAGGCGGCGAAATCGCCGCCTCGCACGCTCGCCCGAGCGCTCTCGATATGATCGAAGCCCGTGATCTCTCGCGGATCGTCGCCGACGCCGTGGCGGCCCTGCCGGAGGAACAACGCGAAGTCATCATCCTCAAGGAGTACGAGGGCATGACTTTCGCCGAGATCGCCACCGCGCTCGAAGTGCCGATTTCCACCGTGAAGACGCGTTTGTATCGCGGTCTGGGTCAGATGCGCCGCCGACTCGAGCGCGACGGCGTGCGCGGCGCCGCTCCCGTACCCGCGCCGACGATATGAAACATGGAGAAGGGTTATGGATTGCAGCGAGTTCCATGAACCGATGATTGACGTTCTCTACGGCGAGGCCGACGCGGACACCTCGCGAAAGGTCGAGCAACATCTCTCGGAGTGCTCCGCTTGTCGCGAGGAGCTCGCCGCATTGCATGCCGTCAAGCGCCATCTCGCCGCCTGGAAAACGCCGCGCTTCAGCCGGCGTCCGTTTCGCCGTCCGTTCGAGATCCCGGCTTCGCTCTGGCGCCTGGCGGCGGCGGCGGCGCTTCTGCTCGCCACGGGCGGCGCGCTGGGTCTCTCGGGCATCGAGGTCGCGTATGACAAGGGCCCCTGGACCGTGCGCCTGGGTCGATCCGAGCCCGTCGCCAATATCGGCTCGCCGAGCGCTCCCGCGCCGAGCGCCAAGTCCGCGTCCTTCGACAGCGGCACGATCGAGGAGCTGCGCGCCGCGCTCCGCGCCGAGACGGCCTTGCAGGAGGACGCGCTTCTGAATCGATTCGAGCAAATGATCCGTGACAGCGAGACACGTCAGATGCGGGCACGGGGCGTCCATCTGGCTGATCTGAAAAGCGCGATTGACAGACAGCGCCGCTACGACATGGCGCGCGTCACCGCAGGCCTGTCATACCTCGACGGCAAGACGGGGGCGGACATGGCGCGCACGACCGAGCTGATGGGCTACATGCTCCAGGCGTCGCAAAGGAGGGAGCCATGAAAACGCTCCTCGCCGGCTTCGTCATCACGATCGCCGCCGCGCTCGCGGAAGCGCAGGACGCGCGAATCGAGGTCGAATCATTCGGCAGGGCGCTCGAGCAGTCCGTCCTCGAGGTCAGCCATCCGAGCGCCGTCAGCCTTTTGGGAGGCGCTCCGGCATGCCGGAGCTATCGCGTGAAGGACCTTGGCGCGCTCTTCATCCTGCCGCCGCGACAGCTCCCGATTCCCGGCCAGCCCGTCGCCCCGCATCCGATCGCTCCACGATCGCCGGCCACGGCGACGGCGCGGATCATGCGCTCCGAAAATCTGAGCGAGCAGGAGAAGGATCTGCGCGCCGCCGAGATGCAGGCGCTGGCGTTTCAGCAGGCGGCGGCGATGATGCGGCGCGAAGTCGAGCGTTCGATGACCGCAATGGCGTTGGAAGTTGAGAGCATGATCAGCGCCGGACGCACGCCCACAATGACCGATAATTCCTCTTTCGGCGATCCGATCTTTCTTCCTCCTGATCCGCCCTGGCATCACTGGTTCAATTCGGGACGGCCCGCCGACGACCGATCGCCGCAACAAGTGATTGAGCAGGTACGCGAAAGCGTCGCTAGAACCTTCATTAAACATGGCGGGCCGCTGAGCTTTCTGGCCTCCGGAGAATCGGCCGTCGTTGTCATGGATTTCCTCAACGCGGACGTCTTTGATCCCGCCGCGCGTCCGGTCCGCACGCTCGTTATTCGCGCGCGAGGCGAGGATCTGGCCGGATTGAGAGAGGGCCGTTTGACGTCCGAAGAGCTGCGTGCGCGTCTCGTCTTCGAGGAGTACTAGAAGAATGACAGGTTGGGTGATTGCAATACAATGAAACCGGGTCTGTTCTTCGGAGTATTTCGTATCGGCTGATTAGATTGTGCCGGCTCCATACGGGCTTTTACTTTTCCAGGATGGACAGATCGAGGCTTCGCTCA
>JAFGSN010000150.1 GCA_016934575.1 Vicinamibacteria bacterium
GAGCAGGCGCTCGAAGCGCTCAGGCGCGCCGCCGGTCTGTGCTTTGATCAAGAGCACGGCCTGCTGCTCTCGGCGCCGATTTATCTGCTGGCGCCGGCAGGGCTCCGGATCATGCGGAGGCGCGCCTCGCGCGCGACCCTGGAGATCGTGGCGATCGCGAGCGTTTATGTGCTCCCGATTCTGCTCCCGCTTTTGAACACTCATGGTTGGCGCGGCGGGTGGTCGCCAGCGGCCCGCTTTTTGACGCCGATCATGCCGCTTTTAGCGCTTCCGGTTCTGTACGTGTTCGTGCAACGCCGAGCTCGCGTTCTCGTGCTCGGCCTGCTTGCGCTTCAGGCGTCGCTCGATGTCCTGCTCTGGAGTCAGCCGATGCTTCAGTGGAGCGAAGGGACCGGCATGGCGCCTTTCATCCTGGCCGTCGGTGGAGAAAGACTGGCGGCGGCGCTGCCGAGTCTCGCGCGGCTCGGCGGGCTCGATGCGGCGATCATGACGGGAATGGCGGCGTTATGGATTCTCATCTCCTGGTTGCTCGGCCGAGAGCGGTCGGAAGCGGCGTTGAACAACTCTTGACGCGGATTCGCGATGGAGCCGCATCGCGGTTTCACGGCAGGAACAGCTCCTCGTCGAGCGCGCGCATGAACGTTCGGATGTTGCGCGCGTTCTGACCGAAGTCCCACTTGCCGAGTTCCGATCGCGAGCGCGCGCTCACGACGGTTCGTCCCTTCTTGCGAGTGATGCGGATCGTGACGGCGTGCTTCAGAGGGAGAATCGCCGCGCGCATTTCCGCCCTGATCTCGCTGCCGGCTCGGCCGCTGCCGCTGCCGACGATCGTCCAGCGCGGCAGCTTCGCGACGGTGCGTTCGGCGGCGGCGAGGATGTGACGCGAGGACCGGCCGTATTCATGGACCTGCAGGTCCGGATATTCGGGCGTCCGGCCCGTCTCGACTTCGTTGAGACGAGGCCAGGCGAGGATAGCGGCCACGCCGCCCGCCAGCAGGCCGATGATCAGAACGCGGAAGAGGAATCGTTTCATGAGCGTCGCTTTCCGTTTGTCAGAGTTTAGGGAAGAATGGCGTGCCGATGCAACCTCTCGGCGAAGCGGGCGTTGCGAGCGGAGCCTGCGGGAGGTCATCGAGGCGGCGCGGCTCGGGAAGGGGAATCGAAGCGCGGTCGCAATCCGGCGCTTGACCTCGCGGTCCGGGCCGATTAGAAAACAGGGACGCCCCAGCGGCGTGTGGAGACCAGGAGATGCCGATGCGGGTCAGAAAAGCATTGATCACCGCCGCCGGAAGGGGCGCCCGGGCCTATCCGGCCTCCGATACGGTGCAGCGCGCCATGTTGCCTCTCGTCGATCGTGACGGGCTGGCCAAGCCGGTCCTGCAAATCATCGCCGAGGAGGCGATTGAAAGCGGCATCGAGGAGCTATGCGTGGTATGCGCGCCGGGCGACGAGCCGCGCTACCGCGAGCAGATCGAGGCCTCGCAGCAGACGCTCCGCACTGAGTATCGCGACACCGAATGGGCTCGCCGCCAGGCCGAATGCCTGGGAGACCTGCTCCGGCGCCTTCACTTCGCGGTCCAGGAAGAGCCGCTGGGATACGGCCATGCCGTGCTTTGCGCGCGGGCATTCGCTGGGGACGAGGCGGTGTTGTTGTTGCTCGGGGACCACCTCTATGTCTCGCACGATCCCGCGTGCCGTTGCGCCGCCCAGGTCGTCCGTCTCGCGGAGGGCGACTCGTGCGCGGTGTCGGCCGTTCAGGCGACGCGCGAGCACCTTGTCGGTCGATACGGGACGCTCACCGGCGCGCGGATCGCCGGGCGTCCGGGTGTTTATCAGATCGAACGTATCCGCGAGAAACCCTCGCTCTCTCAAGCGGAGCTGGAGCTTCAAACGCCCGGTCTGAGAGTCGGTCATTATCTTTGTTTCTTCGGCATGCACGTGCTCACGCCGCCGGTATTCGAGATCCTGGCCGATGCGGCGCGGGAATCGCCCTCGTCGGGCGGCGAGCTGCAGCTCACGCCCGCGCTCAACGAGCTGGCGCGCCGGGAGCGCTATCTGGCGCTCGAGGTCACTGGACGTCGTTACGACATCGGCGCCCGCTTCGGCGCCTTGCAAGCGCAAGTCGCTCTGGCTCTGGCCGGAGTCGAACGGGAGTCCGTGCTGACAACGATCGTCGAGACGATCGCCGAGGCGCGCGGGATGCGCGATCCCTCCCGTGGAGAAACGGCGTGAATCCGCTGATCGACACGATTGTCTCACGCCGCGCGGACGTGCGCGATCGGCCGTTTACCGGACTCTGCCGCGGGATGTCCGCCGGCGCTCTTCTACGATGCTGCGAGGAGCTCGAGCGCTTCCGTCGCGAGGCCGTGAGTCTCTATGACGGAGTGCGTTCGGCGCTCTTTCTATACGCGGCGTATCGGTTCTTTCTGCAGGAGTCGACCGAAATCGCCGCCGCGGGTCCCGTTCCCGCGGAAGGTCACTGCGATCTTCTCGCCGGTCGTTATGAGTCGGCGATTCGGCTCTTTCGGCAGGAGATCGCGGCCCGCGGGCCGCACGCCGGTCTCTTCAGCGCCCTGGCCGAGGCGTATCGCCATCGCGCGTTTCAGACGCTGGCGGCCCAGGTGCGGCACAGCGTGCGCGCCAGCCAGGGCAATCAGTGGATGTTCCGGGTCGGTCATCCGGCCGATCATCCCGTTCGGTTTCGAGAGGAGATGCTCGATCGCGGCGCGGGATCCTTGCTCTATCCGATCCTGTCCGAGGCGACGCCTGTCCGACTGGACCTCAGCCATAGCGGCTGGTCGGACATTTTCTTCCTCGGCATGGATTATCCGGAAGGCGCGCGGGTCATCAACGTTTCCGTCGATCTCGGCCTTTTCGGTCGCGACGCCGAGACCCGTCCGCCGATCAACGCCTTCGTGCGCGCGATTCCCGAGCCGTTGCTGCGCTTGACCAGCCTCGACCTCGGCGTCACCAAGGACGTCACCGACCTCGACGACCTCTTCAATTTCGGCAAGGATCACCTGGGCCTGCTCAAGGCGGGGGTGATCGCTTCGGGTCTCATCCCGCCGTCTTTCGAAGGCACCGGCCATGCGGTGAGTCGGATCCTGGGCCGGGTCGTGGGGCCCGGCATGGGCGTCGAGCTGGTCACCGAAGTGAACGACATCCCCAAGGGATCCCGCCTGGCGGTCTCGACCAATCTTCTGGCTTCGATCGTCAGCGTGCTCATGCGCGCGACCGGGCAGACGCTACGGATATCCGGTCCCCTCGAGGAGCCGGAGCGTCGTCTCGCCGCGTCGCGGGCGATTCTCGGCGAGTGGCTGGGCGGCTCGGGCGGCGGATGGCAGGACTCGGGAGGGCTGTGGCCCGGGATCAAGCTCATCGAGGGCGCTCCGGCTCGCGAGGGCGATCCGGAGTTCGGCGTGTCCCGCGGTTGCCTGCTGCCTCGGCATCATGTGCTCTCCGGATCGGAGATTCATCCCGAAACGGCCGCGCGCCTGACCGAGTCTCTCGTTTTGCTGCACGGGGGCATGGCGCAAAACGTGGGACCGATTCTCGAGATGGTGACCGAGAAATATTTGCTCCGAGGCGAGGACGAATGGCGCGCGCGGCAGGAGCTGCACGTGATCTTCGACGAGATCCGCGAGTGTCTCCGGGCGGGAGACGTCCGCCGTCTCGCCGATTGCACGACGCGCAACTGGAACGGTCCTCTGAAGACGATCATTCCGTGGGTCACCAACGCCTTCACCGAGACGATCATCGCGCGCGCCAGGGAGCGACTGGCGTCCGATTTCTGGGGATTTTTGATGCTCGGCGGCATGTCCGGCGGAGGCATGGCCATGTTCGTCGCGCCGTCCAGGCGCGCGTCATTCCAGCATGAGATCCTCGAGATCATGCGCGCCGCCAAGGGCGAGATGGACGACGCTTTGCCCTTTGCCATGGATCCAGTGGTGTACGACTTTCACATCAACCAGGTCGGTTCGTCGGCGCGGTTCGAGCGCGGCTCCGAAGCGCTGCTTCCCGCGCGTTACTATGGCCTCCATTCGGCCCGTCTGGTCCGTGAAAACCCTGAAACGATCTCGTATCTGCGGCGCGCCGAACTGGATCATTTCACCGCGCGACTCGATCGACCGGCCGTGATGCACGCGTTGCTTCGCACCGTGGTGGGGCGGCTTTTCAGGGTCGCGACGCCGGCGGCCCAGACCGAGCGTTTGTCGTGGGACGCCGAGGCCGAGAGGATTCGCCGCGAGCACGGCTTCGATCACGTGCAACACGAGCAGTTACGGGCCGACTTGCAGGCGGGAAGAATCGGCCTGGCGCACAATCGCTTGTCCGTGGACACCGTCATCGAGGACGTCGGCGACGAAGACGTCATGCGGCTCGATCCGTCCGCGACGGCGCGCGGCGAGGCGGCCATACGTGACGGACGCGTGGCCGTTCTCACGCTGGCGGGTGGCGTGGGCAGCCGTTGGACCGCGGGCGCCGGCGTGATCAAGGCCGTGAACACCTTCGTCGAGATTGGCGGCCGTCATCGCGGCTTTCTCGAGATCCACTTGTCCAAGACCCGGCGTCTGGCGCGTCGTTACGGCGTCTTTCCGGCGCACGTCGTGTCGACGAGCTTCCTGACTCATGGGGCCGTCGAGAGTCATCTGATCCGTCACGATCGTTATGGTTACCAGGGGCCCGTTTTGTTCTCGCCCGGCCGCTCCATCGCTCAGCGACTCGTCCCGATGGTTCGCGATCTCGTTTTCTTGTGGGAAGAGACCGCCCAGGAAACTCTCGATGAACCGAAGCAGAAAGTTCGCGACGCGATCCGCGACGCTCTCAAAGAGTGGGCTTGCGTTACGGGAGAGGGCGGCGACTACACCGACAATCTTCCTTTCCAGCGTTTCAATCCTCCGGGACACTGGTACGAGTTCCCCAATCTGATCAGGAACGGCGTGCTGGCGCGGCTTCTGGCCGAGCATCCGCGAGTCGACACCCTCCTGCTCCACAACGTCGACACCGTGGGCGCCGACGTCGATCCCGCCGCGCTTGGACTTCATCTGGCCTCGGGCGGCGCGCTCACGTTCGAGGTCGTTCCGCGCCGCACGTCGGACCATGGGGGCGGACTGGCTCGCGTGAACGGACGCGTGCGACTGCTCGAAGGCCTTGCTCAGCCGCGTGAAGAGGACGAGCTGCGCCTGCGCTTCTACAACAGCATGACGACGTGGATCGCGATCGATCCGCTTTTGGCCTTGTTCGGCCTCGCACGCGCCGATCTTGATAAATCCGAGAACGAGCTGGCCGAGGCCGTGCGGCGCGTGGGGCGGCGGCTACCTACGTACGTGACGATTAAAGAGGTGAAGAGGCGGTGGGGACACGGCCAGGAGGACGTTTTCCCCGTCGTCCAGTTCGAGAAGCTCTGGAGCGACATGACGTCGCTGCCGGAGGTGGAGTCTCGTTTTCTCGTCGTTCCTCGCATGCGTGGGCGGCAGCTCAAGAGCCCCGGCGAGCTTGACGCTTGGGTCGGCGACGGGAGCAAGGCTTACGTGGAGTCGCTGTGTGAATTCGCTTGAGCCGGAGTATGACAGGCGCAGTTTCTTCTTGAAACGCCGGCCAGGACGCCATTGAATCATGGGTATTTATCCCTATTTGGTCGAGCGTTGGTCGCACGCCGGCAATGGAACGCGCGATTTTGGAGTTCTTCGACAACGTTGTAAACGCGCAGATGAACGATGATTGAAGCAGCATGTTGTGGACGGCGGCTCATTGTCTGCGGCGATGATACGATCGCTGGAATCGAGAGGAGAGGCGGATGCACGCTGAGAGGATTCTAGGCGGATTGATAAGAGGCGCCCTTGGCGTGCGAAGGAAGCGCTCTCGACGAGCCGCGCGCTTCCTCACGGGCGGTTCCAGGTCTTTTTTGACCGCCGGCACGCTGCTCACGGCGGCGGGACTGGCTTGGGGCGCTTACGAGACGATGCGACGAAAAGACTCGACGTCCGGCGGATTCGTAACGTCGCCGCCGAACGATCTCGCGCCACACTTGCCGGACGGCAGATCCGCTCAACCACTGCCGATTCCAGGCGGCATGAGCGAGTCGTTGGCGCGTATGATACAGCTCGCCGTTTCGGCGGCGCACGCCGACGGCGCGCTCTCCCAAGAGGAGCGAGCCGCGATCCTCGATCATGCGCGCGCGGCGGGCGCGGCCGATATCGTGGAGCGCGAGATCGCCGGCCCGAAGCCTCTGACGGAGATCGTCGCCGGAGCCGCGCCCGAGATCCGCTCGGACTTGTACACGCTGGCTTTCACGATCGTTCGCGCCGACGAGGATGTTTCAGGCGCCGAAAGAATCTATCTGGCTCAGCTCGCTCACGCCCTGGGCCTTGACGCGGAGACGACGCAACGGCTGGAGAGCGCGGCATCGTCAAGGATCGACGCCGAGCCGATATGAAGCGCGTTCTCGTTCTCCTGGCCGGCGGTTTCGAGGCGTTTGAGGCGGTGGCCCTCACTGACGTGCTCGGCTGGGCGGCGGCGTTTGGATCCGCGCCTGTCCAGGCGGTTACGGCCGGGTTTCATCCTCGTCTCCGGTGCGCCTTCGATTTCGAAGTCGTGCCCCAGGCGCGACTGGACGATCTGGATGTCGAGGCTTGAGCCATGATGGGTTTCGCGAGCGACGATGGACCGGATGTCGCCGGCTATCCAGCGACGACCTGAAGATGAAAGGAGACGAGGCAATGTCAGACTGGTACATGGCGATCGGTGGTCATCAAGTCGGTCCGGTCAAGGAAGACGAAATCCTGGCCAATATCCGTAACGGAAGCGTCGATTCAAGCACGCTTTTGTACACCGACGGAATGACGGAGTGGACTCAGCTCAAGGACGTTCCCAAGTTCTCCGGGCATCTCGGCCGGATCGTCTCGGCCAGAGTTCCTCCTCCGCCCGGGCGCCGCGCCCACGACATCGATTTTCAGATCATCGGGGCCGAGATGCAGTTCGTGGAGTTGACGCTGGATCCGGGCGAGAGCGCCGTGGCCGAGGCGGGCAGCATGATGTATATGAGCCAGGGCATCCGGATGGAGACGGTGTTCGGCGACGGTAGTCAGGCTTCTTCCGGAATCATGGGTGCTCTGCTCGGCGCGGGCAAACGCCTGCTGACCGGGGAGAGCCTGTTCCTGACCGTATTTAATAATGAAGGAAAGGAGCGCCATCGAGTGGCCTTTGCCGCGCCATACGCGGGCAAGATACTTCCCATCGACCTCGGTCAGGCGGGAGGGCAGCTCGTTTGTCAGAAAGACTCGTTTCTATGCGCGGCCTACGGCGTGTCGATCGGCATCGCGTTCCAGAAGAAGATCGGCGTCGGTTTATTCGGAGGAGAAGGCTTCATCATGCAACGCCTCGAAGGCGACGGGCTGGCCTTCGTGCATGCGGGCGGAACGATTCAGGCCATGGATCTCGCTCCGGGCGAGACGCTGCGCGTGGACACGGGATGTCTCGTGGCTCTGCAGCCCGGCGTGCGGTACGAAGTCAAGTTCGTGGGCGGGATCAAGACCGCGTTGTTCGGCGGCGAAGGTCTGTTCTTCGTTTCCCTGACGGGTCCGGGACGCGTATGGCTTCAATCTCTTCCGTTCAGCCGGCTCGCCGACCGGATCTACAAGGCCATGCCTAAGACCGGCGGCCGGAGCGTCGGCGAGGGTTCGGTTCTGGGCGGCATCGGGCGGATGCTGGACGGTGATTGAGGGAGAATGGAATCCGGTCTCGTTTCGGCCGTGGCTCTCAGGGCTGGACGGTGACGATCACTCGTCGGTAACGCGTGAGCCGCGGCATGCCGTGATCGGTGACGGCCAGGATGATGTGCATCGTGCCATGGCGAAGCACGAGGCTTGCGGGCACGACGAACCAAGCCTTGGCCTTGCTGGCGTCCTCGATGTGCAGCGGCTGTCCGGTGCGAGCGCTGGACGTCGTGAACGAACCGGGTTCGTCGTAGTAGAACCATTCGTATGAGAGCGCGTCGCCGTCGGGATCGGTTGAACCCTCGGCGCTCAAATCGACGCGCTCGCCGGGTTTCGCGTTCAGCGCGCTGGGATGGTCGAGCTTGGCGGAGGGCGGATGATTCGCCTCGGCGTAAGGCTTGATGGTCCAGTCCATGCGCGCGGCGAAATCGTTCTGATAGGCCGTCCGCCAGCGCCAGATCGTCGCCTTGTTGCTGGTGTGCCAGTTGCCTTCGACGCCCAAGACTTCATCCTCGGCGTCGGTCCAGAACGGCCGCGTCTCCGGCTCGATGTTCCATTTTCTAACGCGCGGCGTGTAGAGCTCGTAGCGCCCGCACCAACCACCCCAGTCAGGGCGCTCGGGATCGCCCAATCCGTTGTCGACAAGGCACAGGAAACTCGGCGTGTCTCCTTCCATCAGGTACTTCACGGCCGGATACCGCGCACCGAGCGGGCCTTTGCTGCTGATGTTTTGTTCGAGCCAGGGATTGTCCACGATGCTGAAATCGGCGCCGGTGAATCGGCCGTGAAATCTGTCGCCGCTTATTCCGCTCCATGTGGCGTGGTGGTAAGCGCCGCCGTCGTGGAATCCCGGGCTCGCGATGTAGAAGAGACCCGGGAATTCTTTTCTGATCCAAGGCCCGCTGTCGTCCTGATCCGAGATGGCATAGACACGCAGCTTCATCACGAGCTTCTCGACTGCGGCGGGTCGTGTCGCGCGTATCTTCCACAGCGCCTGGGCCAGGCAGTTGGGACCGCCCCATACGAGCACCCAGACCGGCCGGTCATCGTCGCGATCGACGACTTGAATGATCATGTCCGAGCCGGGTGAGTCTTGGCCCTCTCCGACGGCCGCCATGCCGTATGCCGGCCGGCTTTCTCTGATGACGGAAAGGAGACGGCGCATTTCGGGAAAACCCGGTTCGTGCAGCGCGAGATTGTCCCTGACCTTGCCGTACGCTTCGACGATCTCGCGGAGGCGCCAGGCGGCCGTCTTGTTCCGCTGATGAACCGAGGTGGTCGCGACCAGCGCCTCCACGTCCCACTGATTCGAGTACGCAAGGAACCGCACCATCGATTGGGCGTCGTCGGGTTCGTTCTCGATGTCCGTCAGCACGATCACGCGCGGCTTGTCTGACGCTATAAGGGACGAGCATGCGCCGAGCACGAATACGCCGACAAGAATCCCGACCAGACTGTTTTGCATGCCTTCACCTCGGATTCGCGGCGGCCCGGGTCTTGTGGTCGCCGAGAGAAGTATGCCCCCGAAAGAGGCAGGGTCAAGCGGCGCCAGCGCTGCCCCCGGCGTCCCCCGCCACATCACCCGGCAGACGGGTCCGCGCCGGGTGGTTCGGTTGGTAATGGTTGCTACGTGAATTGAGGCGCCTGCGAAGTGGCGAATAATCAGAGCCAGATGAAAGCATTTTCAAGCGCCTTGCTCGCCGCCTGGAAACGCACCGTCCGGCCCGGGCCGCTCCGGAAGGAGTAACCCAACAACTCCTTCCGTTCCGCCCTTCGTGGGCGCCGCCCCGCTAATGCGGCCGCGGCCGGCTTCTCGCTCCGCTTCTTGGCGTCGCCTTTTGGGGTGAGAGGACTGCCGCCGGCCTAGAACAGGAGCTTGACTCCGATCTGCGCGCGGCGAGCGTAGTTCTGCTGGTTCGACGCAGAGATCTGCCCGAAGTTGGACGCAGTCGGGTTGACGACGATCTGCCCGTTGCCCGTGGCGAGATAAGGCTCATTCAGGGCGTTGATGAACTCGGCCCTCAACTGAAGCTTGATGTCGCCGCTGAGCTGGACATCCTTGATGAGCGACAGATCGAGGTTATCGATGTTATCCGCGCGGACGTCGTCGAAGTAGTACGGAAGCGTCCGCCGGTGGTTGACGGGCGTCGCGTTCGTCGTCGTGTCGTTCAGCCTCGATGTGAAGGCGTCGGTATTGAACCACTTCGCGGGCGTCGGATCGTCGATCGCGATGGAACTGCCGTCCCAGAAAGCGTCGTTCGCGAATCGAACGGGGAAACCGGTCTGGTAGGTGTAAACGCCCTGAACCTGCCAGCCGCCCACGATGGCGTTCGCGATTCCGCTCGCGTTCGACAGGATCTTGCGACCCTTCCCGAACGGGAGCTCGACGATCGCGCTTACGGCCACTCTGTGCGTGACGTCCAGATCGGAGGGCTGTCGGCACGGATCCGGATCGGCATCGTTCAAGTAAATCGTCGCCTCCTCGAACTTCGAGTAGGTGTAAGCGATGCCGACCGTGTTGCCTTTCGAGAAACGCTTCCGCACGCTGAGCTGGGCGGAGTCGTACCACGACTTGCCGTCGTTGTTCGTGGTGTTGATGTTCCCGTACGCGGGATACGGCCGCAGCAACCGGTCGCGGGCGATGGTCGCGTTGTTGTAAGTGGATCCCGGCAGCAATCCGGCGAGCGGATTCGTGACCGTGGCCGTCAACCAGGTGTTGTTGGCATTCATCGCGTCGGTGCGGGAGTTGTCCGTGTTCAGGTACTGAATCGGTAGGGCGTTGATGTTGCGCGTGATCTCGATGTCGTATCCACGGTTGCCGACATAGGCGGCCTCGACGAGCAGGCCGTTCGCCAGCTCGCGCTGGATGCTGATCTGAAAGCGGAGGTTCTTCGACACCTGGGGATCCTGGTTGAAGAAGGAGATGGTCTGGCCGAGGTTGGATTGCCGGCCGTTGGAGTTGCCCTTCGGCTCCAGGATCGTGGTGTTGAGAAGCGCGGTCCGGATGTCCTCGGCAATCGGCGCTCCGTTGGCGTTGGTCGTGGTGCCGGCGTTGGTCGTCTGGGAATAACCGGTCGTGATCACGTCGCCACGGCGCTGTCCGAGGAACCCGGCGAAGAGCCCGACGCCGCCTCGGATGATCGTCTTGCGGTCCACCTGGTAGGCGAAGCCGAAGCGCGGCAGGATCGAGTCCTTCGGAGCATTGTAGAGCGTCTTTCCGGTGTCCACGCCCGCGTACATCAGGCCGCCTTTCACGTTCAACTGCGGGACGGCGGCTTTCAACGAAGGATCGTTGAGGGTGGCGTACTTGGCTTGAGCCGCGGCCTGAATCGGTTGGACGTATTCATAGTCGAAGCCGGAAACGCTCTTGTTCTGGCGCTCCGTCAGGGGAGTCTCGACCTCGTAGCGCAGGCCGAGGTTCAACGTCAGCTTGTTGTTGACGCGCCAATCGTCATGGATGAAGAAGCCCCACGTCTTGGAGAACTCGGAGTAGTCCACGAGCCGATCGATCCGCGATGTGGCTGGCAATCCGAGTAGGAACGAGGCGTAGCCCTGCAAGCCTTCGTAGTCCTCGTCCGTGCTCCCGGAGCTACGCTGCCTGGTGTAGGTGTTGTTGAAGGTGTAGAAACCGCTCGTGGCGTTGCCCGTGGGCCGGCTGTCCTCGCGGTAGATTCTCATCTCCACGCCGGCCTTCACCGCGTGCCTGGCGAGCGACTTATTCAGGACGGCGGCGAAAGTGTGGGTCGTGGTCGGCCTGAAGTCGGCGCCGAACGCGATGTCCACCATCGTTCCCGGCATGTCGAGACGGGGGAAACGCCTGTCGGCCGGGGGAACGATGTTGTGGTACTCGGCGGGGAATCCCAGGCTCGTCAGATCGAAATCCGATCCGTAATCCGGCATCTGACCGTTGTTGCGCTCGAAACGGTTGTAACCGTACCGGACGTTGAGCACGGTTGTGGGGCTGATCATGTGCACGTCGTCGATCACGGCCTGATACGAAATGAACTGGAAGTTCGAGGTCGTGACGTCGTTGCCGTAATAGTCGTTGTATGTGCTGTCGCGCTTGTAGTGGCTCCCGCGCACGAACATCCGGTTCCTGGCCGAGAAATGCTGGTCGATGCGGAAAGTGGCGTTGTTGTAGAGGGCCTGCTCCTTGAGCGTCGAGTCATAGACGTTGCCGACCAGGCCGGAACTCTTGGGCAAGGCGATGTACGACAGAATCCCCTTGGCGACTGGGTTGATCCGATCCGCCGGGATGACGTTGCCCGGGAAAGGATCCGAGGTGTATTGCCCGCTGCCGGGCTCGGTTTCCCTGCGGGTCAGCGGATCGTAGATCGTGATCTTGTCGGAAAACGCGGAGAAGTCTCCGTTCCTCAGGGCCTCGGTCGGAACCCACGCCGTCGTCGCGTCGAAGCGCGGGCGCTTGTCGTCGATGCGCTCCCAGCCGATCGTGAAGAAGGTTTTGTCCTTGACGACGGGGCCGGTGAGGGTGAAGCCGGGACGCTCCGAGGAGAACTCCACGCGCTCTTGGCCTCTTGCCTTGCCGAAAGCGTCGTTCGCGCCCCAGCCCGTGGGCTGCGTCCAGTAGTAGGCTGATCCGTGGAGCTTGTTGGTGCCGGTCTTGATGCCGATGCTGGTGACGCCGCCCTCGGTATTACCGAACTGAGCGTCGAAGGTCGCGGTCTGGACCTTGAACTCCTGAACGAGATCCGAGATCGGAACGTAGGATGCGATGATTTCGTTGGCGTTCGCCGTGGAGGTGCTCGATATGCCGTCGATCAGCAGATCGTTGCGGTTGCTGCGGGCGCCGGCCATTGCATACCCGATGATGTGCGTCGGCTCGTAAGGCCGGTCTAGACGCTGAGCGCCCGAGTGCGCCAGGCCGGGCGCGAGACCCGTGATCTTGTAGGGATCGCCGTGGATCAGCGGCAGCTCGGCGAGACGCCGCGTGTCCACCGACAGGCCCATGTTCGCGTCGGAGGTGTTCGTGAGGCTCTCGGAGGTGACGTTGATCGTTTCCTCCACGCCTCCGACTTCCAGCTCGATAGTCAGGTCGCGCGTTTCGTTGAGCCCAATCACCACTTCACTCGTGACATGCTTCTTGAAACCCGCGATCTCGACTACGACCTGATACGTGCCGATCAGCAGGTAGTTGGCCTGGAACAGGCCCTGGTCGTTGGTCGTCAAGGACACCGTCGTGCCTCTGGCGACGTCCGTGACTTTCACGGACGCGGCGGGAACCGCCGACTTGCTGGGATCCAAGACTCGGCCGGTTATTCTGCCGCGTGCTTCCTGGGCCGCGACTATTTGAGCGATCGACATCAGCACGGCGAATGAGAACAGGCGACAGCGTCTTCCCTTGTGGTTCATAAGCGCTCCTTCCCGACGGATCTCGCCGATCTTCGCTTCATCGCGATCAACTGGATCTCCAGCGACATGACCGATCAGATGCCCATTGTTCGTTCCATCCGGCCGGTTGCGCCATGGAATTCTCTTCGTGCATTCTATCGATTCGCCGTTTCTTGACGAGTCGCCAGTTCTGGCGACAATCCGACCGGAACAGCGGCGGATCAGCTCTTTCACCCTGATTCGAGGAATCGGCCGGAAAGGATTTCTCGTGCGCGGAATCTGTGGGTATGCCTGGTTTCTGGCCGGCTGGGCCAAGCGTATGAGCTGGAAGGCAGTGGCGGAGGCGTTCCAGGTCTCGTGGGGGAGCGTCTTCCGCTCGGTGGAGATGGCGGTCGACTGGGGACGGCGGCACATGCCCCTCGATGAGATCGAGGTCATCGGTGTTGACGAGATCCTGTGGCGGAGGGGCTACCGCTTGTTGACCCTGGTGTATCAGATCGACGAATCAGCCCAACAAGCATGCGTCGCAGGTACTTGGCTATCGCATCGGAAACCGATTGCGAAAGGTCGAGGCCGATGTCGACGTGGGCGACGTGAAGCTGCCGGGAGCGACAGCCTTCGATCCGGCCGGCGGTGAGTTCCGTATCACGGCCAGCGGGTCGAACGTGTGGGGTGTCATCGACGCGCGCTCCCGGCCACGGCCCAGGTGCGCCTCACGGCCTGCTCGCACGAGGCGGACTGGCTGGAGACCGCCGTCTTCAGCAGGGTGGAGGTCAAGCCGCGGCCGTAGCCGCCTGCCGGCGACGGCGAGGCTCGCCTCCTGGCACCGCGGGCGGGCTCAGCCGACCAGACCGCCGAGTCCCAGCGCCTTGCGTATGAGCGCGAGCTGGCCGATGTGATATGCCTCATGGTAGACGAGGAAACCGATCGCACCGAGAACGCTCGGGTCGCTGGTGGGGAACCTCCTCGGAGACGTCGCGTCCAGGTCGCAGTCCGTGAGCTGCCCCAAACGAGGCCCGAGCGCCTCGTTCACGCTGGCCCACGCCACGCGGACCTCGTGCACTTCGGGGATCTGGGATGGCTCACCGACCTTACTGCCACGGGTGAAGCGCTCACCCCAGGGACAGGGGCTGTTCAAGCCGATCAGTAGGCCGAGGCCGTAGCGAGCGCTGGCGAGATGGGCCGCGATCCAGAGGTGTGGGTTCGCCCCGTCCCCGAGACGAGCGAGACCCTGCTCGCGAGTCAGGCCTGAGAGGGCCTTGTCGAAGAGCGCCTCGCTGGAGTGAAGCAGCGCGATGAGAGGGACGAGTCGGGGATTCATGGGCAACTCCTCCTTCGGACACCGATGGGCCGGCGTCGATACATACTATCCTTCCAAGGCGACGCCGAGACACACCAAGGCGACGCCGAGACACATCGGAGACACGATGCATTGTGTCCCTGCGTATCCCCTTTCTCTACGTAAGCGAGGCGACGCTGACC
>JAFGSN010000025.1 GCA_016934575.1 Vicinamibacteria bacterium
CGCCGGTTTCGGGCTCCTGGTGGCTTCGGTGCTCCTTCAGGGCTGGCCGGCGATCCCGCAGGCGCCCGCCGTGATCATCCTGTGCATACTGGGAGGCATCGCCGCCGTGTCGTTGCAGAGCCCCCTCATCAAGCTGTTCACCGCGTTCGGCGGCGCCTGGACCGTGATCGCGTCCATCGGCGGCCTCTTGACCGGCCAATCACTCGGCGCGTTTCCGCCGCGATCCGTCGTTTCGCCTTTATGGACGCTGATCATGTACGGCGCCTGGTTGCTCCTGGGCGTCTTCGGGATGTCCGTTCAGATGCGCATTTATCGACGTCAACGCGCTCTTGATGACGATGACTACTGAGTCCGTCTGATATCAAGCAGCGCCGCGAGTTACGCACTGACCAGAGCGTCATTAGTATCCGCATGGAAGCTTCGCGGTCTGTATGTGGTCAAAAGAAGACGCCGTGTCTAGAAGAGCGTTCGTTGACGCGAGGAATCGGCGATACGCTCCCCGGCGCGCCTGACGGCACATTCCACCGGGAAGACCTTAAACTCTCGACCTTCGACCTGCACGGTGATCCCTTCGGTCCGTCCTCTAGCTTCACTGCGTAAACGCGCGAGCTTGGCGCGCAGTTCTGACGGTTTTTTCCCGCCCCGATAACCCACGAGAGAGAAATCCGCGCCGACGACGCGATGGCAGGGCACGATTGGGTAGAGAGGATTGGCGGCCATGACTCTTCCGACGAATCTGGGCGCGGTGTTCGCGGCTCTGGCGATCTCGCTGTATGACGTCACGTATCCGACGGGAATGGCGGCGGCGGTCTTCAATACCCGCGCTGATGTCTCGGGAACATGATCCGAGGCAATCGAAAACCGTTTATCCTGCTCGTTGCCCGACTCGATCTCTACCAGCATAACGATCATGCGTCTGGCGAACTCGGTGACATCCTCCACTATCTCGTGATTCACGCAATCGGGAAGGCTTCGCGCAAGCCGTCGCAACGTTTCTTGCCGGGAAGATCCGACGGCCGTGGCCGCGACTTCATCGCCGGAATAGCCGAGCCCATACCACTTGCCGTTCGTCTCATGCACGTGGATTTTGACCATGTATCAGACACTACCGCTCCCGGCAAGCCGGGTCAAGACTCCGGCCCGATCACGGCGTCGTTTGACGATTCCCGCTACCGACGACCCAATGAGGGGCACGGCGATTCTTTCCTCTGATCAAGAGAGGGCTTTCCGGAACCTGCCGCCGATCGAGATGAGCGTCCAGTCTGTCCTTGCCTGTGAAACTCGGTGACTGATGCTGGCGACATCCATGATGGCGGAGAACGATCGCGCCCGTGACGTCAAAAAGAAACCCGGGGCCTTGCGGCCCCGGGTTGGTTCAGCGAGTTGGCGATTTCCTAGATCTTTGTGACGTTGGTGGCGCGAGGACCTTTCGGGCTCTCGGTAATCTCGAAACGAACCCTGTCGCCTTCATTGAGGGAGCGGAAACCATCCGCGCGAATCTCGGAGTGATGGACAAAAACGTCCGGACCACCTTCTCGAGACAGGAAACCGAAACCTTTACCGTCGTTGAACCACTTCACCGTACCTTCGATCATGAACGTGCAGGCCTCCTTTGGCCCATGCCTAGCAGCTACGTCACCTGCGCGCTCATGTGACAAGAGCCGCCCACCGTTGGGCGGCTCCTTACTAGAACGCCAGAGCAACGTCAACTAGTGCGCTTTAAAATTTTAACAGCAAGTCACAATGCCGTCAACGACTTCGTTCCGTAATAATGACGCCGCCGATCACCATCGCGGACCCGACGAAGAAACGCAATCCAAGAGTCTCGTCCAGCGCCAGTTTCGCTACCACGGCGGTCATCGGCGGAATTGTATAGAGAAAGACCCCGACTTTCTGCGACTCGCTCATTTCGAGGGCGACGAAATACAACAACGTCGCCAGAAAGGAGCATCCGACGCCGAGGAAGGCGATCGCCGCCCAAGCCTCGGCGGAGATCGTCCGAAGCGAGAGACCGCGTGTCTCGATCTCCCACAATCCGACCGGAAGCATGGTCAGGGACGCCAGCACGGTGACCGTGGCCGTCATGATCGGAGCGCCGAAGCGGTCCGTGGCGGTCTTGCCGAGAACCGTGAATACGCCCCAAAAAACGATGCTCGCCAGAACCAGCAGATCGCCGAAGACGCGACCGCCGAGATCGACCGAACCTAGCTCGTCGAGGCCCATGACCGTGAGGACGCCGGCTAGAGCGACGGCAATCCCGGCGGTCTTTCCGAACGTCGGGCGCTCCCCGAGGAATATGACTCCCAGAACGGCGATCGTCACCGGGGCGGTGACGGCATAGAGCGATCCGTTGGAAGCGCTGGTATACTGCAGGCCGATCGTCTGCAGTCCATAGTGGAGGCTGCCGCCGCATAGACTGAGAAGAACCAATCGTCCCCGCCAGTCGAGGAGCGCGACAAGAGGGAGCCGCCGTCGCCTGATCGCCAGCCAGATCAGGAAGCACGCCGCCGACAAGGCCAATCTCAACGCGACGACTGCCAGCGGCGGCGTCAACTCGAGCGCCTTCTTGGTGGCGACGAACGACACCGCCCACAGAGCGCAGGCCAGCAAGAGGGCGGTATATGCTCGCGCAGCCACGGCGAATCAGTTTACATTAACAACCGCGGGGCGGCGGCGGCCGGAAGCGTGAGGGGACGACGAAAAGCCATGATATTAATACTCGCTTCATGATGAACGACAAGAACGATCTGCTCCTGAGCCCCGACTACAGCGACCGGCGAAAATTCGTCTACGCCTTCGCCAAGACCATCGTCCTTCTGACACACCGTCTGCTCGCCCGGCCGCATGTCGAGCTCGATGAAACCATCGTCCCCTTGAGACGACGGGAGTGCGTCGTCTTCCTGTATGCCGGGCTCCATAAAAGCCTGTGGGAAACATCCGGCGCTCTCGTTCCGCTCCACCAAGCCGGACTGCCCGTGCCCTACGTGGGCATGGGCGATAACCTCGTCCATGGCCGTTTCTTCCAGGACCTGTCCCGGCGCATCGGAACCTTCCTCGTCAAACGTCCCGGCAATCGAAAGGAATTGATCGAGTCGGCCCGCAAGCTCCGCAACGACATCCTCGGCTTTATCGCCAACGGCGTCGACGTGATGGTCTTCCCGGAAGGAACTCGCAAGTGCATTCCCGATCGCGAGCGTTACGGCGATTTTTTTCCCGCGCCATTCGAGCCGCTGCTGGAATACGAGCTCAACAAGGAACGCATCTGCAAGACGAATCCTCCCTTGAAGCCTCTCGAACTGTTCGTGGTTCCATTCAACGTGGACTACAGCTACGTTCGCGAGACGCATGAGCTTCTGCGTGATGATCCCGGAAGACCCCGGACGCTGCACGTTTTCGACTCGCTCTCGATGATCCGCAATATCGGCGACACATATCTTTCTTACGGAAAGCCCCTGCGCGTCGCCGGCCGGCTTGATCTTGACCGCAAGAGCCTCGCCTTGGAGTGCCGTGCTCGTTGCATGGAGCTAGTGAAGATCCTTCCGATCAACGTCGTCAGCCTGGCCATGCTTCGGCTTGGGTCCGCCGTACGGCTCTCGGATCCTCTCGCCGTCAAGGCCGTTCATCGCTGCATTGACGAGCTTCGACCTTTCGCGGATCGTTTTCGTGGCTTCTCGCCCGACGACCCGCCGGAAAAAGTCGTTCGACTCGCCGGACGCGGGCCCCTGCGTATCGATCGCCTCGCCCCCGGGGACTCGCGTATTTTTCGCTTATATGCGGCTTATATCCGTCACTATCTTCCTTCCGCCGGCGCGGGGATTGCCTGACAACACGAAAGGAACTGGATGCTGGTGACCGCCTTGAGGGCGCGGTCGGAAAAGAAATCGGCGGCGGGAAATATGGAAAAGCGCCCGCCCTCCCGGCTCTCGCCGCGATCGACCAGCAGGAATTCGGTCTGGTCGTTGCGGTTAAAAAGCTCGCTGCAGCTTATGGCCACGCGATAGCCGTCGATGGCGGCAGCGACCAGGTAGCCACGTCTCAGCATCTCGCGATCCTGGAGAGAGTCGTCCTTCAGGGCGTCCTTGAGAGGGACGCCAGAGAATTGCTGGACGCCGTGGAAGCCCCTGCCGCGGCCGTAGAAAACAGAAGAGTAGATCCGCCTTGCCCCCTGCGCCTTCGATGGGTCGAAGTCAAGCGCTTTGCCGGCGGGCCGGATGACCTGGAGGCCCGGAGCGTAAAGCGGTTTCAGCCCCTTCTTGCCGCCGAGGCGCACCGGCGCCGAAAACACGGTGATACGGGTCGGGGCTTCAACGTTGCGCTCACTGACGAGGTCATTGCCGCAGACCAGCTTCATGTTATCCGGCTGTGGCCAAATCTCCGCTTCTTCTTTGGGGAGAATCGGGGCGACGCGGTCGGCGATGACGATGCGATGCAGGGCGGCCGGATAGTAGATCTCACCCCAGCTCAAGACGACTTTTTCGCCCTTCCGATTCTCCACCGCCACCAGCAGGTCGACGATCGATGAGAACTCTTCCTGGTTCTTCTTGGCGACGACTTTTTCTTTCAGAATGTCGAAAAGCGAGTAGCCTTCATACCGGTACGCGCCGATAAAGGCGACTTCCCCGTTTTCCAGCCGCGCTTCACGGACAATGAGCGAGCGCCGCGGCAGCGCTCCCAGATCAACGAATCCGGGATCGGCCACTTCGCCGCGCACTTCGATCCTCAAGACGCCAGTCAGGCGCTTCTCGGGCGTGTTGTCGTAAAAATCGTTGTTCTCCTGGCCGAAGCCGGCCAGGGCGGATATAAGCAGCGCGCAAACGCTCAAGCACGTTCTTTTCATGATTTCATCTCTCCTTGAAATTCGACTTGTTTTTCAGGACCCACAAGGCGGGAAAATACCAGGCCATCAAGAAAACGATGGCCAGCAGGCTGGGAATGATCATGCGGATGCCCGCGTCGCGGCGAATAATCAGTCGTAGATCGCCGGTACGCGCGTACTTGTCGACCGAATCGAGGTGGAAGCTGTATCCGCCTTGAAACGCCGGGGCGAGAATAGCGGTCGTGAAATCGCCCTCGCTTCGCGGACTACGAAAATGCAGGTCAACGCTGGCCCCTTTCAGCTTGCCTCGCAGGCTGACCGGCCTGTCGTAAGTCGCAAGACGGATGGCTTTAACTTGCAGAGAACGCCGGCCCGGCAATTCGATGGTCTGTCCGGCCGCGCATGACACCTCTTCCACGCTGCCGGTAAACGAGCTGAGCAAGTGGCCGCAGAGGACGGCGATGAAGACCAGATGGATCGCCGTGGGCGTCAGATTCATGGCGAACTCGAACCTGGGAATCTTTGCGAATAAAGCCAGCAACTGACGCAGGCGGTCGATGCTGCAAGCGACCGTGTTGATCCCGAGGAGCAACAGAAGGAAGAGCA
>JAFGSN010000151.1 GCA_016934575.1 Vicinamibacteria bacterium
CCGTTCCGCGGCTGTCCACGGACGATATCGCCAACCTCGTGCGCGAGATCAGCCCGCGTGTCGAGGAAATCCGAGGATTGCGCTTCATCCGACCGGTTCAGGTCCGAGTTGCCGGTAAAAACGAGGCGCGGGCGCACTTTAAGCAACGAATTCACAAGTACTGGCCCGAGGAGCGAATGCGGCATGATGCGCGTGTTTTTGCGCACCTTGGACTCCTGCCGACCGATCTGAATTTCACGCAACTGCTTTTAAGTGTTCTCGAGGAGCAGGCAGGCGGCTTTTACGACCCGGAGAGCCGTGCTCTCGTTATTTTGGACGATATGCCCGCGGTCATCGCGCCAATTCTCCTCGCCCACGAGTTGACTCACGCTCTCGATGACCAGTATTTCGATCTCGACAGGCTTATTGATGGGGCTCTGGGCGACGACGACCGCTCGACAGCCCTCTCGGCCGTCGTGGAGGGATCCGGCACGCTTTTGATGAGCGTTTTTCTCATGCAGGAAATCGCCGCCAAACGCATTCAGATTCAATCCCTTTTGGAGCACGAGGTCAGAAAGGCCGAAAGGCTCAAAGCCGCGCCGCCCCTTCTTCAGCGTTCGCTTCTTGCTCCCTATATCCTGGGCCAGTCTTTCCTCCTGAAGGGAGACATGAGTCGCGCCGCGGCCGGTTTCCCGGTAGACGCCGTAAACCAGGCCTTCGAGAAGCCGCCCGAGTCCACCGAACAGCTTCTTCATCCAGAGAAGTACTGGAAACGGGATGAATATGACGCTCCGGGAGACGTCACGATGCCCGATCTCTCCCGGTTGCTGGGGCGCGGTTGGAAGCTTGCCGCGTCCGGAAAGCTCGGGGAGATGCTCCTCGCCGTCATGACCGGCATCGGCGGCGTGGATCCGAGCAACGCGCTGGCGTTGATCACGGGCCGCTGGACTCATGAACCGAGCATCGGATGGAGCGTCGACGGCTACCAGCACTATGTCAAAGGCGGCCAGACGGTCACGATTCTCGCGGCCCTCTGGGATAGCCCGAAAGATGTGGGCGAGTTCGTCAATGCGCTTGCGCCGGATTCGAATCGGCATGTCGCGCAACGCGATCGCGCCGTCGTGATCGTCGCCGGCCGAAACGACTTTGTGGCGGAGAATCTGGCACGCATGACGCTTGATGCCATCACGGCCGCGCCTTCAACCGGCCGCAAGAAGCGGTAGCCGGAGACTCGCCCACCGTTTCATTCCGAGAACGAGCGATGCCCGGCGCGTTCATTTGCTTCTGATTTGCCCCGGCCTGAGTCCCGCGATAACATCCACGCTTTGAGTGCAAGCGCTGGACGGCGGATCTCGCCGTCCAGATTTGCGATGAGGTGGATTTGATGCCGGCAGCGCCCGGATACCGTCAGCGTCAAGTGCTGATGGATAACGATCGGTTACGTCGTACGCTCCAGCGCATCGCTCACGAAATCGTCGAGCGGCATTCCGATCAGGCAGGCACGGTCCTTGTGGGAATCCGGTCGCGCGGTGTTCCGCTCGCCCGAAGACTGGCGAGCATGATTCGCGACGCGGTCGGCGTCGCTCCTCCCGTCGGCGCCCTCGACATCACGCTCTACCGTGACGATCTCAGAATGAGCGCCTCGCAGCCCACGCTGCGAGGCACCGACATTCCCGTATCGATCGACGAGCGCACCGTCATCCTCGTCGACGACGTGCTTTTCACGGGCAGGTCCGTTCGCGGCGCCCTCGACGAGCTCATCGATTTCGGCCGGCCGGCGCGCATCGAGCTGGCGGTCGTCGTCGATCGCGGGCACCGCGAGCTACCAATCCGGGCGGACTATGTGGGCGGCGTGGTGAGCACGGCGCGTGAAGACATCGTTCAGGTTCTGATCGAGGAAGAAGACGGTCAAGACGCGGTCGTGATCATCAAGCCGCATGACGCCCTCGGCGAGCTTTCGTCGCACGCGACACGCGCCGTCAACGAGAAAGCTCGCAAGCCGTCGTCCCCCCGTGCCGCCGCTCGGAGGCGTCGATGACGCGCTTCTCCGGAAGACACCTGCTTGGCATCGAGCCGCTTGAACCCGCCGATATCTCGGCCTTGCTCGACACGGCGGAGACTCTACGCGAGGTGTTGACGAGGCCGATCAAGAAGGTTCCCACGCTTCGCGGCAAGACGATCGTCAATCTCTTCTACGAGGCGTCGACACGGACGCGCTCCTCGTTCGAAATGGCTGAAAAAGCGCTGTCCGCGGACACGCTTTCAATATCCATGGCCACGGCAAGCGTCCAGAAAGGCGAAACGCTGCTCGATACGGCGCGCAATATCGAGGCCATGCAGCCCGACATGATCGTGATGCGTCATTCGTCTTCCGGCGCGCCGCATTTTCTCTCGCGAAACTGCCGCTCGGCCGTCGTCAATGCCGGCGACGGCGCCCACGAGCACCCGACGCAGGCGCTTCTGGACGCCTTCACGTTACGCCAGAAGAGAGGCCGGCTTCAGGGCTTACGCGTGGCCATCATCGGCGATCTGCTCCATAGCCGTGTCATGCGCTCGAACCTGTGGCTTCTCAAGAAGATGAAGGCCGACGTCATTCTGTGCGGACCGCCGACTCTCGTGCCTCCCGGCATCGAGAGCCTGGCGCCCTGCACTTTCCGTATCGATGAGGCGATCGAAGGCGCCGACGCAGTCATGATGCTGCGCATCCAGCTCGAGCGTATGTCCGGAGGGTTCTTTCCGTCGCTGCGCGAATACCATCAACGCTTCGGCCTGACCGAGGCGCGCATGAAAAGGGCCAAAAACAACGTCCTGATCATGCATCCGGGCCCGATAAACCGCGGCGTGGAGATAGCAAGCGAGGTCGCGGACGGACCGTATTCCGTCATTCTCGATCAGGTGACCAACGGCGTCGCCGTGCGAATGGCGGTTCTCTTCCTTCTTCTGGGAGGAAGCGAGGTGGCCTCATGAGTCGTGGCGTTTTGCTCAAAGGCGGTCGTGTGGTCGATCCGTCGCAGGGAGTCGACGCGTCGCTCGATCTCCTGCTTCGGGACGGCGCCGTGGCCGCTCTCGGTGAAAACCTGGCGCCTGACGACGCCGATATCGTTGACATCGCCGGTCTCGTGGCGTGCCCCGGATTCATCGACATCCATGTCCACCTCCGCGAGCCCGGTTATGAGGAGAAGGAAACCATCGCCACGGGAACAAGGGCCGCGGCCGCGGGCGGCTTCGCTTCCGTGTGCTGCATGCCGAACACGAATCCCGTGAACGATCAGGCCGGAATCACGCGATTCATCCTTGAACGCGCCGCGGCCGCGGATTGCGCGCGTGTCTACCCCATCGGCGCGGTGACAAAGGGCTCCCGCGGCGAGGAACTGGCGGAGTACGGGGATCTTCGCGATGCGGGCTGCGTCGCCGTATCTGACGACGGCCGGCCGGTGTCCGACGCCCGTCTCATGCGTCGCGCTCTCGATTACGCGCGCGCTTTCGATCTCACGATCATCGATCACTGCGAAGACCCGCGCCTGAGCGAAAAAGCGCTGATGAACGAGGGCGCCGTTTCGACGCTGCTCGGCTTGAGCGGCGTTCCCTGGGTTTCCGAAGCGATGATGGTCGAGCGTGACGTGCTCCTGGCCGAGCTGACCGGCGGCAAGGCGCACATCGCTCACGTCTCCACGGCGTCCGCGGTCGACGCCGTTCGCCGAGGCAAGGCTCGAGGCGTGCGCGTCACCGCCGAGGCCACGCCTCATCATCTTCTGCTCACCGACCAGGCCGTAAAGGATTTGGAGTACGACACCTCCACGAAGATGAATCCCCCGCTCCGTTGCGACGCGGACCGCCGGGCGGTGATCGAGGGGTTGCGCGACGGAACGATCGATTGCATCGCGACCGATCATGCGCCGCACACGATCGATGACAAGATGATCGAGTTCGACCAGGCCGCTTTCGGCATCGTGGGTCTGGAGACCGCCGTCTCTCTCTGCCTCGATCGACTCGTACGGACCGACATGATCACGCTCGGCCGACTTGTCGACCTTTTTGCAGGCGCGCCGGCGCGTGTTTTATGTCTTCCAGGCGGCACTCTGAAGCCCGGCGCTCCCGCCGACGTCACGGTTCTCGACCTTGACCGTTCCGTCACGGTGGAACCGTCGCGCTTCCTTTCCAAGGGACGCTGCACGCCGTTCGCCGGATGGAATCTCAAGGGCGCGCCGGTCATGACGATCGTCGGCGGAAAGATCGTCTTCAGCGTCGATCGTTGAGCATGTGCGTCGCGCGACAGTGCCGCAAATTTTTTCTCGGTATCGATCAATATCGTAGCTGAACGCCAACAGCCACCAGCGTTCGCGAGAAATCCAGCTCGGGCCGGTCGGCCCATGAAATCAGATGACAGCCCTGGGCATACAGGTTGATGTGGCGGTGGATGTGGCGCTGAAGCGACGCGCGCAAAGCGACACGATCGTCTTTGAACCAGGGCCTCGCGCCCCCGTTCGTGAGGAGTAGGTTCGGGCCATTCTTGTGTTGATATCTAACGATCGCCGCACAGCGCCAGGCGTCGCCGAATCGTCTCGAAAAAAAGGCGACGATAACCTGCTTGCGACGGCCGAAATCCCATTCATCGCTGTCGCTTTCGAGCGGATCAAAGAGGAACGGGTCCCCGGCGAGATCAATGTCCGTTCCACTGGCCAGATCGGCGGCATCCCGCGTTGCGCTTCCCTGAAGCGCAAGCGCCTCCCAACTGCCTGGCAACAGGTCGACGGCGGTCCCGGATCCCTCATGCCGAGCGGTTACGCGCGGATCCGGCGGAAGAGACGGCCCCAAGACAGGCGGACCGGACGTCGGTGTCGCACTATTGCCATCCTGCCCGGGCTCGAACCAGGCGCCTCGCAAAGCGATCGCTCCTCGAGAGCCGTATCGCGCCAGCTCCGCTGAAAGCACGACTCTTCGTCCCGCTGTCGTTATCGCTGAATAGCGCTGCCACTGGAGCGACAGCTCGGCGCCGAACCTCCGGCCAAGACCGAGGCCGGCGGCCAACACCGCTCCCTGCCGTTCAAAGCCCAGTTCGGCGAGATGAGGCAGGGCGCGCCGGCGATCGGAGAGACGAAGTCCGAAGCTCATGCCATGCGGCGGTCGCCACTCGAGTCCCGCCACGATCTCATTGCGCTGAAAATCCGTGATTGACGGCGCGTCGCGGCGCTGGAAACGAACGGAATCATCGAGCGTCAACCTCCAGTCGGCGCCGAGCTCGCTCACGGCGTGAAGACGGCCCGCGAAAAAGTAGTTTCGCGCGCCTCTCGCGAACGGGCTACGGATGAGCCCGAGTGTCGATGTCTGAAGACGGCCGCGGCGTCCTTCCCGGGACGCGTCCAGAGACGCGGCCAAGCTCATGGCCGGACTAGCCTCGAGCAGCTCGTGCATCGGCTCGGGTGCGCCGTCTCCGATCTCGTCGATTGATCCAAAAACGAAAACCGACGGTCGCCAGACCCATCCCCTGCGGAGCGGGTCATCGTCGGCCGTCGCGCGCGCGGCGCAAAGCGGCGCCAAGGCCGCTAAAATGATCAGAATCCTCATGGCTCCTCTGGGGTGATCGTCGTCAACACGCTTTCTCTTTCAAGCAGGGACTCGACAAGATCGTCCAACTTTAGCAGCACGCGGGGTAGATGCGCACGGTCCTGCAGTAAAGCTTCCCGCCGCCTTTCCATTTCTTTGACGGCTTGGAGCAGATCGTCGCTTTCTCGTTGCAGGAGCGAGAGCCCCGCCCCGGCGTCTTCGCTCGCCGCTTTCACCTCGCGCGCAAGCTGGCGCTTGATCAGAAGACGCGTCTCGACGACCTTGATCTCCTGATCGAGCGTTACGATGAGATCGGCGAAGCGCCTTTGTTCCGCCTGGAGCAGAGCGAGCTTGACGCGGATCTCGGCCGGGCCGTCGTTCGGATCAAGAACGATATCAAGCGCCGGACGTACGCGCCGCTCCCGGGCCACGTCCTGGCGCACGCGTCGAATCGCGGTTTCGATCGAATCGACGCGCGCGGCCAGGGAAGCGCCGCCGCCTTTTTGCTCGGAGAGCCGCGCCATCTCGCGATCGGCCTGTTTCTCGAAGCGCTTCCAGGCATGATCGATCGTTCGTTCCTGAGCCTTGAGGCGCCGATCCAGATCGTCCAAGGCGCCAACGAGACGATCGAATGCGCGAAGACCGCGCTCCAGTTCGCGGTCAGCGCGCGGCGCGGACTCGCGCCTCTTGATTCGAGAGATCTCATCGGCCAGCGCCGCCGCCTCGTCGCCGCGCGATCGTCGTTCCTGCGCAAGGGCGTTTCGTTCGCGCACGGCTTCGTGCACCGCTTGCTCGAGATCGTCGAGCGTCATCGACGCCGCGTCTGCGCCATGAGCGCAGGCGAGGACGACGGCGAGCAATGCCGGCCATCTCATGCGCGCAATCCGTGCTTGCGAAGCTTGTATCGAAGAAGATTGCGCTCGATGCCCAGGGAGCGGCCCGCAGCAGTGAGATTTCCGTGATTCTCGTGCAACGCGCGGGAGATGATCTCCCGCTCGACGCGCGCCAACACCGCTCGCAAATCCCCAGCGCCCGGCAGAACGGAAGTTGTCTCGTTCAATTCAATCGTGACGTCCTCGGCGCTGATCTCATCGCCTCGGCAGAGAATCACTCCGCGGTGAATGACGTTTTCCAGCTCCCGGACGTTACCCGGCCAGTTGTGCGCCTTGAGGGCCTCCATGGCTTCGGCGGTGATGCGAACGCACGCTCCTCCGGGCCGTTGACCATAGCGCGAAAGGAACAAGCCGGCGAGCGGCGGGATGTCCTCGGGCCTTTCTCGCAGCGGCGGAATCTCGATGCGGATGACGTTGAGCCGGTAGAAAAGATCCGCGCGAAAACGTTCGGTCCGGATCGCCGCCTCAAGGTCCCTGTTGGTCGCGGCGACGATCCGAACATCGACGGAAACGGTCGTCGTTCCGCCGACTCGCTCGAATGCGTGCTCCTGCAAGGCACGCAGCAGCTTGACCTGCATCGCCGGCGTAAGATCGCCCACCTCATCAAGAAACAGCGTGCCCTTGTGGGCCAGCTCGAAGCGACCGATGCGCCGCCGATCCGCGCCGGTGAACGCCCCTCTTTCATGGCCGAACAACTCGCTTTCGGCTAGGCTCTCGGCCACGGCGCTGCAATTCAGCGCGATGAAAGATTGACTGGCGCGCGAGCTGCGACGATGCAGACGCCGCGCCACAAGCTCTTTGCCCGTGCCTGTCTCCCCCGTGATAAGAACGCTGGCGGTCGTGGGCGCGACGCGCTCGATCATCTCACGCACACGGGACATCGCGGAGGAGTCGCCGGTCAAGGGATCGTCCGCCTCGGAGACCTCCAGCTCATCGCGGAGGCACTCGTTTTCACGGCTGAGGCGCGCGATTTCGTCGGCCAGACGCGCGGGCTCCAGCGCTCTCTCGAGACGCGAGAGAATCGTCTCGACTCGAAAGGGCTTTTCGAGGAAATCGTCGGCGCCAAGTCGCATCGCCTGCACGGCCACGTCGATGGATCCGAACGCGGTGATGGCCACGATTCGCAAGGACGCGGATTGCGCCCTGGCGCGCGCGATCAGCTCGAGCCCGCTCTGCTCGCCGAGTCGAATGTCCGTGATGAGAAGGTCGACGACTCCCTGGTCGAGTCGTTCCAGGGCCGCGGGAACGTCGGCGCTTTCCATGACCTCATGGCCCTGCCTTAGAAGAAGGCGTCGCAACGAGTCGCGAAGCGCAGCTTCATCGTCAACGACCAGCACGCGCGCCATTCACCGTTCTCCCCCGGGCAGTCTGATCGTGAAGGCCGCCCCGTTGCCGGTCGTGGTTTCGATATGGAGAACGCCTCCGTGCGCTTCGACGACGCGCTGCACGATGCTCAAGCCCATTCCGGTTCCCTGGCTTTTCGTCGTGAACATCGGATCCAGCACTCGCTCCAGGGAATGCCCGGGAATGCCCGGACCATCGTCCGCTACACGAATGACGAAATCGCCGTTCTCGTCTCCGACTGTGACTCTCACGTGACCTCCCGTCTCTTGAAGAGCCTCCAGGGCGTTCTTAAGCAGATTTCGTACCGCATGCTCGATGAGCCTTCGATCGGCAGAGACCCTCGCTCCAGCCCGCTCTATCCAGGCCAGACGGATCTCTTTGGGCCACTGGATCGAAGCCGCGGCGGCGTGAACGACCTCGCAGGCATCTATGTCCTCCAGACGCAACGGTTTCAGGGCGGCGAAGATCTGAAAATCCTCGAGGAACGTCGCCATTCGGACGCCCTCGCCGATCGCCCGTTCCAGTATCTCGTGGCCGTCCTCGGACCTCTCCAGCGGCCGGAGCAGATCTAGATACAGCATCATCGATGCCAACGGATTACGGACCTCGTGCAGTAGACCGCCGGCCATGCCGCCAAGAGCCGCGAGACGTTCGTTTGCACGCACACGACGTTCGAGGGCGCGCAGCTCCGTCACGTCGAGCAGCGTGAGAACCAGGCCGGGCTTGTCCCCACGTTGATGAAGTCGAGCGGCGCTGGCGGCAACGATCAGGCCTCCGGCGGAAAGGCCTCCTCGCAGCGGAATCTCGGCGCTGGCCGGCCTTCCTTCGGCGGCGAGAGCCGAGCCGACGAAAGACGCCAACGCCTCCTCGCGGCTCAACACATCCTTCAATCGACGTCCGACAAACGTCTCCCCGTCGCGCGCAAGCATGCATTGCGCGCTTGCATTGACGCCCTGGATCTCGCCTTCGGCGTCCGTTGTAACGAGGGCCACGTCAAGACTGCCGAGAACGGCTTCGTAGTAGTCCCGCGTGGCGATGATCGAGGCGATGAGGCCGTCAAGCTCCCGTCCGAGAGCGCCGATCTCGTCGCGGCCGACGACTTCAGCTCGGGCGGTGAAGTCGCCGTGAGTGACGCACGACATGGCGTGTCGCAGGCGGCCGAGACGACGACCGGTCTGACGCAGCAGCAGCGTTCCCCCGATCAAGGCGAGCGCCAGCGTGGCCGTTCCCAGAAGGATCATTCGACCACGTAACGCCGCCAATGACGCGAAAAACTCGGGCGTGGCTTCAACTCCGACAAGCGCGACGATAGCGCCGTCCCTCGACCGCAACGGAGTCAAGGCCGAGAGACGAAGACGGTCTTGCTCGTCGCGGTACAACCGCGTCGGCCCGGATCGGCCGCCGATCGCGCCGGCGACCTCGGGCCGATTGACGAGCAATCCATAGCGCACCCGCCCCAATGAGGCCGCGGCGCGGCTGTCAAGCCTCGTTCTGAGGTCGAGATCGACGACGTAAGCGTCCTCCACGCCGGCGGCCTTCGCTTGTCGAGCCAGGCGCGATCGCGTCAGCTCATAGGCGGGAAGATCCTCGTCGCCTTCCTGAAACTGAAGCACGAGCGCCGAGTCGATGCCCGTGGCTAGAAGCTGCGAAACGTGAACCAGGCGGTTGCCGAGATCCCTTTCAAGGTCGCTGCGTAGACGACGATAGACCGCCATTCCGAGAATGAGCTCGGAAAGGGTCAGTAACGCGATCATCGCCAGAAAAAGTCGGCTGAAAGGGGACGTGAAGCGCTTTCCCATTCGCGAAATCATGCGTGTTCATCTTCTCATATGTTCGATCGCGGCCTGGTTGTCTCGACGATCGCTTCGCGTTACTTTCTTCAACACGATGCGCGATCTGCTTCTGGCCAGTCAAAACCGCGGCAAGCTGAGCGAGATGCGCACGCTCCTCGCGGGTCTTACTGTCCGTGTTTTAAGCCCGAACGATCTTGGCATCAACGAATCGCCCGATGAAGATGGACGCACCTTCCTCGAGAACGCCACGATCAAAGCCCGTCACTATGCGCGGCGCGCCGGCCTTCTGACGGTGGCCGACGACTCCGGCCTGTCGGTCGACGCCCTGGATGGAAGACCCGGCCTGCATACGAGTCGCTTTGGCGGCACGAATGCGTCGGATGACGATCGCAATCGTTTGCTCCTGCATCGGCTGGCGGCCGTCCCGATCGAGAGACGCGGGGCGCGTTTCACGAGCGCGATCGTCGCCGTTCTGTCCAATGAAGTCGTTTTTTCGGCGGTCGAGACCGTCGAAGGCCGGATTGCGGACCGGCCTGCCGGGGCGAACGGATTCGGCTATGACCCGATCTTCTTCTATCCTCCCTTCAATCGAACGTTCGCTGAAGTCAGCTCCGAAGAAAAAGCCCGTGTCAGCCATCGCGGCAAGGCGCTGGCGCGCTTTTTTCAGTATCTTGCGCAAGTCCTGGCGTGACGTTTGGTTCGATCGCAGTATACTCATCGTCGACCGCGGACGAGGCGAGCATGCGCTGCATCCTGAGAGCCGCCGGAATGATCTTCGACGCCGACGCGTTCCTGCAATCGAGCGCCCTGCGAGCAAACGGCGTGTATCACAGCGGCGAGTCGCGGGGCGCGGATTCCGGCGCATCCCGATATTCGGGCTCGGGCTTCAACGTGACGGTCGTCGACGCGGACTCCGTGGATCATGTCGATCAGTTCGCCGAGGTGGCGCGGTTCCTGGACATTCATGAGAACGAGATCCGTCGCTTGGGCAGCTACCCGGGAGTCGAGCTGGTTTGCCTCGAATTCGTTTTCGCGTTTCGGGATTCTCCGATCCAAAGCGAAACCTTCCCGGCCGACCTGCTCTGGCGCGCCGGAGCGCTCGACGTCGACATCGTTACGACCCACTACGCGGCGAGTTCCTCGGCGGCG
>JAFGSN010000152.1 GCA_016934575.1 Vicinamibacteria bacterium
AAGCGGTTTTCGCGGTTCATGAGAACGCCGTGATCTCCCGGCCCTCGTCGTCGACCGGCACGTAGCGGATATCCGGAGGCGGAGGTCTCTCGTCTTCGGGTTCGCTCAGGCCGAGATGTTCGAGAATCCGCTGCTTCTCGACCAGGCGCGCGAGCAGCCGCTCGCGAAAGAGCCGCATCAGCTCTTGGCCGTCCCATTCGGCGGCCGGATGGAAGGCGCCATCGCCGGAGAAAGCGCCGTCTGTTGAATCGGAGGAAACGTAATACCGAAAGCGTCCGGTAAGCTAACGATATCGCCGGGCGGAAGAGGAACTCGCGATCGCTGACGACATGCGCCAGCGGCGGCGGCCATGGAGGCGATCGCCGCGCGTCCCGACATCATTCTGTCGGAATCAGGTCGTAGCGGATCTTGTACAAAGCGGTCCACTTGTTACGATAAACGACTTCGAGGCCCGGCACTCTGCCGGAGACGAGCGGATCTAGCAGCGGGCGCTGTTGGTTTGGGATAAGGTACTCCGCGCCATAGCTCTTGAGAGCGGCGAACGTCCTGTGTATGCTGGCGTTCGGTATCTGCACGGCCGGCTGTCCGGAGTAAAAGTGCAGTTCCCACGGATCACGCGTTGCGGTCACCGTGTCCGCCGGAAGGTTCTTACGCAGCCAACGCCCCATGTCGATATACTCGCGGCCGACGAAATCGCGGCCGACTTCCTCGTACGGCGGCCCGCCGCGCGCGTACGCGCTTCGCACGGCCCCGACGGACGACCACACGACCACGGCGCCGAGCGCGGCGAGCGCTCCTCCAGCCGCCAATCGCCGGATGCGCCCGCTGCGCGGAACAACGCGTTGAACGCAGGCGCCGAGCGCCGCCGAGAGGGTCGCCCAACCCATGGCCAACATCAAAGGCACGTAGGGCGCCGCGAGACGTCTGATCACCACAAAAGCCAGAGCCAGGAAAAATAACTGTACGACCACGATCGGCCATAGAGCATGACGCTTACGGTTGCCGGACCAGAAGAGAAAACCAAGCAATGCCGGTATGTGCGTGATGTAAGTGTGCGCCGACACCTGCCGCCAGCTACCGAATCCGGAGCCGAGGTCGAGCGCGAACCACCACAAAGCGAGTTTGAGATTGTTGGCGAGCGCATCGATCGAGGCGCTCCAACCTTCGTTAAAGCGGTCGCGGAATCTTGGCGGCCGCTGGCCGTCTTCATGCAACAAGAAACCGTCGTCCTCGAGTCGGCCGCTCCAACGACTCATCTCGAACTTGTGAGTCGTGAAGAGCGGGTCGCCGAAGTGTAAAGTGTTGCGAATGAGCCATGGCGCAAGGACCAGAAAACCGCTCAGCAACCCAAGAAGAACCCGTCGATTCGCCAGCCGGCGCAGGAACGGCTGCTCGTGACTTGCGATCAACTGGAAAAATAGATAGCAGCCGAAAAGCAGCACTCCAGATCCCTTGGCATACGATGCCAGGCCCATGAGCAAGCCGGCGACGAGATGCCAGCGCTGGTTGTCGAGCGACTTGGCGAGCGCGAGCGCAAACGCACCCACGATGCAGGCCAGCAGGATTTCGGACAGAGCTTGGAGCGAGTATTCGAATAGAGCCGGGTAAACCAACACGCTCATCCCCGACACTAGCGCTGCGAGGCGATTGCCGCCGACCTCCTTCGTGAGCGCGAACACCAGCGGCGGCAGCGCGAAGGAGAATAGCAGTATCGACGGCAGTTTCGCGGCGAAGGCGCTCTTGCCGAGCATCAAGAAGAAGGGCGCAATCGCGAACGAGTACAGCGGGGGCCAGTGGTCTTCCGGCCGCGGTAGGCCCGGGTAGCGGATGAAGTAATAGCTGACGTAGTCAACGCTCAGGTTCCCCCGGGTAATGAGGCTTTCCGCCATCTCCGCATATACGGCTGGATCGGCATGGCCGATAAATCGAATCGGACGCGCGGTGCGCACCTCGATGCCCGCGACCAGGAGCCCCGCCAAGAACAGCAGGATCAGTAAGGGATCACAACGGCGCATTAATCCGATCACCATGAACGATGGAATCCACTTCCGCGAATTCGGACGGAATAGCGAAAAGTTTTATCAGACCGGACTGTGAGGATCAAGCGACGCTATATTCTAGTAGGGAATTGCCAGCGCGCCCTTGCCGAACCGAAATATATACGGATCGGCGAGATCCTTTCTCTCGGGGAAGTCTCTTGAAAGCAATCTCTGCAACCTGCCGTGCGATCTTCGCGTCGGCCTGTTTTGTTGGTGCCGGAGGCGGGAGTCGAACCCGCACGCCCTTTCGGACCCAGGATTTTAAGTCCCGTGCGTCTGCCATTCCGCCACTCCGGCAACAGGAGTCCGTCGTCAAGCAACGCCCCCTTCGGGAACCGCTTGGCGCAACGCGTCAAGAAGCCGAGAATGCAAAGAACCGTTCGTCGCCGCGATTTCATCGACCGCCAAGCTCACGGAAGAGTCGTCAAATCGCGACACTCGGCCTCCCGCCTCTTCGACCATGAGCCGGCCCGCGGCCATGTCCCATGACTGAAGCCGTTCTTCCCAGTATCCGTCCGCGCGGCCGGCGGCGACGTAGCACAGATCCAGCGCGGCCGATCCGCCGCGTCTGAGAGCGCGCGCCATGCCGATCAGGTGATTGAAGCGGCGCAAACGCGCGGCGGTTTTCTCGTGAAGGTCATACGGAAATCCGGTCAAGAGCAGCGCCTCGATTAACTCCGGCGCTGACGAGACGCGCATGCGACGCCCGTTGCAGTAAGATCCTGCGCCCTTTTCCGCAGTATATAGCTCCACGAGAAGCGGGTCGTAGACCGCTCCCGCGACCACCTCGCCATCGCGCGCGAGCGCCACGGACGAGCAGAAGCAGGGATATCCATGAGCGTAGTTCGTCGTGCCGTCAAGCGGATCGCAATACCAGACGAAACGCGAGCCGCGGCGTTCGAGCACACGCTCCTCGGTGACGACGTCATGATCGGGATAACACGCGCGAATGACGTCGAGGATCGCCTGCTCGCAGGCATGGTCGACCTCGGTGACAAGGTTGATCGCGCCTTTCAGGTCGATTTCGATCTTCGCGCCGTAATGCGACTTCTGGATCGCGCCGGCCTTGAGAACGGCGTCAATCGCAACGGAGAGATACCGCCACATCAGCTCCTTGCCTCCACCTCGATGCCGATTGTAGGATGACCTCCATGCATCGCCAAACGAGACTCGTCGCGAAGCCGCTTCCCCGGCCTCTTCATGTTTGCGTTATCCTCGCGGGCGCGCCGGCCGCCGGCGTGCATTCACTCTGATGCGATTGCGATCAAGTCTCACGTCGATCTCAAGCCGGATGATCGGATTCGGGCTGCTTCTCGCCCTGGCGTCCGCGCTGTTGCTCTTCCGCCTCGGCGACATCCCGCTCGTCGGTCCGGACGAGCCGCGCTACTCTCGCGTCGCGGTCGAAATGCATCGTTCGGGAGATTGGGTGACTCCAACGCTTCGAGGCGAACCCTGGCTCGAGAAGCCCGCCTTGTTCTACTGGATCGCTTCCGCCGCCATGAGCATTCTCGGCGAGACGGAGCTCGCGGTTCGTATCCCCTCCGGGCTCTCGCTCATCCTGCTCATCGGCGCCACGGCCTGGATCGGCCGACGGCTTTACGGCTGGTCCGCGGGCCTGCACTCGGGATTCGTTCTTGCAACGAGCCTTCTTACGCACGTCTACGGACGAGCCGCCTCGATGGACATGCTCCTCGCGGCATGCTCGACTGCCTCGATCGGCCTCATGATTCTCCGGATTGACGGTTCCGCCGGCCGCCTGGGCCTTGCAGGCGCCTACGCCTTTGCCGGCGCCGCTTGCCTGGCCAAAGGTCCGCTGGGAGCGCTGCTGCCGATTCTCGTTCTCGGAGCGCATCTTCTGACAAGCGGCCCGAATGGACGACGCCAAGCGCTCTCGCGACTCTGGTCGCCGACAGGCGCCCTTCTTTTCGGCATCGTCACGATACCCTGGTACGCGTCGGTCCTTCTCGCTCAAGGACCGGCATTCTTGCGGATTTTTCTTCTCGATCACAACGTTCTTCGTTTTACATCGGAGATCCATCGCCATCCAGGGGCTTTCTACTACTACATTCCGGCGCTGATCTTCGGACTTCATCCATGGGCTGGAATGCTGGCGCCGGCCTTTATTCTCGCCTGGCGAACACGCGACGGAACATCTGCCCTTGTGCATGCCTGGTTTCTGGTTCCGCTCGTGTTCTTTTCGATGGCCGGATCGAAGCTTCCCGGATACATCCTTCCGTGTCTTCCGCCGCTGGCCCTTATGATCGGACGATTTCTTTCCGAAGCGATTCCATGCGACGGCCGCCGCCTGGGCTCAAAATGGACGACGACTGCGTATGTCGCGTCACAACTGACCCTGGCAGCGATCATCGCGGTCGCGCCGTTCAGGCTGCGACGGCTCGATGCACAGACACAGATTGACATCGCTCCATTCTTTCTGGCCGCCGCCGGAACCGCGATCTTCTCGGTTCTCGGTCTTCGAGCGGGCTTCGCGAAGACGGCGTGGATTCTCAGGGCAGGCGGAACCCTGACGCTGCTGGCGCTGTTGTTCGCCGCTCCGCGGGTTATGGATCGACGCGAATCAGGACGACGGATCTTCCAGGCGGCGAAAGGCGAGGAGGTGATCGTGTGGGGCGCCTCCCGGTCGATCTGGATGTCCGGCTACTTTTACAATGACGGCCGCGTTCGTGAAATCAAGACCGAGCAGGAGCTGGTCGCCTCGATCTCTCCGAACGGCCCGCTCCTTTTGTGCGGCCGCGAGCAATGCCGTCGCTTGCATCGCTTCGGAGCGGGCTTTGAGCTGATCTTGATCGCCGCGGGCCCTCGAGACAGCTCTTTGTACAGAATCGTGCGGCGGCAGGCGCTCTTCTCGGCGCAGGCAATCTCTTGATCATTCGAACCAGCGTGCCGCCCGTCCGAGGAAACGAGTACGCGACCTCGTCCATGAAGGACCGGATGAAAAAAACGCCCCGACCGTCGGTCCGCAGCAGGTTTTCATCGGAGCATGGATCGGGAAGTGTCAGAGGATCGAAGCCGCGCCCCTCGTCCCGCACGCGTATCTCGAGGCGCCGCGGATGAAGCGCGAAGCTCACGCGCACTCGCTTGCATTCGTCCATCCTATTTCCATGCTTGATGGCGTTGATCAAGGACTCGCGCAACGCCACGCTGACGTAGTGACTCGCGTCATCGTTCAGACTGGCGCGTTTCATCACATGCGCGAGAACGGTTTGCGCGGTATCCAGGAAATCAAGTCGACTGGCCATGTCCAGCCGGATCGTCTGCATGCGTGCGGATCGCATTTCTTGCGTCTCGTGAATCGGAAGAGGGCCGATTACGCCGCGCCGATTCAAAATAACATTCCCGCGTTGCAGCGTCAACGTCAACGAGACGGACGCGATCCGCGCTTGAAAATCGACCGGCCTCATGTCTTGCGACCCGTCTTGAGATCCCGAGGGCCGTTTGGATCCATGCTAACATCGCGCTTCCAGGATGAACGACCTCGGCCGCCCTCTCGTGGGTCGTGGCCGCGCCGAGTGGGAGGATAGCGCGAGCATGAAACCGGTGCCCGAGCGGCGTCCACGCCTTCTGACGCGCGCTCACCACGCCACTTTCTCGCTCGGCTCGGATCGTATCGCCTGCGCGGCCCATGCGAAGTCCATCGAATTCATCGAGGAATCGGTACGATGCGGTACCTGATACTCTCGGACGTCCACTCCAACATGGACGCGCTCCTGGCCGTTCTGCAGTTCATGCGTCGCAAGCGTTGGGACAAGGCCGTCTGCCTGGGCGATCTTGTCGGATACGGCGCCAATCCCAATCAGGTCATCGACACCCTCCGAAAAACACGCTCTTTTACGGCGATACGGGGCAACCACGACAAGGTTTGCTCGGGCATCGAGGAAGGCGAGATGTTCAATCGCATCGCGCTCGAAGCCGCGATGTGGACCCGCAAGAAACTGACGCGCTTCAATTTACAATGGCTTCGGGCGCTGCCGCAAGGACCGGTCGACATCGATGGAGCGTTCTCCATCGCCCATGGCACGCCCGTCGACGAAGACGCGTACATTTTCGGCGAGATCGAGGCGCTCAACGTCTTTCGGCACACCTCAGACGGCCTCTGCTTCTTCGGTCACTCGCATTTTCCGGTGGTCTTCAGTCTCTCTCCGGATTCGATCACCACGATCCTGACGAGCGGATCGTCATTCCGCATCAGGCTTCAGGAGGGCGTTCGTTATCTGATCAATCCCGGATCGGTCGGCCAGCCTCGCGACGGCAATCCCCAGTCGTCATTCGCGCTCTTCGATTCGAAGGTGCGTGTCGTCACGATCTATCGCGTCGGATACTCGATCGCATCCGCGCAACGCCGGATCCAGCGCGCGGGACTCCCCCGTCCGCTCGCCGATCGCCTGAGCATTGGACGCTGAGAGTCAACGAACGGTCATTTGATCCAGCCCGACGTCGCGATCGTCCGAACTTCGATCTAACCGGGACCGAGCGACACGCCCGCGCGACGCGAGAGCTCTAGCAGCCGCGATACTGGCAAACCGGCCACGTTCGACGGCGAGCCTTGAATCGATTGAATGAAGAACGCGCCCAGACCGTCGATATGATAAGCGCCCGCCTTGTCAAGCGGCTCGCCGCTCGCAACATACCATTCGATGGCCCGGTCGTCGAGAGGCGAGAACGACACGAGCGTCGTCTCGTCCGCATCGAATAGACCCTGTTGAGTTATTAGACACAGTCCGGTTAAAACCTCATGCGTACGTTCTGACAACCGCCGCAACATCTCTCGCGCCTCGTCCGAGCTTCCGGGCTTCCCGACGGGCTGTCCGTCCAACAGGACGACGGTATCCGCGCCAAGAACGGGGATGTCCTCGGTCACGACGACCGACGACGCCTTGATGCGCGCCAGCCGCCGGACCGCTTGCCGCGCGCCCTCTCCCGCCGGAATGGTTTCGTCCACGTCGGGGACGGCGATGCGGAAGGAGATCCCCAGCGATGCGAGAATCCGCGCTCGTCGGGGCGACGCCGACGCCAGGACAAGACGCGGTTCCGCGCGATGCGTTTCTTCAGTCATCCCATGATGGCCGGCGATGGACGGCATCGAAGGTGAAAATCAGTATAGCGCGCATGGGTCCGCGTCGCTTGGATTCCATCGTGACGCGCGACGTTGTACAGTGATTATCATGCGCTCGGCCACGGATCCCGGCACTGCGCAGCAATTCTTCCGCTTGTCCCGATCGGCGGGATACGTCCTCGTCCGTAATCTCTGGCCGAAGGTGGTCGGACCGGAGATCGCCCGCCGCACGGAGGTCGTGGCGCTCCAGGAACGAACGCTTCGCGTCCGTGTCGCCGATCAGCGATGGATGCGCGTCCTCCATCGCATGCAACGCGTGATCCTCGGGCGACTCGCTCAAAAGCTGGGCGCCGTCGCGCCCAATCAGATCGGATTCGTCGAAGGACCGCTTTCGTCGCCGCCCGAGGACGTCAGCGTCAAATCGTCCGTGAGACTCCGCGATGCCGCGCCGCCGCCCGAGCGTGTGATCAAGGCGGCCGAATCCATCGAAGATGCCGAGCTACGCCGCCTCTTTATTGAAAGCGCAGCACGGTATCTTGGCCGCCGGCGATCCGTCTGACTTGGCGCTTCAATCCGCAAAAAATGACTCAAAGGCGCGGAGTCATGACGCGGCTCCATGCGTGGCCCCAATGACTATTTTCGTTTACGCCTCCGTATCCTCGCGTCTTTGCTATCTTTCCGGAGCCGAATACGGCGGCGTTCGTCAGTACGCCGGTATATTCACGAAATCGTTATGCCGCATTCATGCGGAATCCTCGCTGAACACGACGGCCGAAAAAACCTGGATCTCGGCGTCCGATCGTCGCCACGTCCCGGCGGGCAAGCCGGCCTTCAGGCACGCGTGATCCAGAAACGTCTCACGATCCCATCCGTACTCGACGGCGACTTGAGGCAGCAGAAGCCCCCGGTTCTGTTTGTGCCCGATGATCACGCCGTGACGACCGACCTCGACTTCCTCGGGTTGAACCCGACGAGGCCGATCCAGAACGGAGATCTCGATTAAAAGCGCGGGCAGTTCGTCGAGAGTCACGGGCAGAAAGCGCGTATCCTCGGTGGCGGCGATGCATGCGGCGCGAGCCACTGTTTCCGCGAGCGGCAAGCGCGGTTCAATGTATCCGATGCACCCGCGAAGCTCGTGAGACGAACGCCGGCGTATCGTCACGAAGGCGCCCGCGGGCTCACGCAATCTTGAGCTGGCTTCGCCCAGGGGATTCTCGTCGCCCCCGAGGCAAGCCTGGATCGCCTGCCGCGCCCGCTGTAACAGCTCGGCACGCTCGGATTCGGTGAGAGCGTCGCTCATTGTTTCTCGCTGGTCCAGAGCGCGGCCGAGACGTAGCCAACGACGCGGCTCTTGTCTCCGTCAGCGACGTCGCCCGAGTCGGCGTATCGCAGCACCGTTGCTCGATCGGCGCCCAGAGCGCGCGCCGTTTTCATGATCGTCGCGATCGCTCCCCCGCCGCAGGCATGTTCGGGATTCTTCTCAAGCCTGGAAATCAGCTCCTCATGATCGAATCGCTCGATCGCCGCGACGATGATCGCGTCGAGCCGGTTGGCCGCGGCCGCGGGATGGAAGTGGCTGAGATCGCTCGATGCGACGAGCAGGACATCGCTCCCCGAAAGCGCGCGCGCCAGAGCCGCCGACAGGCGATCCACGGCATCGGGCGTCTGGCTTCCCATCATGATCGGCACGATTTCGAGGTCGGCCACGAGATGACGCAGGAACGGCAGTTGTATCTCGAGCGAGTGCTCGTCTCGATGCAACTCGGGCGCGTCGATCAAGGCCGGGTCGGCGTTCAGAATCGCCGCGGCCGTCCGTTCATCGATCGGCACTTCTCCGAAGGGCGTGTCCCACGCGCCATGGCCATGGACGGCGATGCCATCGAACGCAGCGCGATGAGACGGACCCACGAGAACCGCCCTGAGCCGGTTGCGACCCCGTAGCAGGGCGTAGCCGTACGCAGCGACCGGACCGGAAAACATCAAGCCCGCGTGAGGGCTGACGAGAGCGACAAGCCTGCCCGGGATCTGAACGTCACCGGCGGCGTCGAGGTACGTTTCGACGTCCCTGGCGAGCGCCGCGGCTTCCCCCGGATACCAACTGCCCGCGAACGCGGAACGGCGTGCCGCTGACGCCAATCCATCCCCCCGTCTATGATAGACGTCGCCTGAATGCATTTATACACCCATCCGTCAAGCTCCGATAGATTGACCCTTTGAACAGCGCCTTCCGCCGGCTTGGAGCGACAGGCTTCAGATCCTCGGGGCCGGATCGATCCGGTCCAACGCGCTCGCGCTCATTGTGAGGGAATCGGAGTCGGCGAACGCTCGGCGGCGTCCCGCGATTCTCGCATGAGAGGTCGCCTCTTGGGCGGCTCGCGTGGATGGCGCGCGTGTCGTCGCAACTCGCCGATCCTTCGCTCGACCTCGAACTCGATCACACGATATTTAGCCTGCTGCATCGGGCTGAGAACGGCGTCAATGGCTTCCATGTCACGCTGGATCGTGACCGGCGCCTCGGCGTCCAGAGTCCGAAGCTCACTTACGATCGCCGAGATCTTCAACTCTATCGCGCCACCCTTCTCGAGCAGACATCGCAGTTCCCGCAATGTCTCGAAGCGACGACGGGCATAGTGACGACGATCGCACTGCAGCTTCCTGACCAAGGGCATGACTCGGGCATATTGCTGCGTCGTGAGATCCAGTCGTCCTTCGATCTTCCGCGAGAGATACTCGTCGATGAGGCGGTTCATCTCCTCGCGAGAGACGCGCGGCCGCTCGCCGGGCTCCGCGCTCTTTTCCTGCGCCATGGCGCCCGCGCTCATCACCATGAGCATGACGATTGTCGTACGCGCGATCACAGGCTCCTCCCCATCTCAACTCGCAGCGATTCCGAAACGACTCGGACTTCTTCATCGGACAGGACCAGAACGCAAGATCCGAGACAACAGCCGATGGCATGTTCCGTTTCGACATCCAGCATTCTCTCGATCATCGGCAACGACGGATCATCTTCCACTCTGGGCAAGGCCGACCAGGCGTCTACGGAGGTCTCCGCGCGCTGATCGCGTCCCAAACCGACGAAGACGGGCGCCAGGATCGCGATTGTCGCCAATATCGCCGCCGCTGTCGCCGCAAGAGTCAACCAGCGCCTCTGCCTTCTCCGGGCGTCCTCGGCGTCGAGCTCCCGTCCAAGACGACGTTTCGACGCCTCCCAATAGAGCGGCGACGGCTCGGGAATATCCGTATCGACCGCCAGACGCCAACCATCTCTTGCATGCCGTACTCGATCGCGACAGACGTCGCACTCCTCGAGATGGGCGTGATTCTCATCAAGGCCGGCCTCGCTCATCGCGAGGTCGAGCGCCTGTTCATCCGACAAGTGCCGGGATTTCATGGCGCGCCTCCCTGCCCTTTTTCAAGCAACCTCTTCAGGTTCGTCAAAGCATGGAACAGATTCGCCTTCGCCGTTCCGATCGTGGTCCCCATGACATGGGCCACATCCGCGTGTTTAAGGTCATGGTAGACCTTGAGTATCAGCGTGATCCGTTGTCGTTCGGGGAGCCGACTCACGGCTTCACGCAACTGTCGCGAGCGCTCATCCTTCTCGATTCGTTCGATGACATCATTCGCGTTCGCGCCTTTGTCGTCATGGAACTCCTCCATCGCCGGCCGACGCAAGGAACGGTAACTGAGACAGGTATTCACGGCGATTCGATAGAGCCAAGTCGAAAACGAGCTATCTCCCCGGAAACGCAAGATTCCACGATAGGCCTTGATGAAGACCTCCTGGACTAGATCGCTGGCGTCCTCGTGATTGTTAACAAAGCGATAACAGAGTCGATACACGTTGCGCTGATGGCGTTCGAAGAGCGTGTCGAAGGCCTCGCGTTCCCCGCGCTGATACGCTTTGACGAGCGCGGCGTCCTCTCCGACGGAAGCCGTTGCTTTTTCCGAATGGCTCATGAAAAGGCGACCTGCCGTAAAAACCTCAACGCCGCTCGAAGCGCTCATTTTACCGCCCTTTCACCAGACGCCTCATCGAGGCTCGCGGCGAGCACAACGCGACTCGCGGCGAGCCTCGTCGTTTCGCCGTTACTCCCTCTTGTCGGATTGAGGCTTCTCCGTCTCGATCGGTCCGGCGTCAATCGGCCCCGGTCGCCCATGACGCCGCTGCGCCTTCATGAATCGACAACCCATGGGCGGCTCATGATCACGGAACCCCCGACGTCCTTTCTGCGCCCTTTGCTCTGGAGTCAGGACTTTGCTGACGGCCAGCCGATTCTCCATCCGAGCCTCGAATGCGGCCGTCTGAAGGTCGGCCACCTGACGAATCCTGGTACGAACGGCCTTCTCGTCGATTTCGGCGGCGGCCAATAGCTCCTGAAGCTCGATACGAGCGACACGGAGATCGGCTTGGCGACGTATCTCGGCCTTCCGGTGATCGATCCTCATCGTATCGATCCGCGCCCTCTGATCGGCGGTCAGCTTCAGCGCTTCGTCACCGTATCGTTGGCGTGGTCGTTCCCGTTCAGCCGCGATCGCCGTTCCAGCCATGGTGATCGCTCCAATGAGCATGAGAATGTTTCGCATGATCTCATTCCCCCTTTCAAACAAATTAGATCAGGACATGCCGTCAATGGTTGAGGACGACCCATGACAGGCCGCTCGCCGGCCCGATCGTCGCGAAGGCCAGGACGTATGATAATTCATTGATTCATAGTGGGTTGCATCACGACAACGCTTGTTCTTGACGCGCCGATCATGGCGCGGCTCTTGCAGCTTGATCCGTAGGGTCGTCATAATCGCGGAGGGGGAATGCCATGCGTGGAGTGGTCTTCGCCAGTGTCGTCATCACGAGTTGTTTTATCGCCGGCGCGCGCGCCGATGAAATCTGCCTGAAAGACGGCGGATGCCTTCAGGGCGTGATCCTGGAACAGACAGCGTCCACGATAACAATCGAGATCGGTCCCGGCCGAGTCACGCTGCCGATGGGCCGGATCGACCGTGTGTCGAAGGGCCGCTCCGCTCTGATGTCGTACCATGAGCGGAAACGACTTCTACAAAGAACGGATGTGAATGGCTGGCTGGATCTTGCTCGATGGGCGCAAGACCATGGCCTCACGACACAGGCTCGTTCCGCTCTTGAGCACGTGATCGAGCTTGATCCCGCCAATCCAGAAGCCAACCAGGCTCTTGGAAAAACCCTCGTCGGCGAACGATGGCTCGATCAGGAGGACGCCTATCGCGCCAAGGGATATACCCTCTTCGAAGGCGCCTGGATTCCTCGGGAAGAGCGTGATGCCATGCTCGAAAAGCGCCGTATCGAAGCCGACGCGGCGCTCGTCGAAGCCACTCGGGCCGAAGCGGCCGCTCGCCGCGCCGAAGCCGAGGCTCGCGCCGACGATGCCGAACAACGAGCGCGGGAAGCCGACACGGCGACGCCGGGCATTAATGGCGTTTGGGGATGGGGTCTCGGCGGTCCATGCCTCACCGGCCAGCCCTGCCCGCCTGTTCGCGTTGAATGCGGACCGCACATGAGCGGACCGGCGTGTGACGTAAAAACCGACAAGCATGATCATGATCGTCGTCACAAAACTCCACGTGTCCGGCCCGACCCATCCCGATCCGCGACCCCCACGCCAAACCCCGCGCATTCTTCATCGGCGAGGAAACGCCACCCGAAAGCACGCCTACCCGACAAGAATTGACCTTCGTCGTTTTTTCGCCTATCCTTATTTGGGGTTTGGGGAGCAGGTCAATGTACTTGACACGCAGACAGAAGGAGATCTTCGACTTCATTCGCCGACACATCGATCGAAAAGGTTATGCGCCGACGATCGAGGAAATCGGAGATCATTTTCAGCTTCGTTCGCTGGCGACCGTTCACAAACATCTGACCAACCTTCAGGTCAAGGGCCTTCTCCGCCGTCATGCGAATCGTAGTCGCGCTCTTGAGCTTGTTCCGGCCGGCGTGACGCCCCACGGAGTCGAGCTCCCGTTACTCGGAACGGTCGCGGCAGGCGCGCCCATCGAGGCCGTTGCGACTCCCGAGACGATCATCGTGCCCGATACGATGACGGGAGCAAAGGAAACGTATGTCCTCAAGGTCAAGGGCGATTCCATGATCGACGAGCAGATTCGAGACGGCGACTATGTCGTCGTCGAAAACCGGCAGACGGCGAAAGACGGAGAAACGGTCGTCGCTCTTCTTGAAGAGAACAACGTGACTCTCAAGAAGCTGTTTCGAGAGTCCGGAGACCGCATTCGCTTGCAGCCGGCGAATTCGCTCATGACGCCGCTCGTCGTCGATGCGCAACGCGTCCGCGTTCAAGGCGTCGTGATCGGCCTGATGCGGAAGTATTAGAATCAATCGGAGGCGTCAAACATGGACGAAAAGAGATCCGTGAATTTCACCATCGTGCCCGAAGAGGAATTGTCTCTGCCGCGGACATACAGCAATTTCTGCGCCATACAGAACTCGCCTTTCGACTTCACGCTGACGTTTTGTGAGATGCAGCCATTGGGCGAGCAGGCCATCCGTGAGGCGCAAAACTCGCGTGTCGTCAGAGCCCCCGTGCGAGCACGGATCGTGGTGCCGGTCCAGATGATTCCGGGATTGGTCTCGGCGCTGCAGGAAAACTACCAGCTCTATCAGGAAAGCTACGGCCCCCCCAAAGGCCCGCTCCACTGATCTCCCGACCCATCAATTCATCGAGACAAATTCTTCCATACGCGGACCTGATTCGGCACGCCCTTCAGTTATCCTCGATTCATGAAGAGCGGCCGCGCAACTCGGCGGATACTCCATATCGACCTCGACCCTTTCTTCGTATCGGTTGAAAGAAGCCTCGATCCAGGCCTGCGCGACCGGCCGGTCGTCGTGGGCGGCGACGGTCGTTCGGGCATCGTCGCCGCCGCCAGCTCAGAGGCGCAGGCCGCCGGCGTACGTCCTGGTCAATCGATCGGCAACGCGCGACGCCTTTGCCCCCAGGCCTCCTTTCTTGCTGGAGATTTCGAGACTTATGCTCGTGTCAGTGTCGACGTGACGCAGATACTCTTGAGCGCCAGCCGCCGCGTCGAACGGCCGTCGGCGGACGAGGCTTTCGTCGAGCTGCCCGTCCAGAAATCCGCTCCACGACATCCCTTCAGAGTCGTCGACCACATCCAGGATCAGATCCATCGAAGACTGGGACTTGATGCTTCTTTCGGCCTCGCCTCGACGCGGCTGGGCTCTCGCATCGCATCCCGATTCGCAAAGCCGCGCGGCCTGCTCGTGCTCCTGCCGGAGCACGAGCAGGCTTTCGTCGCGCGCCAGTCCATCGAGGCGCTCGGCGAGACCATCACGACGGCGAACCTCGGCCTTCTGAAAAGCGCCGGCCTGATTGCCATCCACGATCTTCAGGCAGTCGAGCCGGAACGTCTGGTACGACTGATCGGGCCCGTCAAGGCGACGCAGATCAAAGCCGCCGTCGCCTTGAGCCAAGATCCTCCCATTCCGGTGACCGCCCCCCCCACGAGCGTACACGAGGAAGCGACGATCCGCGACGTTCACACGAGCCGTGCCGACCTGGAATCCATTCTCGACAATCTCGCCCGCCGCGCCCTGAGAAGAATCCGTCCCTTCGATCTTCATGTCTCGGGCCTGAGCGTCGAAGTGATTCGCGGAGAATCGCAGAATCACCGCGCGGCGCGTCTTCGCGACGGCGTTGCGGACGAACGCGCCATCATCGGGATCCTCCGGGCTCTATCCGGCGCCCTCTTCGTGACTCCTCGTTCCATACGACATGTCTCGATACGACTCGGTCCGCTGTCACCCATGCCTCCGCAGTATTCGATACTTGGCGGTCACGATGCCGTCGCCCAGAACCGCTGACGCTATAATCGGCTTGAATCGATGACGAGCGCCCCTCGCGTATCTCTATCCTCCGGAAGCGATCAGCGGTCCCGCGTACAGCGAACCCGCGTCCGGCATCTTGTCGAGCGCCTGGAACATGCCCATCCCGAAGCATCGTGCGCTCTTGTCTGGAATAATCCTTACGAGCTATTGATGGCGACAATCCTGTCCGCACAGTGCACGGATGCGCGCGTGAACTCCGTCACTCCTGCCCTGTTCCGGCGCTACCCCGACGCTCCGGCGCTGGCTTCCGCCCGCATCGTCGAGATCGAATCCCTCATTCATCCCACGGGCTTCTATCGCGCCAAAGCCCGAAACCTCTGGGCCTGCGCCCAAGCGCTCGTCAAGGATCATGCCGGGCGGGTGCCTTCACGAATGGAGGACCTCATCCGCCTGCCGGGTGTCGGGCGAAAAACAGCCAATATCGTTCTAGGCCATGCATTCAAGCGCGCCGAGGGCATCGCCGTGGACACTCATGTACTGCGAGTAGCGCGACGTCTGAATCTGACCTTGGCCGAGGATCCGGAAGGCGTCGAATCCGATCTCATGGCGGTCATCCCGCGCGAACGCTGGACTCGTATCAGCGACCTGCTGATTTTCCACGGACGCAAGCTCTGTACGGCCCGCAAACCGGCCTGTGATCGATGCCCGCTTGTCGACATCTGTGAATGGCCCGACAAACCTCACGTCCGGATCGACACGCGCCGGAAACCGAACGGCATGCGTCTCCGTCCGGCGCGCTGAGTCATGCCAGGCGCGCGCCTCATGCTTTTTCCGAGCTTCCAATGATTCTCTGGCGGCTCCCTTCTTTGACATTCGAGGAAACTTCCTTTATTTTATGGCGTTACGGCTTCGGATGACGCTTCTTTTATTGCGTCGTGAATGCCAAGGGGAAGTGATGCGAACGTTTCTACCGAAAATTGAAGACAAGGACCGCGGCTGGTTTCTGATCGACGCGCAGGGGCAGGTTCTCGGCAAGATCGCGACCGCCGCGGCGACGATTCTCACAGGCAAGCGCAAACCAATCTACACTCCGTTTCTCGACACCGGCGATCACGTTGTCGTGATCAACGCAGCTAAAGTGGCGCTCACCGGCCGCAAGGAAACGGGAAAGCTTTACCGACGCCATTCCGGCTACCTCAGCGGCCTCAAAACCGCGACGGCCGAGCAGGTTCGCCTGAAGCATCCGACTCGAATCGTCGAGGAGGCGATCCGCGGCATGCTCCCGAAGACACGACTGGGACGCTCCATGTTCCGCAAGCTCCGGGTCTACGCGGGCGATTCCCATCCTCACGCGGCGCAGAGTCCTCAAGCCGTCGCCATGCAGATCAGGAGAAAACGTTGAACACATCATCAGTCGAGTACTACGGCACCGGCAAGAGGAAGAGCTCGGTGGCGCGCGTCCATCTCCGCGCCGGCTGCGGCGAGGTCCGATTGAACGGACGAACGATCGACGAGTATTTCGGGGGTCTCGCGGCGCTCAAGATGGTCGTTCGCCAGCCTCTCGCCGTCACCGAGACCAACGATAAGTTCGACGTCGTCGCCTCCATCAGCGGCGGCGGCATATCCTCTCAAGCCGGAGCGTTGCGACACGGCATCTCGCGGGCTCTATGCGAGTTCAACTCCGAGCTCCGCAAGCGTCTCAAGAGCGAGGGTTTCCTGACCCGAGACGCCCGCGCCAAGGAACGCAAGAAGTACGGGCAAAAGGGAGCACGCCGCCGCTTCCAGTTCAGTAAACGTTAAATTCGAGCCCATTGTTGGGCCGGAAAGCCCCGGCCTTGTCCCGGGGCTGAATTGAAGCAAGGAGAACGATTTGTCCACAACGATCACGGTCACTTTGAAGGAGTTGCTCGAGGCCGGCGTTCACTTCGGACATCAGACACGACGCTGGAACCCTAAAATGAAGGGTTACATCTTCGGGGAGCGAAGCGGCATCTACATTCTCGACCTGCAGAAAACCCTCAACAACTTCCTGGAAGCTTTGCAGTTCGTCCAGAACATGTCGGTTCAGGGCGGCTCCGTGCTCTTCGTCGGCACGAAGCGGCAGGCACAGGAAGCGATAGCCGAGGAAGCGGAGCGTTGCGGCATGCCGTATGTCAACGAGCGCTGGCTCGGCGGCACGTTGACCAACTTCGTGACGGTCCGCAAGAGCCTCGACCGCCTGAAAGAGCTCGAGATCATGACAACGGAGGGATCCACGGAGCGTTTGACCAAGAAGGAAATGGCGCGCCTCGAAAAAGAGCGCTTGAAGCTGGATCGCAACCTCAAGGGCATCAAGTCGATGAAACGCCTGCCCGAAGCGGTGTTCGTGGTCGATACGCGGCGTGAGGCCATTGCCGTCCGCGAAGCGCGCAAGCTCAAGGTTCCCGTCATCGGAATCGTCGACACGAACTCCGACCCTGACGAGGTGGACTTCGTCATTCCGGGCAATGACGACGCGCTGCGCGCCGTGCGACTCTTCGCCGGCAAAATCGCCGACGCGCTCATCGCCGGCCGCAGCCTAGGCGAGGCCAAAGCGGTCGATCAGGTTCCGGATTCCGCGGAAACGGCGACTGCGCCGTCGGCTTCAATCAACAGCGCGCAACCGGCTATGGCCTAAACGCCGATCCGCCGTTCATAGACACATGATCACGGCCCGACGTCGGCGTCCGGCCGTGGTGAGATCCGAGAGGGCACACAATGAACGTAACAGCAGAGATGGTCCGCCAGCTTCGGGAGAATACTGGAGCCGGCATGATGGACTGCAAGACGGCGCTTGTGGAGGCCAAGGGCGATTCCGAGAACGCGCGCGAGATCCTGCGCAAGAAAGGGCTGGCCGCCGCCGCCAGGAAGGCTGGACGCTCCGCGACTGAAGGGCTCGTCGGAACGTACATTCATCCGGGCAACAAGATCGGCGTCCTCGTGGAGATCAACTGCGAGACCGATTTCGTGGCGCGCACGCCGGAGTTTCAGTCTCTCGTGAAAAATGTCGCCATGCACATCGCGGCATCCTCGCCGCAGTACGTCTCCAAGGATCAGGTGCCGCAACCCGTGCTCGACAAGGAACGTGAGATCTATCGCGCCCAGGCGGCCGGACAGGGCAAGGCTCAAGCCGTGGCCGAGAGAATCGCGGAAGGCAAGCTCAAGGATTTCTTTTCCACGTATTGCCTGCTGGAGCAACCCTACATCAGAGACGGCAAGCTCACGGTGGGGCAACTGGTTCAAGAGACAATCGCCTTGCTCAAGGAGAACATCGTGGTGCGCCGATTCTCGCGCTTCAAGGTTGGCGAGGACTTCACGTCCGACGCGATACAGGAGTAGAATCAACGGGCCGTCGCCGATTCGTGAAGCACGAGGAGACCTGCTGCGTGATGACCACCCGGGGTCAAAAAGCCAGGAAGCCCGCGTACAAGCGTATTCTTCTCAAGCTCTCCGGCGAGGCATTGCTCGGAACGGAATCCTTCGGAATCGATCGCTCGGTCACCGATTACGTCGCGGAGGAGATCCGCACCATACGCGATCTGGGCGTCGAGATCGCAGCCGTCGTCGGCGGCGGGAACATCTTTCGCGGGGTGGCGGTCGCCGCGCAGGGGATGGACCGCGTCACCGCCGATCACATGGGCATGCTGGCTACCGTGATCAACGCCCTCGCTCTGCAGGACGCGCTCGAACATCTGGGAGTCTTCACTCGCGTGCTCTCCGCGATCGACATGCGGGCGGTGGCGGAGCCTTTCATCCGCCGGCGCGCAATCCGCCACATGGAGAAGGGACGCGTCGTCATTTTCGCCGCCGGAACTGGCAATCCCTATTTTTCCACGGATACGGCCGCGGCGTTGCGCGCGATGGAAACACGCTCTCAGATCATACTCAAGGCGACGCGTGTCGACGGGATTTATGACGACGATCCGCTGGTCAATCCGCGCGCTCGTAAGTTCGAGAAACTGCGCTACATCGAGGTTCTGCAGCTCGGCCTCAAGGTCATGGACACGACGGCCATCTCCTTGTGCATGGAGAACCGCCTCCCCATCATCGTCTACGAGTTGCGACGCAAGGGAAATCTGCGACGCATCCTGCTCGGCGAGAAGGTCGGCACCCTGGTGAAGGAGTAATCATGCCAATCAAGCCCGTTATTGCGGAAGCCAGGCAAAGAATGGACGCAACCGTCGAGGCCCTGCGCCGAGAGCTGGCTTCGATGCGCACGGGACGCGCGTCGCTCGCCATGCTCGACGGCGTGCGCGTGGACTACTACGGATCTCCCACGCCGCTCAGTCAAGTGAGCAACCTGTCAACGCCCGATCCCACTCTGGTGACGATTCAACCCTGGGATCCCCAGCTACTGCCGGTGATCGAGAAAGCCATCCGCTCGTCGGATCTCGATCTCAATCCCCAGAACGACGGCAAAATCATCCGTATCCCCGTGCCGCCTCTCACCGAGGAGCGCCGCAAGTCTCTCGTCAAGCATGCGCACAAGCATGCCGAGGAAGCGCGCGTCTCGATTCGCAATATTCGTCGCGACGCCAATGATCAGCTCAAGAAAACCCTGAAGGACCACGAAATCGGCGAGGATGAGGAAAAGCACGCCATCGCTGACGTGCAAAAGCTGACCGATCAGCATGTTGAGAAGATCAATGAAATCCTGAAGAACAAGGAGGCGGAGATACTCGCCGTCTGAGCAAGCCTCCGATATTTCATTGCTCCGTGCCGATCAATCTGCGCACGCAAGTGCGCCGGCGGGGCCGCCGGTTCTAGCGCGGCCTTCAAACGGCTTTCAGCGATCATTGGCCGGAGGCCGCGCTCGGGCATGATTCGACCTCAGAGCTGCTTGTCCGCGATTCTGGTGTCGGGCGTGCTCGCCGCGACGACGTCTTACGGCAATGGCGAAGCTGAATCACCGGCGCCTTCCGAACCAACGCGCTACGCTGTCATCCTCCGCCCCGTCTTGGGCGGTTCGACCGTGTTTCAAGAAGAGCGTCGTTTGTCGACCCCGTTCGATACGTCCGCTCCGTTAGACGAGCACGGGCGCTTCGGAGCGCGATACGACTTCGGCGCGTTCATCGGCGTCGACGCCGGATTTCGTGTCCGCCTTTACCGCCATGTCGCCATGTGGATCGATTATACGATCATGAATCGCGAAGGACTGACCGTGGTAGATCTGCATCTACCGCACCCGTTTTCCCCGAACATGATGCGCGAGGCGCCGGGCTCCGACGATACGTTCGTTTTCCGCGAGTCGACGCTCCACGCCGACATTGCGCTGCTTTTCGGGATGGGCCGCATGCAGGGCACGCTGCTCGCGGGCGTAAGCTGCTTCAGAGTCAAGGCCGACCTTGTGGAAGACGTCAGGTATCAGTATGTCTATCCTTACGACGCCGGGGATCTGACCGTCGTTTCGTTGCGCCGCAATCCGCAAAGCGCCGCGCCGTTTGGATTCAACTGCGGCCTGAACGTCGATCTTCCCATCGGACGGATCGTCGGATTCGGCGTTTTGTTGCGTTACAGCCGCGCGCGCGTGCGCTTCGTGCCCGAGCCGGACGACGAGATTGTCGCCAATGTCGGCGGTCTTCAGGCTTCCGCAGGATTGAGTTTCTACTTCTGAGAGGACGCCGGCCTGCAAAAGAGCTCGCGAGCGCGATCTATCTCCAGCGCGATCTTGTTTCGCAAGGATTCGGGGGCGAGCACTTCGACGTTCGGCAAGTACCCCTTCACCCATGCCCGCAATTCGCGATTGACGGCCACGCGCATGCGCAGGATGACGGAACCGTCTTCTTGCTCATCGATCGTCTGACTCTCATGCCAGATACGCTCGCGAACATAGCCGGCTATTTCCGCGGAGAAACACAGCGATACTGACTCGGGCCGGCCGGCCGCGATCCCGAATGCGCCGCGCGAGTACTCCGTGAGGTCAAAATCACCCGGCGTCTCGAATTCCTCTTCAAGCACCTCTATGCGGTGAATCCTTTCGACGGCGAACGTGCGGACTTCTTCATACTCCTGGACTCGGGCATAGAGGTAGAGCCCGCCGTGGTAGTACACGACGCGATAGGGATCGGCGGCGTATTGCTTGCGGCGTCGGCTGCGGAAGGAGAAGTAGTCAAGAACAATCTTCCGCTGGTGCAGCGTGGCGTCGATCAACTGCGCGATGAGCTCCCTCTTCCGGGAGTAGTCTTTTCTTGGTTCGGGGCGCGCCACGAACAAGCTCTGGATCCGCGACAGGAAAGGCAGACTGCGCGCGGGAAGCGCGCCGCGGATCTTCTCGAAAGCCGAGTCGATGTCGCGCGCGAACGGCGCTCCGGCCAGAATCGACATGAGATTCTTGCCGAAGTAAAGCGCCGCCATCTCGGCCAGAGTGAAGCTCTGGGAAAGACGCTGGTGATGGCCTTCGACGAGCCGCCACACCCTGCGACCCTCGCAACGCTCGTCGTACAGGGGAAACCCGGCTTCCTGTAAAGCCTCCAGGTCCCGGCGAACCGTTCGATCGGTGACCTGATGCTCTTCAGCAAGGTCGCGGACCGTCGTCAGACGGCCGGCCTCGATCCGACGCAATATCTTCCATTGACGAATGACCTCGGCGTTCCGCATGATCGACTCCTATTTTTCGTTACAGCGCGGCGTTCTTCCGTGACAGATTCTAGGAGAGCATCACGGTCGAGATCAACGCACGCCATGGCGCATCGGCGCATCGGTGCATAGCATGGCATAGCATGGCATGCAGGCTCATGGTGAGCTATACTTTCGCGAGCGTCTTCCCGCAGGCTGGTCGGCGCTGGCGCATGAGATCTATTGAATATGCTGGGTCAGCCACGTCTCGGCGACGTCATTGACGATTACTGCCCTCGTTGCCGCTTGTTGCTCAATCACGACATCGCCTCACTATTCGCGGATCAGGTGGCTAAGGTCACCTGCCGCACATGCCACAACACTCATGATTATCGACACGCTCAGGTGCCGGCGAAACGTCGGAGCAGGAAGAACGACAAGCAAAGCCTTGTCGAGCAAGTCCTGTCCGGAATGCCCACGCCGGCAGTGACTCATAACGGCGTGGCTGCGACGCCGCGAAAGAAACGCGATCTGTGGGCGGAAGTCAAACGCGTTCAAGAACAACGCGGAAAATAGACAAGCTTCACGGAGAGTTCCGCGACATCGGAGAAACATTCAAGCCCCCATGTTTCGGGCAATCGACGTTATTCAAAAAAAGCGTGACGGACAAGAACTGACCGCCGAAGAGATCGACTTCTTCGTGTCCGGTTTCGGGCGGGGAGCCATTCCCGACTACCAGGCGTCGGCCTTGGCGATGGCCGTCTATTTCCGGGGCATGTCCGCTGCCGAGACGCTGAGACTCACTCGCTCCATGATGCTTAACGGCGCCGTCCTCGACCTGTCGGAACTGGCCGGTCCGAAAGTCGACAAACACTCGACTGGAGGCGTCGGCGACAAGACCAGCCTGGTGGCCGCTCCGCTCGCGGCGGCCTGCGGCGTTTTCGTTCCCATGATTTCCGGGCGGAGCCTGGGACATACGGGCGGAACGCTCGACAAACTCGAGTCGATTCCCAGATTCCGCGTTTCGCTGTCGCTGGGCGAGTTCCGATCCGTACTGCACCAGTGCGGGCTTTCGTATATCGGTCAAACGCCCGACATCGCTCCCGTCGACCGCATGCTCTATGCCCTGCGCGACGTCACCGCCACCGTGGAGAGCTTGCCGCTCATCGCCGCTTCCATCATGAGCAAAAAGCTGGCCGAGGGCATCGACGGCCTGGTCCTCGACGTTAAGTGCGGAGACGGCGCGTTTCTTCCCCGCCTGGAGGACGCTCGCGCGCTCGCTCACAGCATGCTGGCGATCGGACACGGGGAGGGCAAGCGCATCGCGGCGCTGGTCACGAACATGGACCAGCCGCTTGGTCGGGCCGTCGGCAATGCTCTCGAGGTGGCCGAGTGCATCGAAACGCTCAAGGGCCGCGGCCCGAGAGATCTCGCATCGCTCTCGATCGAGCTGGCCGCGTGGATGATTTACCTGGGCGCGCTGGCGCCGAGCATCGACGCCGCCCGGGCTCGCGCGCGCGAAGCGCTCAAAAGCGGCGCCGGGATCGAGAAACTGCGTCAGGTCATTGACTGGCAAGAAGGAGATCCCCGCGTTTGCGACGACCTGTCCTTGCTGCCCAAGGCCGCCGAGACGATCGCCGTCCGTGCTCCGCGCGACGGACGCGTCAAGCGCATCGCATGCCGCATTATCGGCCAGGCGTCGATGTTGTTAGGAGCCGGCCGTTCGACCGTCACAAGCCGCATCGACCCGGCCGTGGGCATCGTTTTGCACAAGAAGATCGGCGATCTCGTCATCGATCAGGAGCCGCTTCTGACGCTGCACGTCAACGACCGCCAGCCCTTGCAACGCTGTCTCGATCTGCTCGATCATGCCTTCGATATCGAGCGCGAAGCGCCTCCCGTCGCTCCGCTTGTGCGCGAGGTGATTCTTCCCGACGAAAAGTGATCTCCTCCTTTCAGCGTTGCGCATTTATTATGCGTATCCCGCGAGTTCCGCGGCTGCTGATCATGATCCAGCCGTCCTCGGTCGTGAATCCCGGATGCGTTCATTGACGGCAATACGCCTGCCCGCCTCGCGACTTGTTCGGGGTTCCGGCTCCGCCGGCGATTCGCCCGCGCCGTGCGCGGCGCCTTGTCCGCCGCTATGCATGTCGATGCAACAGATTGCATGGATCATTCGTATATATCATCATGAGTCTGCGCGCTCGCCAAGCGCATCACAAGGAGACCGATCGCATGAGACATATACGCCTATTCCCGCCATTGATCATTCTGACGCTTTTCGTTTCGCCCGGTCTCAAGGCCGAAGACGCCGATCCGGATCCGCAGACGACTCTGGAGCTGTCCCTGGATGGCGCTGTCGAACGCGCGCTTGAGAGCAACGTCGACATCGCCGTTGCCAGATATACTCCCGAGTCGAGCGCCGCCGCCGTGCGCGGCGCAGGCGGCGCCTATGATCCGACTTTCTCTTCGACCCTGAGCAAAACGTCGCAGACCGACCGGGCCCAAAACGTCTTTGCCGGAGCGGAAACAGTGGACACTGATCTTCGTAGCTTCAACTTCGGCCTGACGCAACTCATCCCGACCGGCGCCCAGTTGAGCCTGGCTTTCAACAACAGGCGCACGGACACCAATAGCGAGTACTCGACGTTCAACCCTTCCTTTTACTCGAGCTTCGAAGCCCGTTTCACGCAGCCTTTGCTGAGGAATCTCCGCATGGACGCTTCACGCTATCAACTGCGCGTGGCGAAAAAGAACAGGGAGATCTCCGACATTCAGTTCCGGCAAACGGTGGTCAACACCGTCGCCAACGTCAAGAAGCTCTATTACAGCTTGATCTATGCTATCGACAACCTCGAAGCCCAACGCAAGAGTCTGGCCCTGGCGCGCAAATTCCTGGAGGAAAACCAGATCAAGGTGCGCGTCGGCACTCTCGCGCCGCTTGAAGTCGTTTCGGCCGAGGCCGAGGTGGCCGGTCGAGAAGAAACCGTCATCCTGGCGGAATCGAACCTGGCCAACGCGGAGGACGCGCTCAAGCGCGCGCTTTTCTCGGAAAACGACGAACAAACGTGGGGGATCAAGATCATTCCCACGGATCGACCGTCGGCCGAGGCGCGCGAGATCGATCTGGATGCCGCGATTAAAACCGCCCTGGAGAAGAGAACGGATGTCACGGCCGCGCGAAAGTCGCTGGAACGTTCCGAAACACAACTCAAGTACAACATGAGCCGTTTTCTGCCGGCGTTGGACTTCATCGCGACATACACGACGACGGGCATCGGCGGCACTCAGCTCATCCGTGACGAGGGACCGCTGGCGCCGATCACGCGAACGATCGAGGGCGGTTATGGCGACGCGGTCGGCGACGTTTTCGGCCGCAAGTATCCGACCTGGGTCGTCGGATTGAATTTCACCTACCCGCTCTTGAATCGACAGGCGTCCGCCAACAAAGCTCAAGCGCGAATCAACAGAGATCAGGCTCTCGCGAGTCTTCGCCGCCTCGAGATGGACGTCGTCAATGAGGTTCGCAGCGCGGCCCGCGCAGTGGAGGCGAACTTCAAGCGCGTCGCGGCGACGCGCGCCGCGCGCGTCTTGAGTGAAAAGCGGCTCGACGCCGAACAGAAGAAATTCGCGGCGGGAATGTCGACCAACTTCCTCGTCACTCAAGCGCAGCGTGATCTGTCACTTGCCGAAGTCAATGAGTTGCAGGCGATCGCGGACTACCGCAAGAGCGTGATCGACTTCGACAGGGTTCAGGAAGCCGGAGGTGGTAACATCAGCATCGTCACGAGCGCCGGCAACAACTCATAGGAGCGCATTGCCGCGACCGGCGAGTTGGATCTAGGTTCCGGATTCCGAGAGGAGAAAGATCATGCGGCAGAAGCTGATTTCCCTGGGCAAGGACACCGTGCTGTGGGAGGCCGGCGATGTCGCGAGGGACATCGCCGTCGTCACTCGTGGAAAACTCGGCATCCGCACGGAGAAAGGCATCGTTGGGATCGCCCTGCCTTTGATGGTCCTCGGCGAGAACGCCGTCTTCGATGTAGACGGTTGCGCCCAAAGCCGCAGCGCGAGCGTCGTCGCTCTCGAGGACGACACGCAAGTCACGGCCTATCCGGCGGCCGAGATTCGCGAAACGCTGGAGGCCGGCGATGGCGCCCTGGCACGGCAAGTGCTCGACACTCTTGTCGGTCAAATTTGCCGCAACTTGTTGATGGTGATCAGCGCGCGCCAGGGCGACCCTCTCGTCGAGGCGCCCCTGCTCGGTCTCGTGCGCGGCATCGTCGGGGATCTCGGCCGCTCTCCTCGCCTCGATACCTGGAACAACTTTATTGCCGTCTTCTCGTTTCTTCATGAGCTTCGAGATCTCTCCGACCATGCTCTCCAGCTTCTCGGTCCTGAAGTGCGCCAGCAAATCGATCTCGTCGAAAACGCCTCCCAGATACTCACGCAGTTCGTCGAGGGCCGTGACGTCTCCGCGTTGATCGAGATCTTTCTGACCGCGGAGCGCGAGAAAGCAATGTGGTGGGCGCGAGGAGCTTCCTGATCTCTCGCGCCGTCGCCGTGATGAGCACGCATGATTTTCCACAGATCGTTTTCGACAATCCGCGGCGATCCGCCGTGGAAAAGATGTTGAAAGCACGTTGGTGATTGAATGGATCCATCCAGGCATGCTCGTCCGCCGTCTCTCCCTATCGCCTTGATTCACCACGTGTTACGAGGACCATGCCCCGATCGTGATCTTGGCGCTATCGTGAATGCATCTCTTCAACAGGACGCCGTGGAAAAACCGAGCAATTGATGTGCATCCGCGTCCGAATGCCCGGGTGAATTTGACTCAAATCCATTCATCTGCGCGAGAAAAGCGCAGAGCTCACGGAGCCCTATAATAAGCGTGGAGGTTTTCCGATGCCCCGCATTCGCGTGCTGACGTCGCTCGCATCTATCGTTCTTCTACCGACGGTCTTGCAGGCTCAGCATCGACCTCCGATTTTCAAGTCCGAGATCGAAGTCGTCAAGGTGACGGCGGTCGTGACCGACAAGGCCGAACGCCGCATCAAGCATCTCTCACGCGATGACTTCGTGGTGCGTGAGGACGGCCGCGCCCAAGATATCCGAGTCTTCGCGCGGGCGTCCGATCCTAGCGAGGAAGAAGCGCTGACCATCGATCTCGCCTTGCTCTTCGACACCAGCCAGAGCATGTCGAGCGTGCTGAAGGACGCCCAGCTCGGCGCGGCGCGCTTTCTCCATGCCGTGCCGCGCGCGAGAAGCCTGTGGGTCGTTTTTTTTGAGGGTGTGATCAGTCTCTCTCGATATGAAAGTCAGATGCAGCAGTCGCTGTTCGATCGCATCTACTCGTCGACAAGCGGAGGCAACACCCATTTGTACGAAGCGGTGGCCGCCGCCCTGTCGCGCATCCAGGACGGCACGGGCCGGCAAGTGGTCGTGCTCTTCACGGACGGAGAGGACGTGGGCAGCAATATCTCTCGTCAGGAAGTCATCGCTCTCGTCCGGTCAAGCCCGGTGACCGTCTATCCGATCTCTTTCTCCGGCGCGACTCGTTCCGCGTCAACGGCGCTTTCGTTCCTTCGCGATCTCGCCAGGACCACGGGCGGTCGCGTCTTTCAGCCGAGTCGCAGCCAACAATTCTCGAAGATCTACGAAGACATACTCGAAGATCTTGCCAGTCAATACGTTCTTGGATACGTCTCCGACCGATCACAGACAGACGGGCGTTTCCGTAAGATTAAAGTGGAGATCATGCGCAAGGATCTCAAGGTTCGTCATCGCATCGGCTATCAGGCGCCGGGGAGAAACGCTCGGCGTCGCCGTTGAGCCTGCTCCGGACAGGGCGATAACGGCCGTTCTTCAAGGCCGAAAGTCAGATGCGGCGGATTTCCATGACCACTCGAAGACGTTTTCCGCCGCGCTCGATCGTGAGCTGATGGCGTCCGTCGCCGCGGAATATGACACGCGCCTCATCGAGAGTGTGCTCCTGGGCCGGCCGGCCGTTGATTTCCGCCAGAACGTCGCCGCGCTGCAGACCCGCATCCGCGGCTGGAGACGCCGGTTTGACGGCCAGGACGCGCAACGGCTGACCGGAAGGATCCGCCATGAGCGTCAGGCCGCTGCGATATCGTCGCAACAGATCTTCCTTTTCGACGGCTCTGCCGAGCGCCTCATCCATCTCGATCTTGCGGGCGTCGACGAGTCGCGCCAGATCGTCGTTGAGAAGCGTCATGCCGGCCGCGCGACCGGCCTGCATGACTCCCGGTATCTGAATCGTCTTGGACTCACGGATGAGATTGGAGACGGCATAATTGACCACCAGTATCTCCAGGGCGGCGATTCGCCCGCCGCCGATTCGCTTGCACAGCGTCTGGGCGACGACGCCGCGCAGGACGTCGGCCAGCGTATTGCGTATCTGCGGCTGGCGCTCGGCCGGAAACATGTCGACGATGCGATCGATGGTGCTCACGGCGCTGTTCGTGTGCAGCGTTGCGAGCACGAGATGGCCCGTGTTCGCCATCTCGAGAGACAGAGAGATCGTCTCGAGGTCGCGCATCTCGCCGACCAGCACGACATCGGGATCTTCTCGCAGGGCCGCGCGCAAAGCGCGAGCGAATCCCGTCGTGTGCCCGCCCACCTCGCGCTGATTGATGAGCGATTTGCCGCTCTCGTGCACGAACTCGATGGGATCCTCGATCGTCACGATGTGGATTCTCTTCGACGCCTTGATGTGGTCGATCATCGCCGCCAGCGTCGTCGACTTGCCGCATCCCGTCGGTCCGGTGACCAGGATCAAGCCCTTGGGTATCTCGCACAACGTCTTGAGCACCGGCGGCATCCCGAGCTGATCGAGGTTCAAGATCTTGGAGGGAATCAGCCGCATGGCGGCGCCAACGCCCATGCGATCGCGGAAAAGATTCACGCGGAAGCGCACTCCGCCGCGAACGGCGTAAGCAAAGTCCGTATCGTTGTCGGCGGTGAACTGCTCCCGGTGGCGAGCATCCATGATCGGCTCGATCAGCTCCAGCACTTCATCGGCGCCGAGCGTCGCGAGGTCCGAGATGACGCGGATATCGCCATCGATACGCCAGTGCGGCGGATAGCCCGCCGAAAGATGGAGATCCGAGGCGCCTTCGGCCACGACTCGATCGAGCAGCGCATCCAGGCGGGGCGACGCCGGAGGGGCCAGCGCCTCGACGGTTTGAGCCTGTTTCGGTCCGGACAAAGCCGGGACTCCGGCTCTTGATCCCATGACCTCGTTGAAAAAGCCGATGTCGATGCGAACCGTGCGCAACTCCATGCCGGGAAGATGCTCACGCGCGGCGCTCATCGCTTGCGAAGTCGGATCATCCAGCAGGCCCAGGGTCAGGACGTTGCCCGTCGCCTCGATCGGAAGAATCCGATGTCTCTGCATCAACTCCATCGGCAGAAGCTTCAGAACATCCGCTCCGGGAAAGCCTTTGCGGACATCGTAATCGGGCGGCGGCATCTTGCCCGAAACTTGCGCGAGACGGGAGGCCAGCCCGGCCGATACTCCCAGTCCAAAGTCCGGTATCTTCTGGAACATCGCGGCAAATGCCTTCTCGCTGTACTTTACGGCCAGCACCGTTTCGACGGCCGCGACCGAGGCCGTTCTCGGACTCTGCAACAGCAGACCCACCTCGCCGACGCTGCTGGGCGCGGGCCTTCTTCCAATCTCGACGCTTTCTCCGGCGCCGCTTTTCAAACGCACGACGGTTTCACCCGCGATGATCAGGAAGAAGGAGTCGGAGGGTTCGCCTTGCTCGACGATCACTTCCCCCGGATCGAACTGAACGGCTTCGCCGACCTTGATGACCTGCGGGAAGTGCTCCGGTTTAAGCGCCCGGAAGAGGGGGCAGAATCCGAACGCCGCGCCGATCTTGTCATGCAAGGCATCGTCCAGAGCCAAGACTCTCATCGTCTCCCTCCTCCTCCGCTTGATCCCTTTCTTCTCCCGGAATGACCTTCGTGAGCTTGCGTGATATCCGCAAGTTTAACAGATCAAGAGGACGTTGACACAATAAAAACGGCGTCGCGCTCGCCTTCCTAGCCCTGGCGACCCGCCGCGATTCTTTTTTCCAGCTCTCGCAGACGTCTGAAAATCTCCGGCAGCCTCGGGAATACGGCGATGGCTTTAAGCCAGGTCCGGTTGTCGATCGCGGGATAGCCTGAAACGCATGCGCCGGCTGCGACAACATGGGCCACGCCCGTCTGAGCGGTGGCAATGACATCGTCTCCGATCGTGGCATGATCGACGACGCCGACCTGCCCGGCGAGAGTGACGCGGCTGCCGATTCTCGAGCTGCCCGCGATGCCGACCTGCGAACAGAGGATCGTGTTCTCTCCGATTCTGACCGAATGCGCGACCTGGACGAGATTGTCGATCTTGGTGCCGCGACCGATGCGAGTTTCACCCAAAGCCGCGCGATCGACGGCCGCCAGAGCGCCGATCTCGACGTCGTCTTCAATGACGACGACGCCGACTTGAGGGATCTTGTGATGTCGTCCCGATCCGTCGCGCGCGAATCCGAATCCGTCCCCGCCGATCGTCGCTCCGTTCTGCACGACGACGCGATCGCCCAGCCGGCAGAGCTCGCGAACCTGCGCGCCTGAATGCAGGATGCAGTCTTCGCCCACGACGACGTCTTCATAAAGCGTCACGTGAGGATGAACGATCGTGCGCGCTCCAATCCGGACGCGGGGGCCGACGACCGCCAATGCGCCGACGTGAACGTCTCGTCCAAGGACGGCGCTCGCATCCACCTGCGCCGACGGGTGCACGCCGACCGCCGGACGTGGCTGAGGATGCAGCAACGCGACGGCTTTCGCGAAAGCCAGGTATGGATTGTCCGAAATCAAGCTCGGCAGGGCCGTGACTGTGCTCGGCGCAACGATCACCGCCGATGCATGCGTCGTCTTGAGATGCGCCGCGAACCTCGCGCTGGCCACGAAAGTCAGATCGCCGGCTCCGGCCTCCTCGATGGACCGCACCCGGCGAACCTCGACGCATCCGTCTCCCCGGACGAGGCATCCCAGCTTTTCCGCCAGCTCGTCGAGCTTCACCCCGCGGGCGCTCCGGCCGCCGGTTTGGCTTGGTTGGATGAGCCGGCGTTGATCGTTCCGTTGATCTGCGCCCCCTCGCGAACGGCCAACGACTGCGCTTCGACTCCGCCCTGCACGCGCGCCTTTTCCATGAGCACCAGGCTTCGCACGGAGATGTCGCCCTTGTACTCGCCGGAGATTTCCGCGGCATCAGCGGCGATCTTGGCCTCGACCCGCGAGCCCTCGCCCAATATGATCCGGCCGGTCAGTTCGATGTCTCCGCGAAACCGCCCGAAAATCCTGGCGTCCTTCCCCTTGAGTTTTCCCTCGATCTCCGTCTGGGCGTCGATCACCGTGAGCTTCTCGACTTCCATCTTCCCTCCTGAGTGACGCGGTCGCTGGAACAGGCGCCTTGCCGCATCAGCGTTACCAAGGCGGTTGTCATTCTATGAGAAAGCGCACCCCGACGCCAGAAGGCGTCATCGCCGTTGTTCGCGCCTCCGGATCGACTTCCAGCCCGTCCGTTCCGCCCGGTTTCTTGGTTTTCACGGCTCTTCCCCGCTATCATCCTGCGATGCCAAGGAAACCCGCTCGCCAAAAGCCGCAATCCGCGCCACAGAGGCATTCACGCTCGCCGCGCGACTCTGGAGGGCATGCGGACCGCGAGCGTCTTGCGCGGGCGCGAGCCGACGCGCGCCTCGTCCTGAAAAGCGATTTCGCGCCTCGTGGCGACCAACCCGCGGCGATATCCGAGCTGGCGCTCGGCCTGGAACACGGCGAAAAGCATCAGGTGCTGCTCGGAGTCACCGGCAGCGGCAAGACGTTCACGATCGCATCCGTTCTCGCGCGCGTCAACCGCCCGGCGTTGATTCTGGCCCATAACAAGACGCTCGCGGCCCAGCTCTATCAGGAGTTCAAGTCGTTTTTTCCCGACGCCGCCGTCGAGTACTTTGTTTCGTACTACGACTACTATCAGCCCGAAGCTTACGTTCCTCAATCGGACACGTACATCGAGAAGGAGGCCACGATCAATGCCGAGATCGACCGCATGCGCCTCTCCGCCACGCGCAGCCTGTTCGAGCGACGCGACGTCGTCATCATCGCGTCCGTTTCCTGCATTTATGGCCTGGGTGCGCCCGAAGCGTACTACGGCATGCTTCTGTATCTGCGTCAGGGCGATCGCATCGATCGCGAGCAGATCTTGCGACGGCTCGTCGAGGCGCGTTACGACAGGAACGAGTACGACCTGCGTCGCGGAACTTTCCGCGTGCGCGGCGACGTCGTGGAAATCATCCCGGCCTATGAGGATCTCGGCATACGCGTCGAGTTGTACGGTGACGAGGTCGAGTCGCTGACGTCCTTCGACCCCCTGACAGGACGCGGTCTCGATCGTCTGGCGCAGGTCGCCGTCTACCCGTCGAGCCACTATGTGACGCCGAAGCCGAGGCTCGATGACGCCATACGCGCCATTGAAACCGAGCTCGAGGAGCGCAAGGCCCGCTTGGAGGGCGAGAACCGCCTGGTCGAAGCCCAGCGTCTGACGCAGCGCACGCTCTTCGACCTGGAGATGCTCAAATCAGTGGGATATTGTTATGGAATCGAGAACTACTCGCGCCACCTTTCCGGCCGCCGGCCGGGAGAACCTCCGCCGACCCTGCTCGACTATCTTGCCCGTGACGTCGTCATCGTCCTCGATGAGAGTCATCAGACGATTCCTCAAGTGCGCGCCATGTTCCATGGCGATCGACAGCGTAAACAAACGCTCGTCGAATTCGGATTCCGGCTTCCATCGGCTCTGGACAATCGTCCGCTCAATTTCGAGGAGTTCGAAGGCCGCGTCGGGCAGGCGCTCTTCGTCTCCGCCACTCCAGGCTCCTACGAGCTTCAAAAGACCCACGGCGCGGTCGTCGAGCAGGTTATCCGGCCCACCGGCTTGATGGATCCCGCGGTCGAGGTGCGTCCCGTCAAGGGACAGGTTGACGATCTGCTCGCCGAGATCCGATCAAGAACCGCCGCCGGCGATCGCGTGCTCATCACGACGCTGACCAAACGCATGGCCGAGGATCTTACCGAATACTACGGTGAGCTGGGCGTTCGCGTGCGCTATCTGCATTCCGACGTCGAAACTCTCGAACGCGTGCGTATCCTCCGCGATCTGCGCAAGGGCGAATTCGACGTGCTGGTGGGCATCAATCTCCTGCGCGAGGGCCTGGATCTGCCCGAAGTTTCCCTGGTCGCGATCCTCGACGCCGACAAGGAAGGCTTCCTACGTTCCGCGGGCGCTCTCATCCAGACCATCGGCCGCGCGGCGCGTAACGTCGCCGGCACGGCCATCCTCTATGCCGATCGCATCACTGATTCCATTCGCGCCGCCGTCGCCGAAACCAACCGTCGCCGCCAACTCCAGTTGGAGTACAACGAAAAGCACGGAATCACGCCCACCAGCATCCGTAAAAGCATCGGCGAGCTTCTCTCCTCCGTCTACGAGGCGGATTATCCGGAGATCCCCGCGGTCGCCGAGGAGCTCGATCAACGCCATCGCAGCCTCGACGACCTGGATGCGGAGATCGCCCGCCTTGAAGCGCAGATGCGCGCGTTCGCCAAGGCGCTAGATTTCGAAAAGGCGGCCGCTCTTCGCGATCGGATCCGTTCCTTGCGCCGCGCCGAATTCGGATTGTGACGACCGCCTTTGTCATGGCGGCGCGCATGAAGAGATCCTCTTCGACGCGCCAGAACGACATCACCGCCTCTTCCGGCGGGCTCGGCGCATCGACGTTGATGCGTCGGTCGTCGCGAGCGTGAGTCTGGTAATATGAAGAATGTCATTTAGCAACGTGAATCAGAATCGAATCGCCGCGGAGATCGTCGACAGGACGTCCGGCCCGCAGAGATGGACCGATTACCGCTGGCAACTCAAGCACTCCATCAGGGACATCGACACTTTCTCGCGATTGACCGGCATCATCTTTCCATCCGATAGACGCGAAAGACTTGAGCAAACACTCAAAAAGTTTCCGCTGAGCATAACGCCCTACTACCTCTCGCTCATTGACCGCGATGATTACAAGAATGATCCGGTTTTCAAGCAATCGTTTCCGGACATCCGTGAGCTGCAAATCAGTCGTTACGACATGCACGATCCTCTCTTCGAGGATCGCGACAGCCCGGTCAAGGGAATCACTCATCGATATCCCGACCGGGTTCTGATGCTCTTAAACTCAACCTGCTCGATGTATTGCCGTCATTGCACGCGCAAACGACAGGTCGGCGATCCGGAGGCCGTCCTCACGCATGAGGAAATCGAAGCGGCCCTCGACTATATACGTGATGTGCAGCAGATACGGGACGTCCTGCTCTCCGGCGGCGATCCACTGATGCTGGACGACTCGTTCCTGGATTGGATTCTCGGACGCTTGCGTCAAATCCCGCATGTCGAGGTCATCCGGATTGGATCGCGGATGCCCGCCGTGCTGCCTTATCGTGTCACGGACCAGCTTGTTCAAACTCTCCGCAAGCATCACCCGCTCTGGCTCAACACTCACTTCAATCATCCATGTGAGCTGAATCCCCCGGCATCCGCCGCTCTTGCAAGGCTCGCTGACGCGGGCATTCCGCTCGGAAATCAAACTGTGCTGCTCGCCGGAGTGAATGATTGTCCCCGCATCATGCGCCGGCTGTTCCACAAGCTCGTGCAAAATCGAGTCCGACCCTACTACCTGTATCAATGCGACATGTCCGAGGGTTTGTCGCATTTCCGGACACCCGTCGGCAAGGGAATCGAGATCATCGAAAGCCTAATCGGGCATACCAGCGGATTCGCCGTTCCCACCTACGTCATCGACGCTCCCGGAGGCGGAGGCAAGATCCCCGTCATGCCCAACTATCTCATATCATGGTCCACCAACAAGGTCGTATTACGTAATTACGAAGGCGTGATCACGACCTACAAGGAGCCAGATTCCTATGAGCCGATCTTCTGCGATCGCAACTGCAACGAATGCCGTCTTCAACTCGATCTCGACGATGCCGAGGAGTACAACGTCACCGGAATCGAGAAGCTGCTGTCGGACTTCGACGACGCCGTGTCTTTCACGCCAGCGCACACCGATCGCCTTGAGCGTCAGGAACAACGAGAACGGGAGCACGAGTGACTGTCGACAGCATGCCGGATAGCAACAGCGTCCTAGTCGTCGGCAGTTGGGCCAAGGAGCACATCACGATCGAGCACCTCAAACGCATCGGTCGACATCGTGTGTACGCCTATATGGACGCGCGCAACCCGGGAATCGAGATGATCGCCGACGACTGCCGCGTGGGAAGGCTCGACGATCTTCCGGCCATGGCGGCATACGCCCGCGAGTGTCGACCGGGACGCGTCTTGATCACGACGGCCAAGCCGCTCTCGCTGGGCCTCGTTGACATGCTGGAGATGGACGGCTTTTCGGTCTTTGGTCCTAGCAAGTCCGCCGCGCGACTGGAATCCGACAAAGCCTTCGCACGCAATCTGATGCTCAAGCACCGCGTGGGAGCCCTTCCGCGATTCGGCGTGTTCGATCGTCCGATAGAGGCGGAGGAATATGCACGCGAGCTGAAATGGGACGTGGCGATCAAGCCAATCGGGCTGACCGACGGCTTGGGCGTGCGCGTCGCCGGCGTTCAACTGATGGACGACCGGGAAATCGTCGATTACATTCGAAAGGTGTTTGAGCGAAAGATCGGCGGAGAATCCCGCGTGCTCGTCGAAGAGCGCATCGCTGGCGAGGAGTTCACTCTCCAGTGCTTGGTAAGCGACGATATTGTGTTGCCTACCCTGCCGGTCCAGGACTTCAAGAAACTGCGGGACGGCGACACCGGCCCCAACACCGCGAGCATGGGTTCCTATTCCATGGCCGACCATCTTCTTCCTTTTCTCGAAAAACGTCATTTCGAGGAGGCGCTGGAAGTGATCCGCCGCACACTGGCGGCCCTCCGTGAGGAAACCGGACAAACGTGCCGAGGCTTTCTATATGGACAGTTCATGCTGACGAGCGACGGCATACGCCTGGTTGAGTATAACTTCCGGCCGGGTGATCCCGAGTGGATCAATGTCATGCGTCTCCAGCAAACGGACCTCATCGATGTCATAACGTCCCTGCAAGAAGGCGACTCGTCGATCTCCGCCGATCTCAGGCATGCGGCGACGGTCTGCAAATACGTCGTGCCTCATGGCTATCCAGAGCGCTTGAATGAGCCACTCGACCTACGAATCGACGCCTCGGCGATGAGCCAATTTGGCGTCGGACTGTACTATAGCTGCGGCCGAGAGGATGATGGACGCTTGCGGGTCGGAACGGAGCGAGGCATCGCTTTCGTCGCCGAGGCGCCGACCGTTCCGGAGGCGTCGATCAAAGTGGAAGCCGCCATCGCCTCCGTACAAGGCGATTTTTTTCATCGACGTGACATCGGATCGGTCGAGATGATGGCATACAAGGAAGCCCTCATTGGAGGTAAAATTGCTGAATGTTCGTCCGGCATCGGAAAGCGAGTTCCTGCGAATCCATGCGTTCATAGCAAAATGCGACGTACTCGAGACCTATCCTGAGCACGTCTACAGGATTCTCTTGCGTCATTTCGGCGATTCCTGTCTCGTGGCCGAATCGAACGGCGATGTCGCGGGATTTCTGCTCGGCTTTCGATCGCAACGCAAAGAAGACTTGTTTTTCGTCTGGCAGATCGGCGTCTCCCTCTCGGCACGACGTCAGGGCGTTGCCGCTGCGATTCTTCGCGATCTGGAGCAACGACTCCAGTCCTCCGGAATCAAACGCATCGAGTGCACGATCGATCCGGAGAACGCGCCGTCCATTCGCCTGTTCGAGTCCTTGGGATACGTCAATGTCGCGAATCGTGAATCAGAGACGATTGAGGTGAAGGGCCATGTCGCCGCAAAGGACTTCTACAAGCCGGGCCGTCACTTCACGATCTACGAGAAACAGCTCGATTCACGATGGCGGCGCGTCCTGACAGACGAAGAAGAGAGAGGCACATGACGGCGTCCCCGTTTCGTCTTCGGCGTTTCTTTGGAGAACCGCTCTTCAACATCGCTCTAGCGACGAGCGCCACGCTTGCGGTCCTGTTCGCGCTCGAGATCGGGTTTCGTGCCCGCGCCTATCTCGCCGACCTCAGGATCTTGAACGAGTCCGTCGCGAAACGCCCGCGTCTGTCCCCCGGCGACGAGGCGGATCTCGTCGACATCATCCGCCTGAGCCCGAACGATCGCATCATCTACGAGCTCATTCCCGGCATCGAGACGACTTTCATGAGCGCGCCGCTCACGATCAATCGTCATGGATTTCGCGGACGCGACGTTCCAGAGAACGCTCCTCCAGGCGTCTTGCGCATTGTGGGTCTGGGAGACTCGATCATGTTCGGCTGGGGCGTGAGAGACGAAGACGGCTATCTCTCCGTCCTGTCCCGCCGGCTCGCCGAACGCAATCCCGGCGTACGAAGCGAGATCGTCAATACCGCCGTTCCCGGCTACAACACCGTCATGGAGATCGAGACGTTGAAAACGAAGGGCTTGCGCTTCAATCCCGATCTCGTGGTCCTCGGCTTCTGCGGAAACGACGTCAATCTTCCGTACTTCATCCGAGACCGTGAAGAGTACCTCTCGTTCCGGAAGTCGTTCCTGGGGCTGTTTGTTCGCGAGCGTCTGGCGCGCGGATCGTCCGATTATGCGACCCTCGAAGAATCGACCGGCCTGGCTCGCTGGACCGCCCCCAACCGCGAGGCCTGGGACGGATTCGCATCCTCGGACGCGCATCGCGTTCCGGCGCGCTACCGCGACATGGTCGGTCTCGCCGCCTTCGAGCGCGCGATGGAAGACCTGCGCGAGCTCGGCAACGAACGCCGTTTTCACGTAGCGGTCGTTTTCTTTCCCACGGCGCGCCGGCAGGCGGCCGAAATCGCCGCGCGATTGGATTTCCTCGTCGTCAACGCGCGCTTTGCGGTCGAGGGCTATATGAGCCGACACGGCATCGAGAGATTCGCCGGGTCCGTGCTCACGATCGGACCGGCCGATCCGCATCCTTCAGCTCTTGGACACGAGTTGATCGCGGACCTCTTGCTCGAATCCGTCGAAAGCGCGGGATGGCTCGATCGTTTCACGCCGGAGAGCGCCCCGGGCTCTCGATGACGCTGAAACCGGAGACGCCCCGTCGCGCTCTCCACGTTCTCTTGGC
>JAFGSN010000026.1 GCA_016934575.1 Vicinamibacteria bacterium
ACGATGAATCATGCCGGCGGAGCAGAGCGCCGCTCCACGCGGATGCTTTGTGCATGCGATCGTCGCCGTCGCCGTGAACGTTCCCGTCCGTTCTGAAGTACCGCGAGCAGCGATCTCGTCCGCGCTGGATTCCGGCTTTCGCCGGAATGACGAAATGCGCGGGCGCTGATCGAGGCGGAGACAAGGTCCGCCCCACGGATGCTATCCTAAAGTGTAATGTCTTCTTCACGCCCCATGAGCCGCCGCAGGTTCTTTCTGCTCACTGGAGCGCCGATCGTCGGATGCGGCACTCTCGTCGGGAGCACCTGGAATTCCTTTCCGGGCGCCTGGCTCAAGAACCGCCTTCGTCTCGATGACGACAAGCTGGTACGCGCCCGGCAGCGCAAGCGTGATTTGCTCGCACGCCTCGGCTGGCCTCAGCCACCCGCGCGCGCGCGAATCCTGATCCGCAAGGCGTCCCGTCGCCTCACTCTTTACGGCGACGATCGAGAAATGCTGGTATGCCGTATCGGACTGGGCGGCGAACCGCGCGGCGCCAAGAGAAGGCAGGGGGACGGACGCACTCCCGAAGGCGATTACCGTGTCTGCACGCGCAACGCGCAAAGTCAATTCCATCTCTTTCTGGGTCTCGACTATCCCAATCGACGCGACGCCGAACGCGGCCTGGCAAACGGGATGATCACACGCGCCATCTATCGCCGCATCGTGGACGCGCATACGAACGGCCGAACTCCGCCTTGGAACACGTCGCTGGGCGGGGCCGTTGGCATCCACGGCAGCGGGGCGAGCTGGGACTGGACTCTGGGCTGCGTGGCTCTCGACGACCCGGACATCGAAACGCTGTGGGCTTTCTGTCCCGCCGGCACGTCCGTACGCATCGAGCCCGATTAACCTTGCATCTTGCTTCGCCTCAGGTAGACTCCTTGAAGGCGGCTGTCGACACCCGCCTTCGGCAAGGAGGGCTGATCCGATGAAAAAACTGGGGGCGTTCGGCGCGTTTGGATGCGTCGCGATCATTGTGGGCGTGGCGCTCGTCGTCGGGCTTGCGCTGGGTCTCATGGTGATGGGCACCTACAACAGCCTGGTGAGTCTCGATCAAACCGTCGAGGCGCAGTGGGCGCAGGTCGAGAACGTTTACCAACGCCGCGCGGACCTGGTGCCCAACCTCGTCGAGACGGTCAAGGGCGCCGCCGCGTTCGAGAAGGAGACCTTCACCGCGGTCACCGAGGCGCGCTCTCGCGTGGGACAGATATCCGGCGAAGCTCTCGAAGGCGTCATGCGTGATCCGGAAGCATTCGCGCGCTTCGAGCAGGCGCAAGGCGCGCTTTCGTCCGCGCTCAATCGATTGATGGTCGTCATGGAGCAGTACCCGGATCTCAAGGCCACGGCCAACTTTCGCGATCTGCAAGCGCAGCTCGAAGGCACGGAAAACCGCATCACGGTCGAGCGCATGCGCTTCAACGAGACGGCGCGCGCGTTCAACACCAAGCGCATGAGCTTCCCCACCGTCGTCATCGCCGGCTTCTTCGGCGAGCGCTTCCGCGAGAAACCGTATTTCAAGGCTCAAGAGGGCGCTGATACGGCGCCGCTGGTCAAGTTCTGAGATCGTGCGAGCTTCTCTCCGAGCAAGTTCGCTGTTGGCGGCGGTCTCCCTGGTCTTTTCCGCGGCGCAAAGCCGCGCCTTCGAACCGCCGCCCGATCCGACACGCTGGGTAACCGACAACGCCGGTCTGCTGTCGAACGCCGCGCGCGCCACGCTTGACGCGCATCTCGAGGCGTACGAGCGGCAGACCGGACATCAGATCGTGGTCTGGATCGACCGAACGACCGGCGACGTCCCGATCGAAGACTTCGCCGTCCGCGCTTTCGAAAAATGGGGCGTCGGGCGCAAGGGGCGCGATGACGGGCTGGTTCTCTTCATCTTCAGCGAAGACCGCCGCGCGCGTATCGAGGTCGGTTACGACCTCGAGGATCGCGTTCCCGATGCCGCGGCATCGCGCGTCATTCGCGAGGTTCTAGCGCCGCGTTTGCAGGCAGGCGACGCCGACGGCGGAGTGAGCGCCGCCGTTGACGCCCTTCTGGCGGCCATCGGAGAAGAAAGCGGATCCGTACCGGAACGAGCGCCGCAATTCGGCCTTGGACAGATAATCCTCTTCGCTCTGATCGGCCTCGCCTTCCTCGTGCTTCTCGTGACCAACCCTTCTCTCGCGCTCTATCTTCTTTTCAGCATTCTGAGTGGCGGGCGCGGCGGCGGCGGCTTCTCCGGCGGCGGCGGCTTCTCCGGCGGCGGCGGTTTCTCCGGCGGCGGCGGGCGCTCGGGAGGAGGCGGAGCCTCGGGTTCCTGGTGAGTTCGGAGGACAACGTGCTCTGGACCAAGAAACGACTGTTAAGAACGATCGACGTGAAGCGCGTCCAGGACGCCATCGTCCAGGCCGAGCGGCTCACATCGGGCGAGATCCGCGTGTCGGTGGCGCGGTTTTTCTGGGGCGACATCCGCAAGGTCGCCTGGCGCGCGTTTGAACGCCTGGGCATGGTTCGAACGGCTCAGCGCAACGGCGTCCTTTTCTTCATCGTGCCTTCGCGCCGTCGATTCGTCGTGATCGGCGACGAGGGTATCCATGAGAAGGTCGGTTCGGATTTCTGGGGAAAGGTCGTCCTGGCTGTTTCGAGCAAGTTCCGTTCCGGCGATTTCACCGGCGGTTTGGTCGAAGGCATCGCGACCGTCGGCCATGAGCTGGCCGCTTACTTTCCCTACGATGCCGCGTCCGATCGGAACGAGCTTCCCGACGCGGTGGATTTCGGTGGCGAAGCCTGAAGCACACAATACGGACGAGGCACCGTTCGCCCGGCCCATCAGTCGCGATGACGTGCCATTTCTCGGCAGCGCTTGACGCACATGCGCTTCCACGGATCATCGAAAATGACGATGCAAACCGAGCGACAGCTTGATGCGGCTGTCCACGTCGTCGCCGAATTCGTCCGGCGCGATATAAACCACCTCCGCCTCGAAAGACCAGTTCTGACTCATGCGACGCCTGACGCCCGCCGAAAACGCGAATCCCTCGATCGCGTCGGTGACCACGCCGTTGTATTCAAACAGCCCCACGACGCCATAATGAACCGAGAAGCGTGGCAGCCATTTGCCGTCCTTGCCCCACGGATACAGCCTGACGCCGACGGCGTACCCGGGCGCGGCCGGCGTTACGCCGAGTCCGACGCTTATGCTGGTGTAATCATGAATCCTGGTCGTCACGGCCGTGGGGAAGCGCGGATTGAACTCGAAATTGGTTCCCAGACCGCCGAAAGGAACGCCCAGACCCGATCCCAGGCACAGCTCTGTATGCCTCCTGGCGTCCAGGTCCGCGTGACGGATGTCATCCGGCTCCAACGCGCCCGCCGGCAGCTCCACCAGCATGACGACGCTCGCCACTCGAATACTCCCGATCAAGATGCGACGCAGTGACGTCATGATTTCCTCCTTGTGCTCATTACGCGCCGACATTCACGGATGCCAGCGCAATCCAAGCGAAAAGATCGCTCGCGACGAGAGATCCTCGACATCCGAGTCAAACGCGTATAGAACGTAATCCAGGTCGGCGTCGGTGGAGAATCTTTCAGAAAGCCGCAGGCGCATTCCGGCTCCCGCGGTTATTCCTCTCACGTCTTCATGGCCGAAAGCGTCATAGATGATGTCGACAAGACCGTATTGAAAAGTAAAGCGCGGCTGGATCACGCCCCTTTTCCCGGCCGGATGCAGCTTGAATCCCAGCGAGTGATCCAGAAGATAATCCGGATGCACGCCCAGCCCGGCGCTGAGGCTCATGTAACGCCCCAGGCTCTCGAAACGCTCAGGGAAAATGGGTATCAGGTCGACGTTGAGGCCCAGCGATCCTCCATAAGCAACGCCGACGCCGACGCCGATGCTGAATTCACTCCTCACCGGGGGCGCCTCGGCGACGGCCGGCGTTTCTTGAGCTTGCGCCGGCGCGGGCGGATCAAACATCAAGATTCCCGTCACGATGAACAGAACGTGCCGTATGCGTCCTAAATTCCGCTTTGTCATCTCGCTCCTCGCGATCCTTCCTAACATCGGAATCTAGATCGCCGCCCGTTCAAAGTCTTCGCGTTTTTCTGGAAATACTCTTGGATTATTACGACGGCGGACAAATTTTGTCTTTGAAGAGGATCGCGCGACTCGATTACCGATCAAATCCGCGAGGGACGGCCCTCGATAGAGAGATCACCGCGGTCACTCGAGCGGATCGGTGCGCTTGCGCATCGAACCGGCGAGCCGGACGCGAAGGACGACGGAACCAAGGCGCAGCGCAGCGCCGTCCATGAGATCGATCGGTCCGGAAACCGGAACGTCGTTTACGAACGTTCCGTTGCTGCTGCCCAGATCCTCCACGGAGACGGAAGGAGCGGCCGAAGATCCCGACACGCGAATTCGGGCGTGGCGCCAGGTGACCGTCCCGTTTTCAATCAAGATGGGCGCGCTCGGATCGCGACCGACGTCGAACACGCCGGCCTCCAGCGCCGCCTGGCCGTCGGGCCAGAGCAAATGACAGAGAATCTGCCGCCGCTCTTCCTCGATTTCGGCGTCGAACGCGTATCCAAAGCCGTGCACGGTGCGGACGACGCCCGAACGACTGCCGGACTGGCCGAGAGCTTCGCGAATCTCGGCGACCGCGCCCGCCAGACTCGACTCGAGGACATAGACTCCCGGCCAGAGGCTCTCCATGAGCTCGGCCTTGGATAGAGCGCGCGGCCGGTTTCTCAGCAGTAATTCGAGCAGTTGAAACGCTTTGCCCGAAAGATGCACGCGCGCGCCGTTTCGCAGCAATATCCGCGAGTCAATATCAAGCACGAATTCGCCGAATGTCGCTCGCATCGAGCCGATGAGTCTCGCGCGCGGCGCGCGCTGAGCTAAAGAGGAGAATAGTTTACCGCAAAGCGGCTGAAACGAATAGAATAACAATGATTTATCATGTGTCCGGACGATCTGAAGAACAAGAGAATCGACTCCGCGAATCGAGCGTCCCCTCGCCGCGCGCCGACCGAGGTCTTGCCGCCGTCTATCGGACTCCCTGCCGCCGACGAGCTGATCGCTGAGCGTTATCTGATCGAGAAACCTCTCGGCCAAGGAGGAATTGGCGTTGTGTACCTGGCGCGGGATCAGAAAATGGCGGATCGGCGCGTTGCGTTGAAGGCTCTGCTCGAGACCTCGTCGTCAAGCGACTGGCTGCGCGCGAAATTCGAAGACGAGATGAAGGCCTTGGCGCGCCTGCATCATCCCAACATCGTCATGGCCACTGACTTCGGAATCCTGCCTACAGGCCGGCCGTTTCTCGTTATGGAATACGTCCCCGGACCGACGCTTCGCGACCGACTCGACCGCGGAGGCGTGACGCTGGCCGAAGCGGCCGACATCGTTCTTCAACTCGGCCGGGCGTTGTCGGCCGCCCACGCGCGCGGGGTGATTCATCGCGATCTCAAGCCCGAGAATGTGATTCTCCAAGATCTCGGCGACGGCGAGCGTTCAGCCAAGATGATCGATTTCGGCATCGCGACGATAACGCAGGCGCTTGAAGACGGACCGCGGACGACACGGGCCGCGGGCACCCGAGCGTACATGTCGCCTGAACAACTGGAAGGCAAACCCACGCACTCCAGCGACGTTTACGCGCTTGCGGCCATCACGCACGAGTTGCTCACGGGCCGACTGCCTTTCTCGGCCGCGAACGACATCGAGCTTCGCGAACAGCAGCACGATGGTCCGAAGCGACCGCCAAGCTCCTGGCGCGCCGATCTTCCGCATGCGGCCGACGCGCTGATTCTGCGAGGATTGGCGTTCGATCCCGGCCAGCGTCCTGCCTCCGCGCTCCAGTTCGCCGAAGAGCTGGCGAAGGCATTGTCGCCGTCGGGATCGACAGCCGGCGCGGCTCCTGTCGCGAGGCGCCCTCCGACGAAGGGAGCATCGTTGATGCTCGTCGGATCTCTATCCGCCGTTCTTCTTGTCGGCTACTTGTTCGTACGGCCGCGGCTCATGCATCCTCGGCGCGAGCCGGCGGCGAGTGAAACGCAGTCCGTGACGAACGAGCGCACGCTCGAGTATGCGGTCATCGTTCAAAGAAGTCGCGAAGCATCTCCGGATCGCATGCCTGTCAATCTAGCAAGCGAACGGCGCTTCTCCGCCGGCGATCGTATTCGTATTTCCGTGTCGAGCCCGCAGGACGGTTATCTCTACCTTTTCAACGAGGGACCGAACCGTAAAAACGGCCTGCCGGACTACAACATTCTCCATCCCTCGGCCATGAGAAACGGCGGATCGGCGATGATCGCCGCGGGCAAGGAGATTCAGATCCCGGCTCGGAGTTGGCTTGTTTTCGATGACGAGCAGGGAACGGAAAGGCTCTGGCTTGTCTTTTGCGCGACACGCGAGCCGGCCTTCGACGGCATCGCGTCTGTTGCCAATCCAAACGACCGCGGCGAGATCCGGAACGAACGACAGATCAGCGCCATCCGTGATTTCATCGCCATTCACCGTCGAGCCGCGCTTGAAGTGAGGCACGATACGACGCGCGACCGCACGCGGGCGCGCTTCCATGGCGACGTTCTCGTCGCGTCTCTCGAGCTGGAGCACCGATAGCGCCATGGCCGTCCGATGAAACGAGGTGAAACACCATGCGAGAGCTCCTGTTGACATTGACTGTTCTCATGTCGTCAGCGCCGCTTTGGCATTCAATGCGGCTTCACGCGGAAGAGCCTGTCGCGACACGCAAGCTATGGGATGACGCCTTCAGGAAAAAGCGCGCCGCGACGCATGAGGGCGAAAAAGCTGAAAGCGAAGGCGAATCCTATCTCGGGATCACCATCTGGCGGCTGCGCAGCTCAGCTCCACAGGACGCCGCTGCCGGATCCGCGGAAGCGATAAAGGAACCCGCGGATTGGCCGGCGGCGCGTGTCGAGGCCGGCACGCTTTTTAAACCCGGCGAGCGCATTCGGCTGGGAATCGAGAGCGCGCGCCGCGGGCATCTCTACGTGCTCGACTCCGAGCAATATGCCGACGGATCGCGCGGCGAGACGCGCATGGTCTTTCCGACCATGCGCACGCGCGGTGGCGACAACCGTGTCGCTCCCGGACGGCTGATCGAGATACCGGACCTCGCCGACACTCCGCCCTACTTCTCGCTCAAGCGCAGCCGAGACGACCACGTGGCGGACGTCGTCACGATCCTCGTGACGCCCCGGCCGATTCAGGGCGTCGCCCTTGGTCGCGAGCCGCAACCGGTCACGACTGAGCAGTTGGCGCGCTGGGAACGCGACTTCGGATCGGCCGCCTCACGCCTCGAGCTGCCTCAAGAAGCCGGACAGCCGCGCACGACCGCCGAACGCGAGGCCGCGTCGTCGCCCACGCGACGGCTCACGCATGACGATCCACTTCCCCAGACTCTTTATCGCATCGACAAACTGTCCCCGAAGGGCATGTTGATCGAAGTCTCGCTGTCCGTGTCCGCGGCGAAAACGCCTTGATCGCCCGGTAAAATCGAACAAACGCTTCATGCTTTGACTGGCTCAAGCCGCAACCGGCGATCCGCTCATATTCGTTCAGGCTTTAGTTTAGCGGCCTTCGATCACGAACGCAGCCCAGTAGAAGGGTTGGTCGCTGCCGTAACGCCGCTTCACGGTCTCGCGCATCGCGAGCTGCGCATCGCGCAATGCCTCTTGCTTCTCCTTGCCGGC
>JAFGSN010000153.1 GCA_016934575.1 Vicinamibacteria bacterium
AAGGAAAGCAAGTCCGCGATCGGCGACAGACGCCTGCGAATCCTCTCGGCCGGCTGCTCCACGGGAGAGGAGGCGTACACGATCGCCATGATGCTCGTCGACAGCGGCAGATTCATCTGGAACTGGGATTTGCAGGTTATCGGCATGGATGTCGACGCCGTGGCAATCGATAAGGCGAGGAAGGGCGTGTTCCATCACAACTCGTTCCGCGCCACCGAACCGGCGCTTATCGAGCGCCATTTCGCGCCCGACGGTTCCGGTCGCCGCATCAAGGAAGCGTTGCGTCGACTGGTGACGCTGCGGCTCGGCAACATCCTCGACGCTTTGAGCTACGAGGATCTGGGGCCGCTCGACATCATCTTCTGCCGCAACGTTTTCATCTATTTCTCGGACTCCTCCATATCGAAAGCGACGCGCGCCTTCTTCGACAACCTCGCCCCGGGCGGCCACCTCTTCCTTGGTCACGCCGAATCCCTGGCAAGAATCACCGGTATCTTCGTTCCGATCCGCTTCAGGGGCGCCCTGATCTACCAAAAGCCAATCGGGAGTATTCAAGCATGATCCGCGTGCTCATTGTCGATGATTCCATCTTCGTCCAGCGCGCCCTCTCCCGCATGCTCTCTTCGCAACCCGATATTCAGGTCGTCGGCGTCGCGGGCGACGGCCGCGAGGGCATCGAGAAGGTCAAGTCCCTGAGGCCCGACATCGTCACGCTCGACGTCAAGATGCCTCAGATGAGCGGCCTCGAGGCGCTGCGTCACATCATGCAGGAGTGTCCGGTTCCCGTGTTGTTGCTCTCGACGCTCACGTCGGAAGGCGCCGAGGTAACGCTGCGCGGACTCGAGCTCGGCGCAATGGATTTCATCGACAAATCGGCCACGCGCGGAAGCATGAATCTCGGCGGCCTGGCCGAAGAGCTCACCGCCAAGATCCGGGCCCTGGCGGGCGTGCCGCCTGCGAGGTTGAGGCCGTTGCCGATCAGCGAGCCGAAACCGGCGACGGCCACGCCTCACCCGCACCGTATCGAAGTCGTCGCGATCGGGACCTCGACGGGAGGTCCCACGGCTTTGCAGTCGATCGTTCCGCGCTTGCCCGAGAACCTGTCCTCCGCCGTTCTGATCGTGCAACATATGCCCGTGGGATTCACCAAATCGCTGGCGGAACGCCTGAACTCTCGCAGCCTTCTCACCGTGCGCGAAGCGGAGGACGGCGAGCACGTCCTTCCGGGACACGCCTACGTCGCTCCCGCCGGCCGACACATGAAAGTGAGACGCCGCGGGGCCGTGCGCATCTGGCTCGATGAGGAGCCGCGCGCCGCGCTCCACCGTCCGTCGGCGGACGTGCTGATGTCCTCGGTCGCCAAGGTATACTCCCAGCGCGCAATGGGCATCGTGCTCACTGGAATGGGTTCCGACGGCGTTCTGGGCTTGCGCGCAATTAAGGAATCAGGAGGGCGCACGCTGGCCGAAAGCGAGAAGACCTGCGTCATCTTCGGCATGCCCAAAGCGGCCATCGAAGCCGGCGTGGTCGAGAAAACGATCGATCTGGACCGGATGGCCGATGAAATCCTCCAAGCGGTGTAAGATCTTCATGAGGAGTCGAAGCGGTCGGATCGATGCCATGCCGGCGTCGACCGGCGGGCGCTCTCTCGAGCGAACGGAGGCGCGAACCAGCGTGTCGTCGCTTGGAAACGAGGATGAATCTTGAGCCTCACCGGAAATCTCGAGGACCTGCCGCTCCTCGACATCCTGCAGATCGTATCTTTCAGCAAAAAGACGGGCTATCTCTCTCTTGAAACGTCGGAAGGCGCGGGCGCCATCGTCTTTCAGGACGGCCAGGTCATCTCGTGCTTCACGGCCGATCATCCAGCCCAGCCCCTCCAGACCGCGCAACTCCCTCCGTCGCAGCGCGCCGCGCTCATCCGTCGCCAGATCGAGATCGCTCTCGAGAAGCTGATCCGGCTCAAGGAAGGACAATTCAGCTTCAGCCTAGCCGACGAACCGCCGAAAACCGTCGGCTCACGCGACATCTCGCAGGAGACGCTGACGACCGGCATCAATCCGCAAGAGCTGGTCCTCGATCTCGCTCGGGGCATGGATGAGGACCGAAGGAAGTCGTCGGCGGCCATCGAGGCCTCTTTCGCCAACGGCGCCGAGGAGCCCATCGAAGAGGATTTTCCTCCCGAAGACGAAGTCTCGTCCGTCCTTCCCGCCTCCGTCGAGGAGCCCGCGCTCCCGCATCGAGACGTGCGGACCGTCTTGCTCGTCGATGACGAGGCGGACGTGCGGGAGGTCATCGCCGAGCATCTCACGTCGGCCGATTACGAGGTCATTCCGGCGGAAGACCCCGATGCGGCGATGAAACATGCGCGACGCTTGAAGATGGAGAATCGGCCTTTCCTGCTCGTTACCGATCTGTCCATGCCGACTTCGGGCGGCTCGTCCTTTCAGGGAGGATTCGAGATCGTCAAACGTCTGGGCAAGATGCACCTCAGGCCGCCCACGATCCTGATGACCGAGAGCCCGAACGCCGCGGCGCAGGCGCGCGCGCGCCAGATGGGCGTTCCGCGCATCGTCTTCAAGCCCGGACTCTCCAAGCTCGATTCGCAGCAGTTTCGAGCCGATCTGGCGGCCTTCTCAACGCGCATGGTGGAGGACTTTCTCCCGCGGTTATTGCGGTTTGCGCCTTCTTATCCCAAATCGAGCGCCCGGCCCGCCTACCATCCGCCGACGCCCATTTCCGAGGAGGACTTCTCCCGGCAGTTCGCGATGCTACAAAAGCACCTGGCGGAGCTGCGCCATCCTTCGAAAGCCAATCAAGTGTCGATCCTCATCATGCGCACCGCGCGCGAATTTTTCGAACGGGCCGTCCTGTTGCTCGTGAAGAACGAGATGATACGAGGCCTGGCGGGTTTCGGTCTCGCGCCGCGCGATGAAAAGCTCAACCTCATGGTGCGGGAGATCTCCATCCCGCTGGGTGAACAATCGATTTACAGCGAAATCGCCGCGAACGGCACGACGTACGCGGGCGCTCCTCCGGAGGGGCGTTGGGAGCAGTACTTCATGGTCAAGATCGGCCGTTTCAAGTCGAACGGAATCGCGCTTTTTCCGCTTCTGGCGCACCGCGAGACCATCGCGATTCTTCATGGCGACAACCCCGAGACCGGCCGCGATCTCGGCAGCCTCACGACGCTCGAAGTCTTCATGAGCCAGGCGGGAATCGCCTTCGAGAACATCTTTCTCCAACGCAAGATCGAGGTCCTGCAACAGCAGCGCCCTTGAGCGGCATCACGTTCGCCTGGTCGCGAACGCCGCCTTGGGATAGAATGAATCGTAACGGAACGAGGTGACCCCATGGCAAATCCCGAGGACGCCCTGAAAAAGTCGGGCTTATTGAGCGGCCCCGAGGACCCTTTCCGAAAAGGGCAGGAGTTTTTCCAAATCTTCGTCAAGGTCAAGGAGTTCACGGAGGATCTCCTCAAGGAGAACGAACGCCTGCGTTTCAAAGTCGCCAGCCTCGAAAGCGGTCTGCCGCCGGGTTCCGACGACCGCGTGCGCAGCCTGCACCAGCGCATCCGCGAGCTTGAGGAGCGTCTGGCCGACCTGGAGACGCGCTATAAGAAGGTCGAGGAGGAGAACAAGGAGTTCGCCGATCGCTATATCGAGATCGAGGAACAGAACAACAACCTCGCCAACCTCTACGTCGCCTCCTACCAGCTTCACTCCACGCTCGACTACAAGGAGGTCATCCGTATCGTCCAGGAGATCATCATCAATCTCATCGGCGCCGAGGCGTTCCATATATGGATGGTGAGCGAGAAAGCTCCCGTGCTGGAAATCGAGGGCTCCGAAGGCCAGACGCCGCCAGTCTCGTCCCTTCCAATCGGCGATGGAATCATCGGCTCTTCGGCGCAGAACGGCGAGAATTATTTCGCCGAGCGAGTCTCCTTCCCCGAGCCGACGCCCTATGATCAGCCCATTGCCGTCATCCCGCTCAAGATCAAGGAGCACGTCATCGGCGTCATCTCGATCAACAAGCTTCTCGTTCAGAAAAAGGCGTTCACCACGATGGATTACGAGCTGTTCACCCTGCTGGCCGGCCACGCGGCCACAGCCATATTCTCGGCCAAGCTCTACTCCGCGTCGGCGCGCAAACTGACCACGCTACAGGGCTTCATCGACATGCTCAAGACGCAACCCGCCAAGAAATAGTCACAAGCGGCGAGCCTTGAGCATGCCGGTATGGCACGCGCCTCGTGCCCCGGCTTTCGGATTCCTCGACGATGAAAAACGGAACGTTTCGCCTGAAACGCCCTAGCGTCTGAAAACGTCTTCTATCGGAGTGATGCGCATCGCATCTTCACGAACTCCAAGCCCCAGCGCTCCGATGAGCTTGTCCTCCTCGATCAGTTCCGGCGGTTTCGGGGCGTCGTAGACCGGCGGCGAAAATGCGTCCGAAACAAGCGCTTCGCGTAGATTCGCCGCATCCCTGGCGACGCAGACGACCGCTAGGTTCTCGGCCGACAGATGGCGGCGTAGGGCGCGGTTTACGTCTTCCAGGGCGAGGTCCGCGAGTTTCGCGCGGAGGAAACCGGCATATTCGTCGATCCCGTACCAATCGGAATCGAGAAGATAGCCGATCTGACGGTCCTGCGCGGAGGTCAGAATAAACACGTTTTTCGCAAGATAGCGCCGCGTGGCTTCAAATTGCTCCTCGGTGAGACCGTTTTCGATGAGCTTTCGCAACTCGTGAATCGCGATACGCAACGCCATGTGGGCGTTCTGCGGAAGCACGGGACGAATCCAGATCTCGAAGATTTGCGCGCGGCGGCCGAGATTTGGATCCGGCAGAAGCTGATACATGCCGCGTGGAAACGCCTCGATATAGGCATAATCGCCGTAGTTCATGCCGCGCGCCTCGCGAATC
>JAFGSN010000154.1 GCA_016934575.1 Vicinamibacteria bacterium
CAGGGATATTCGAATCCGAAGCGGAAGCGCACGAGCTTTTCGCTTCGGAATTCATATTCTGCATAGTAGGTCGGATAACCGTACGTCTTCAGCTTGTTGTCCTTGTCGGCGCCTTCGATCGCATACTGGATCGTCTCGTTGTCGCCGTTCTGGTCGCGGCTCTTGATGCATGCGCCGAACCGCTTCACGACCTCGCCCGGGCTCATTCCGAGCGCGACGCCGAGACCGCTTGCAAACACCTCCGTCGGGAGCTCTTTGAGCGTCATCGCTTCCGTGCCGGCAAGCCGCACCTCGACCTCCGCGTATTCGTCGGTTGGAGCGCCGTAGTGGGCGTAAAGGATGAGTTCCTGCACGCCGTCCTTGCTGACGAAGCGCGCACGCGGAAGGTCCTCCGAGTCCTCGGTCATCGCCGGCCCCGAGCCGACCTGCTTTACCGCGCTGTCTTCGTCGTTGAGTTTGATTCCGAACACCGAAAGGTCGGGACCCTTCATGCGGCACGCCTTGGCAGCCTCCGCATCGCCGGCTCCGGCCGCCCCCAAGGCCAATCCCACGCAAACGGCGAACAAGAGCTTCAGGCGATCGATCATGGCTGCTCTCGGGACGCTCCAGGCGAAACCCGAAACATAGCCTGTCGTGTGGCGAGCGCCAGTGGCGCCGCGCATTTGTATAATTAAGCGGAGCGAGCCTGTGCTTCGCCCGTACCCTCGGCCATCGCCGGGCATGGACCGGGCTGGGTGGCAAGCGCGGTTTCGACGTTCGCCAGGAACATACGCGCCGCAAACTCCCAGCTGAAGTCGAGCGCCCTGTTCCGGACACCCTCGCGATCGATAGCCAGCGCCGCCAGTGCCGCCTCTCCGAGATCGTCAGCGAGCGCACCTGAGACACCCGGCGTCACCAGATCGATGGGTCCCGTGACCGGATAGGCCGCGATCGGCAACCCGGACGCCATGGCCTCGAGCAGCACCATGCCGAACGTATCGGTGCGGCTCGGAAAGACGAACACATCCGCCGAGGAATAGCAGATGGCGAGATCCTCCCCCTGGCGATCACCCATGAAGGTCGCCGCGGGGTAGCGCCGCTTGAGTGCCGGCAGCAGAGGTCCGTCCCCCACCACCACCTTGCGGCCCGGAAGATCGAGCTTCAGAAACGCATCGAGATTTTTCTCGATCGCGACCCGCCCCACATAAATGAAAACCGGTTCCGCACCGAAGCGGCGCACGGAGCGCGGCCGGAAATGCGTCGTGTCGACGCCGCGCGTCCACGGCACGAGGTGCTTGAAGCCGCGGCCCGCGAGGTCGTCGGCGAGGCTCTTGGTTGCCACCATGACGCCTGCGCCCGCATTGTGGAAGCGCCGCTGGATGGCATAGATCCAGGACGCGGGGACAGCGAACCGCGATGACAGGTATTCCGGGAAGCGCGTGTGAAAGCTCGTCGTGAAGGGAACGTGCCGGCGCTGGCAGTACGCGCGCACCATCCATCCGACGGGCCCTTCCGTCGCGATGTGGATGGCGTCGGGTGCGAGCGCATCGATGCGTTCCGCGCATGACCGCAAACCCGGAAGCGCAAGCCGGATCTCAGGGTAGGTCGGGCACGGCACCGTACGGAAGTCGGAAGGCGTCAGGAAGCTGAGGCTGGAGCCGAGAAGCTCCACCTCGGCAGCGAGACGCTCGTAGGTCCTCACCACACCGTTGACCTGAGGCCGCCACGCGTCCGTCGCCACCAGAATGCGCATCAGGCCGCTCTGAGCACCTCGGCTATCGGCGTTTCCGCTCCCCGCCCGCGAACGACATCGAGCCAACGGACCAGCTCGAGCTGCCCGGTCGTCGTTTCGCCGATCGCCGTGCAGCTCTCGACCCAGTCGCCGGTGTTGACGTAGTGGATGCCGTCGATCTCCCGCGACGCCGCGTGGTGGATGTGGCCGCAGATCACGCCATCGACGTCCCTGCGGCGCGCTTCGTCGGCGAGATTTCTTTCGAACTCGCCGATGAAGTTGACGGCCGTCTTGACGCGCAGCTTGAGATAGCTCGAAAACGACCAGTAGCCGAGCCCGAGCCGGCGGCGCACGAAGTTCAACGGAAAATTGGACCACAGCGCGAGCTCGTAGCCGCGATCGCCGAGGAACGCCAGCCACCGCGCATAGCGCACGACAACGTCGTACTCGTCCCCGTGCATGACGAGGTAGCGCCTGCCGTCGGCCATCGTATGCACGGCTTGGCGTTCGATCTCGATGCCGCCGAAATGCATGCCGCAGTAGTCGCGCATGCCCTCGTCGTGATTGCCCGGGATGTAGACCACCCGCGTGCCCTTGCGCACCTTGCGCAAGAGCTTCTGCAACACGTCGTTATGGGCCTGAGGCCAGATGGCGCCGCGGCGTATGCGCCAGAAGTCGAGGATATCGCCGACGAGGTAGATGGTTTCTGCCTCGTGGTACTTGAGGAAGTCCAAGAGAATCTCGGCCTGGCAGGAACGCGTGCCGAGATGGACATCCGAGATGAAGAGGGAACGGTATGACCTTTCAGTCTCCATGAGACCTGGCCTCCAACCGAGGGTCGCGACGAGATCACTTGCGATCGCCCCCTTCAAAGGAGATTCAGGTTTCAGGAATGTGACAGCCGGCGGAAATCTGACTATCGGCGATCAATTATGGTTTACGCGTTCGCCGCCCACCACACTGCAGCGGACCCGGACGTACCCGCGCCGGCCCGCGCGAAACCCCACGGAGCACAAGCCAGCCGCGGCGAAAGTTGAAGAAGCGGGGTACGGCTCGCATGTAGCGCTCGTAGGCCGCCCCATACTGGTGGCGGAGCCAGGGCTCCTCGGCGTGCGCCATGAGCACGTAGACGGCAATGAGCAGCGCGACGAGGAGAAGCACGCCGATCGAATCAGCCGCGGCGGCCAGGCCCGCATAGGCCGGAATGACCGTCACGTACTGAGGATTGCGTGTCCAGCGATAGACGCCGCCCGTGACCAGTCCGCCCCGGCGGCAGTAGGTGTTGGCGCGCCCGAGCGCGAACAACGCATAAAGATAGAGCGCGCCGCTTATGAGAAACACCGCGAGCCCCAGCGATCGGGCCG
>JAFGSN010000155.1 GCA_016934575.1 Vicinamibacteria bacterium
CTCGCCAGACGGCGAAAACATGCGAGCGCTTTATCATCCAAAGCACGAGAAAGACCGCATGCAGGATGACGCCTCCCGCCCCGCGATGCAGGAGGAGACGTCGGCGACGCCTCCTCCCGATCTCCGTCATGTCAAGCGTCGATCCTCGCCCCCACGAATCGAGCGTGGACTTCAATGACGCTTGAGCATCAGATCGATGTCTTCGCTCAACGCCTCGAGATCCTCCTCGTGCTCGACTTCGTCCTGCAGTATCTGCAACGCGATGTTGTAGGTTACGGGATCCTTCTCTCGCGTTAACGCGACGATTTTCTGATAGACGTCGATGGCGCACTGTTCGCCTTTGATGTTCTGCTTCAGAAGCTCCATGACGAAGGGATCATCCGGCGCATCGTATCCGCAGCCGGATTGCCGAATCCATTCTTCAGGCCGTGTGAGAGGCGTGCCGCCGAGCTGAAGAATGCGATTCGCCAACATATCGGCGTGGCGCAGCTCGTCGGCGGCGTGCTCGGTCAGCTCCGTGATAATCGCCTCCTTCATCGGGCCTTTCGCGACTTTGGCGCCCAACCAGTACTGATAATAGGCCAGCCACTCGTCGGCGAAAGCCTTATTCAAGGTCTTGATCAGATCATCAATCTTCAAGCCAACGATCTCGCGTCCTTTGGTCCCCATCGTTCCTCCTTGGCCTTCCTCTGTTTATCATGACTCTATCGAAAAACGTCATCCTTCGTCGTCCTCGATTCGGATTCAATCATAACGCGGGCGCTCGCCGGAGTGGCTGCGCCCTTTGAACCAATGCCGCTGACTTTGCCGCATGAGCCGGCGCCAGTGGCCGTGACCATGGCCAAACGCCAGCCGGCGCTTGAGTCGCGCGCGCTCCTCCTGTGGAAAATGCTCGGCGCGATGCGTGTGACGCATCACGACGAAGTGCGCCGTCAAGAGGATCAGTACGAGCGCCGCGATCAGCCAGGCGAAACCATGGCCGCGATTGATGAATACCCGGAAATCGTTCCAGATCACATAGAGACCGAACAGGCCGATGATCGACCATCCGGCGGCGGAAGCCAACCAACTGCCGATCCACGCGGCCCGGTCCCATGTGGTCAAACCCCCTCCCTGACCCGACTTCGTTTTTGTCTCCATACCGTAGTTAAACGTGAGCTGAGGCGCACGTCAAGCATATGCCGGATCGAGACGGCCGCGAGTTCGCCGCACTTCATTTCTCCGGAAGAGCCGCCCGCAATACGCGCAGAGCGTTTCCTCCCATGATTTTTCCAATTTCATCCGCGCTGAATCCATGAGCAAGCAAGCCGTCGGCCAATGCGGCGACGCCGGCCGCGTCAAACGGCGTCGTCACGGCGCCGTCGAAATCCGAACCAAGCGCCACGTGGTCGACGCCCACGACGCGCACCGCGTGACTCATGGCGCGAACGATCGCATCGACGTCCCGTCCGCAGACGGCCTGCCGAAAGAATCCGATCCCGATGACTCCGCCGGTGCGGGCGATCCCGCGCAAATCTTCGTCGCTCAAATTGCGCGGCGTGTCGCACGTGCCGCGCACGCCGGTGTGCGAGGCCACAACCGGACGGCGCGCCATCGTCACGACGTCGGCGATCGTACGCGGCGAGGCATGCGCCAGATCGACGATGACTCCCTTTTCTTCCATGGCGCGAACGAGCCGTCGGCCCTCGGCCGTCAATCCATGCCGGTGTGCGCCGTGCGCCGAGCCGGCGAAGGCGTTGTCGAAGAAGTGAGCCAATCCGATCATTCGAAAACCGGCGCTATAGATCGCTTCGAGGTCGCCTGCGCCCGACTCGAGCGCCTGGGCGCCCTCGATCGACATCAGCGCGCCGACGATCGACTCTCCGCGCCCGCGAGCGGCAAGCAGCCGCGCCAGGTCTTCCCGGTTTCGTATCAGCGCCAGCCTCCCGTTCGAGGCGACCGCCGCCGTCTCCAGTCTGCGCGACAGGAAAAAAGAGCGCTCCCTCATGCTCGTGCTGGTCGCCCGCGGCCAGCCCTGCGCCTCGATGAGATCGAGCACTCGATCCGGACCGACATGCAGCCCGTTGCGCGCTCGTGCCGGCATCTTGGTCGCGGCGGCGAACGTCTGAATCGCCACGCCTCCCTCGATCAGCCGCGGCAGATCCACGTGTCCGAACTCATGCCGCTTGACGATATCGCGCCCCCAAAGAAGCGTGTCGGCATGCAGATCGACGATTTGCATACGCGCGGCCAATGCGCGGGCGCGACGCGACGGTTCAGTTCTCGTCCCCCGGACTCGGTTCAATCGCCGATCGACCGCCTGGGGATCGCCCCGAAACGCGGATGCCGCCAGCGCCGACGCGCACAGTCCGAGCAGAAACACGCGCCGCATAATCGTCGCATTACGCATCTCATCCCTCCCGTTGACACGTCGCTGAGTCTCCAATACACTACCTTTTCGGTTTGCCGGGCGGTTAGCTCAGTGGTAGAGCACTGGTCTTACACGCCGGGTGTCACAGGTTCGAATCCTGTACCGCCCACCATACTCCAGACCCCCGGCCCAGTCACCACCACCGCGGGGTGGTAGTTCAGTTGGTTAGAACGCCGGCCTGTCACGCCGGAGGTCGCGAGTTCGAGTCTCGTCCACCCCGCCATTTTCTTGAACTCCATCGATTACTATGGGCCGGCGTTCTAACGCCCTGCGCGCCGCGAAGCGCGATTCACTCGCGCGAGCGGCGGAAGGGGGTTTGGGGGAAACACGAC
>JAFGSN010000027.1 GCA_016934575.1 Vicinamibacteria bacterium
CGGTACGTTTGACCTTCTCGCTGGCGGACGACCCGGTCCCGATCCAGTGCGAGGCGCGCGTTGCCTGGGTCAATCCCTCGGCCTGCTTGACCGAATCGGGAGCCGTGGCGCACGGGCTGCCCGCCGGCTGTGGCGTGATGTTCACAAAGATCGATCCCGCCGACCAGGAGCGAATCGATGCGCTCGTGAAGGCGGCGCTTCCGGCGAAGAAGCCCTGAGCCAGCCACTCGGCGGAAGTCTTGAAAAACTTCAAATAAACTCAGACGAAGCGTTCATTTGGCAGTCCGTCTTGACGAGCAGGCCGGTAGGCGAGAATATGCGCGTGACGCGTCGCGTCCACTGGAGACGGTGTTGGGACCAGATCCGAACGATTTTGATTTTTAAGGCGACGCGTCGATTCCCGCTCTTCTCCATGCTTCCGTGGTTCTAACCTACTAACGGAGCGAGAGGACGATGGCGTCGTCGAGCTGCTCCCGAGGACAACCGGAGTCGACGCCGGCTTTCCTCTGGAATAGGGTGGAGCTGAAGGCTCGATCATGGTGCACGGTCGGCGCAAGTTCGTGGGCGTGTCGGGAATTCCGAGCCGGACGTCGGTTGCGCCGTGGAAAACCCGGTCGCCGACGATCGGGGATCGATGCTGGCGCAACTTCACCCAATAATAAAGGGTGAAGGAGAAATGTGTCGCTTTCATTCCAAGACGTCTTGACAGTCGGGGGCTTTTGGTAATTAATTGAAGCACAAGCTTTGGTGACGCCGGAAAGGAACGGATGTGAAAAAGATCTTGGTTGTTGACGATGATCCGGACCTGAGAAACGCGATTAGAACCGTCCTGGAAACAAGATACGAGATTACGGAAGCCGGCGGACGCGACGAGGCCAGGGAGGTCCTGAAGGCCGACCGGCCGGACCTCATTATTCTCGATGTCATGATGGACACGACGAGCACGGGTTTTGAGCTCGCGCGTGAATTCAGAAAAGACAAGAACCTGGCGCAGACCAGGATTCTCATGCTCACCAGCGTGGATTCCGCCGCCAATATTGATTTCAAGTCCGCGGCCGGCGATCCCGACTGGCTGCCGGTGGATGAGTATCTCTCCAAGCCGCTGCAGCCGAAAGTTCTGTTGCAGAAGGTCGATAACCTGCTTGCCTGAAGCGAAGGATATTGTCTATCCGCCTGTCAGCATGACGGGAACCTGCAAGTTTGCCCTGTCTGCGTGAAAGATGCGTCGGTGACAGGCGGCATCGCGATCGCCAGTAAAGCGTTGGGATTCCCTCAGCCCTTTTTATAGTGGATGTATCCGCCTTCGAGCACTTGAAGCCGTGTGAATCCCAGGGATACCAGATAACGATACGCCTCGTAGGCGCGCGATGACGTCTTGGAGCAGAGAACGACGGAAGCGTCTTTTGTAAAGGGCAAGGGAGAGGCGCGCAGGTTTTCAAGCGGGATATTGACGCTTCCCGGGATGGCGTGGAACGTGAAATCGGCGATCGGGCTCACGTCCACCACCGCGCTTCCGCCGTCGCGGGTCAGGAAATCGGCGAGGGTGATGGTACGGACCAGTCCGTCGATCTTGTTTTCCAGGACGATGCAGGCGGTCTGAAGGATGTCGATGGGAGTGTTGTAGGCCGGGAAGTAACCGAGGTCGAGGGCGAAGACGTCGGCGAGCGAGAGTCCGCATCCGACGGCGCAGGAGAGGATCTCGATCCGTGGAACAACAGCCCCCCGGCCGTAACCCTGCGCGCCCAGAAGCCGTTTCGTCTTTCTGTCGGCTATCGCCTTGATGACGACGTCGTCCGCGCCTCTGTGATAATGGGCGTGGTCGAGGCCGCTCACGATGACCGACACCGCGTCGAAACCATCCAGCCGGGCCTGCTCCATTCCAAGCCCGGTGCGGGCCACGGCCGTGTCGAAGATCCGGAACATGGTCGTGCCCAGGCCGCCGCGATAGGAGGTTTTTCTCCCGGCGATGTTGTCGGCCGCGATCCGCCCCATCTTGGTCGAGATGGAACCCAGCGGGAGAAAGGAGCCCGCGGCGCCCACGGCGTTCTTCGTTTCCGCACAGTCGCCGACGGCGTAGATGTCGTGATCGGAGGTGCGGAGGTGTTCGTCCACGGCGACGCCGCCGCGGGGGCCGAGCACGAGACCCGCGTCCTTGCCGAGCCCGGAGTTGGGCGTCACCCCGGCCGAGAGAATGATGAGATCGGCCAGGTAGTCGCCTGATTCGGTGACGATTCTCGACTTCCCGTCTTCATGAACGATCTCGCGGATTTCAAGGCCGGTCAGGACCTTGATCCCCTTGAGGCTCAGTATCTCGCGGATCTTGTGCGAGACGTCCGGGTCGAAAGCTTTCAGGATGTGCGGGTCTTTCTCGATGATGGTGACGCGCGCTCCCGCGGTCATGAGCGATTCCGCGGTCTCCACGCCGATGAGTCCGCCGCCGATGATGTACACCTCGGCCGCTGGAAGGCGCGCGAGAAGGCGTCTGATGCGCTCGGCGTCCTCGATCTTGTATAGCGAGTGAACGTTGCTGTCTCCGATCCCCGGGATGTCGGGCGTGATCGATTCGGCGCCGGTGGCGATGACGAGAGTGTCATAGGGCACGGACGATTCCTCGCCGGAGCGGACATCGCGCACGATCACCTCGCGCGCGCCGCGCTCGATTCGCAGAGCGAGCGTTTTATTGAGGATGGTGATGTCCTTGATGTGCTCGAAAAAGTGGACGTCTCGGAGCGTGCGGTCGGCCGTCGTCATGAGCGCTCTGGGCGATCGCACTTTTCCCGAAAGGTAGGCCGGGATGCCGCATCCGGCGTAGGAGAGGAACTCGCTTCTTTCGATGATGGTGATCTCGCATTGCTCGTCGAGGCGCCGCAGGCGGGCGGCCGCCTTGGGCCCGGCCGTCACGCCGCCGATGATGACGACGCGTTTACGTGTGGACGCTTCCGCTCGCTCCTGCCGCTTATAGGGCAGGCGGACCGTGAAGGCGGTCCCCTGTTTGATCGCAGATGCGACGTCGATCCGACCGCCGTGCTCCTCGACGATCCGTTTGACGATCGACAAGCCGAGGCCCGTGCCGGGGATCTTGCCCCGGGCGGCGCCCGCTCGGTAGAACGGCGTGAAGAGCTTCTCGAGCTCTTCCGGACCCATGCCCGCGCCCGTGTCGGCGACCGTGACCGCCGCCGTTTTCTTTCCGTCATCCGCTGAGAGCGAAACCGTCACGCGCCCGTCCTCGCCCGTGTATTTGAGGGCGTTGTCGATAAGATTGCCGAACGCAAGCGCAAGCCCGTCCCGGTCTCCTTCCAGGAAAAGCCGGAGGGAGGGCGGCGCCTGGAAGGAATAGGCGATGTCTTTTTCCACGGCCGCCGGTTTATAGCGGCGGAAGATACGGGCCACGAGGGCGGATAATTCTTCTTCCCGGCGTTCGATACGGCCTTGAGAGTACTTTTCAAGGCTGAGGAGGTCGTTGATGAGCGCGCGCGCCTCCTCGGTTTTGGCGAGCGCGCTTTTGACAAGCTCAAGCGTTTTTCGGTTAACGTCGCCTGTAAAACCGTCGGTGACGACCCGGAGGAGCGATTCGATCGAGTTGATGGGAGATTTGAGCTCATGGGAGAGAATCGTAAAAAGGGCCTGGCCGGAACCGAAGGAGGCTTCTTTCGGGTTGAGTGGCGCGCTTTTTCGGGTCTCTTTCTTCATGGCGCGCTTTTCCGGAGAGCCCGCACCTTCAGACAAAGCGTCGAAAGCGGGGACCTGGGCGCGTCTTGGTCCGCGGGGGTGGGTATGGCTGTTGCGCCGAGCGGTTCAGCGATGATTCGTCCAACTTCATGAAGTCGTATCCCGTCCGATAACATTCCCAGGCGACCTCATCGATTATGATGCGATCGCGGCAACGCCTTGTGACTCCCGACCTCCATGTGGAAAAAACGATACGCCCCTGTCGAGGCGCAGTCAAGCGCGCGCCTGAAGGTCGTCGTGATTTCCCAATCGTCCTCGTCGGCCCGAGCGCAATCGGCGCTCGCTCCGACGGTTTTGTCGGCAGGTCCTGTGACGGATCCTCGGATTCACTCCGCGGCATGAAACGCTTTTTACCGTTTGCGCGCCATGGACGCGACTGAGGCGAGCACCTCGTCGATGTCGGCCGTGGCCGTGCCGACCTTGCCGACGACGACGCCGGCGGCGCAGTTGGCAAGAACCGCAGCCTCATCGAGGCGCGCTCCGGCGGCGATCGCCAGCGCCATCGTCGCGACGACCGTGTCGCCGGCGCCGGTGACGTCGTAGACCTCGCGCGCGAAGGTCGGAACGTGCGCCGCCGGCCGATCGCGACGGAAGAGGCTCATGCCGTGCTCGCCGCGCGTGACGAGAACGGCTTCGCAGCGCAGCCGTCGCAGGATGCGCGCGGCGGCGGCCTCCAGGTCGTCGTCCGTGCGGATGCGTATCCCGGTGACCTGCTCGGTTTCGAGCTGGTTGGGCGTGACGACGGCGACGCCTTTGTAGAGCGCGAAGTGACGCACCTTGGGATCGACCAGAACCGGAACGCGGTGCTTGCGCGACAGAGAAAGCGCCGCGCGCGCCACGCGTGGCATGATGACGCCTTTCTGATAGTCCGAGATCACCATCGCCTGGCAGGCGGGCAGGAAACGCCGGAGCGCCGCGATGATCTCGCGTGACGTGACCTCGTCGACGTCGGCGGCGTTCTCGCGGTCGGCGCGGACGATTTGTTGATGATGGGCGATGATGCGCGTCTTGATCGTCGTAGGGCGATTGTCGCCGGCCGCGATCATCGAGCCGTCGACGCCCATCGCGTCGAGCTCCTCCCGAATACGATAGCCGGCGGCGTCTTGACCGACGACGCCGACGAGCGCGACGCATCCTCCAAGCGAGCGCACGTTGCAGGCGACGTTCCCGGCCCCGCCGAGATGAACGCTCTCACGCGTCACCTCCACGACCGGCACGGGAGCCTCGGGAGAGATCCGGCTCACGCGACCCCAGACGAACTCGTCCAGCATCAAATCTCCAAGCACAAGCACGCGCCTGGCTTGCATCGCCCCGGCCAGGCTACGCGCGCGTCGGCTCGTCGGCAGTTTCATGGCGAGGGCTCTCGGCCTCTTGTGGAAGGGTGAACGGCACGACGGACAGCAGCAGGATCACGTAAAGCACCTCGGAGTCTCCGAAGTTGTATTCGAACAAGCCGGCGATCATGATGGCGGACAACGCGCCGAGAACGCCCACGGCCAGCCAGCGATCCTCGGCCGCTCCGCGCCGCGTCCGGCGATAGGCCGCGCCCATGGAGAGCGCCACCCACCACATCCAGAAGACGGCGCACGGCAGGCCGCGCTCGGCGGCGATCTGCAGCGCGTTGTTGTGCAAGTGCGGCGTGCGGTTGATCGAAGACCCGGGCCAGCGGAAACGCTCATATGCGCGCGGGATCATGCCGGGCCCCTGTCCAAAGATCGGTTGCTCGATGATCATGTCGATTCCCGCCTGCCACATATAATAACGATCACGGCTGCTTTCGTCTTTCACCGTAAGACGTTGAGTCACGACCGCCGGGCGCATCGCGAGCACCAGAACGACGCCGGCGGCCAGGATCCACAAGGCCTTGGGCGCCTTGAGCACGAACACGATCGTCAGGCCGGCCAGCGCCCCCAACCACGCGCTGCGCGTCTGCGAAACCAGAAGGGCCCAGATCGATGCCGGCGCCACGAGCGCCGCGAGTCCGGTGCTCACGCCAAGATCCGGCCAGCTCCCGCGCGATGTCGCCATGACGGCGGCGGCCAGGGCCAGGCCGGCGATGAAAAGACGCTCGCCTTCGGCCGCGAAGACGTCCGTCTTCTGGAGCAGCGACAGCATGGCGAACGCGCCGAGCAGAAGCGCCAGAGCTCCGCGACTCTTTCGACATGGAAGCGAGCGGGATAAGGGCCCGAACATCAGCCTCGCGGCGGCGAGCACGAGGGCGCACATCAGGAGCCCGGAGGCCGTCATCCAGTGACCCAGAAAGCTCGTGGGGCGCTGGTTGAGCGTATCGAAGCCGAAGAAGTGATACTGGACGATCATGCCCATGCCGAGGGCCAGTGAGCCGAGCAGCACGGCGTCGATGATTCGTTCGCGCGCCAGACGTCGGCGCAACGTGTCGTGCGCCACATAGATGATGAAGAAGAGCACGAGCTTCTTGACGCCGGTGCGGAATGATTCGTCGGGATCGGGCGAGAACGAGGCCGACAACAACGTCCATACGATGAAGGCCAGGATCGGCGCCGCGATCGGGATGTGGGTCGCCGGCGAGCGACGCAGCGCCAGCCGCGCAAGGAAAACGGCCGTCGCCAGCGCCAGGAAGACCTGCGCGGCGAATATGGCGAGGACGCAGGTCGTCCCGAGCGCCGCCATCAAGCCTAGCTGGATGCGGTCGAGACGTTTCTCTTCCGCGAACACGGCGCCAGCCGCCATGGGATAAGGGCCAAGCGAGGCCGCTTCCTCCGAGCCGCCCATCGCCCCTTGAGCCCAGCGCGGCGTCAATCCTCGATTGCCGCTTCCTCGGGAAGCATGATCGGGATGTCGTCGCGGATGGGGTACACGCGCTTGCAGTCGGAGCACTTGAGGCCGGCGCCGTCATGAACCAACTGCACGGGCGTCTTGCACAGGGGACAGACGAGAATGTCGAGCAGGTCTTGCGCAATCGGCATGTTCAGAGTCTAACGCAAGAGCGCATGGGCCTGGTAACGGACCTCGTCTGTCCGGTGCGTGCGCTATTCTCACGCGCGGCCGTCCCCGTCACACGTGGCCCGGATGAGGCGCCGCCTCGTCCGAATCCGCCGGTCTCTCTCCAGCCGGCCGACCCGATCGCGGTCAGATGCGAGGAGAAACAGTCATGCACGTGGAATTCGTTGAAAGAAACAATGGACCGGAACGACTGGTCTGCGAGGCGGAGATCGTTTTCGACGAGAGCGGACCGCTGGGAGGAATGAAGCTGGTCGGCTTCTCTTTGTGGAAAGGCGCCGAACGTCAGGTGTCCGTGACGTTCCCGGCCCGCGCCTTCGGCGCCGGAGGCGAGCGACGGTTTTTCGATCTGTTACGGCCCGTTCAGGGAACCGCTCCGGATCTCGTCCGCAGAGTGAAGAGCTGGATCATCGAGGAATATCAGGCGCGTCGGGCGGCATAAGAGAGCGTCCGTCGTCAGGCGGGGCGGCGCGCCGCGTCGCGTCGAGTATCGGGCAGGTCATGGACGTTTCCGGCCGTCCCGCCGTCCCGCCGTCGCCTTTGACTCATATCACGCGGGCATGACAGAATCGCCGAAGGTGGCGCTCGCCCTGTGATCAACGCGATTCTTCTGCTTTTCATTTTCGCCGGCCCCGAATCCGGCGATACATCCGTCGATCGCTCCGGCGCTTACTACCATTTCTGTCTCGCTCAGCATGCGACATACAGACGTGACGTCGTGACCGCGCTCGATGAGCTTCGCAAGGCGCGCGCTGTGGATCCGGGATCGGGCGAGATCAGGGCTCATCTTGCCCAGCTTTTATGGGAATCCGGAAAGCTCGACGAGAGCCTGAGCGAGGCCAAGGAAGCCGTGCGCGTGGAACCGGATAGCGCCAGGGCGCAGTTGGTTTTGGCGCAAAGCCTCAGCCTGTGGGGCGGAGCCGACGCGGACGCTCTTCGCAGAGCGGCGCAGGCCTATGAGGAGTACGTTCGTCTTGAGCCCACGGACATCGAGGAGCTGGCTCATCTGGCGGACATTTATCGTCGCCTGGAGGATCACAAGTCCGCTGTCGCCGCCTGGGAACGCTTGATCGCGATCGTGCCGGACAGGGCCGAGGCGTATCTACGGTTGGGACAGCACTTGCTGGCGCTCGAGGAGACCGAACGCGCGGAAAAGGCGTTCACGGCGGCGCTCGAACTGGATTCCGAGTCGTTGTCCGCGTATCTGAGCCTGGCGGATATCTATTCGCAGGCGGAGAAGAGCGCGGAGGCCGTTACCGTCATGCGCAAGGCGCTCGAGATCGATCCGGAGAATCTCCGCGTGCGATTGCATCTCGCCGAGATACTGTTCGGCGCAAGCCGGCATGCGGAAGCGACGGGAGAAGCCGACGAGGTCTTGCGGATCGATCCAAGCAATCGCTACGCTCTCGGCATCAAGGGGCAGGCGTTGCGAGAAAGCCGTGATTTCGCCGGCGCCGAAGAGACGGTGAAGCGTCTGCTGGCGCGCTATCCTTCGGATCTCCTCGGGCTCTATCTCAAGGTCACGATCGCGGAAGCGCGACATGACTGGAGCGCGGCGGCGGCGGCGCTCGAAGAGGCGCTTGCCCGCAAACGGAACGGGGAGCAGAGCGAGCAGACGAAACAGGCGGATCGGCGTTTCCTGGTCCATCTCGGATTTGCCTACCAGCAACTCGGCCGGCAAGCCGACGCCGCCCAGGCGTTCGCGCGGGCGCTCAAGATCGGAGATTACGATCCTCGCCTGGCGGCCCAGGAGATCGACGCCTGGATTCGCGCTTCCGACCTGGAGACGGCGCTTGCTCGCGCTCGATCCGCCTCCGCCCTGGCGCCCGACGATGCGGGCCTGGCGGCGCTCGAAGCCGAAGCGCTTTTCAAGCGCGGTGAAGCGTCCGCGGCGGAAGAGATCATGGATCGCCTGCGACAAAGCGGCGAGGACGTCGAGACGCTCCTGGAAACAGCCGGTTACTATCGCAGAATTCGCGACTTCGACAGGGCGGAGGTGATCTTGCGTCAAGCGCTTGCGATCGATCCGCGGCGTCTCGTCGCACTGCTTCAACTGGGCTCCGTTCTCGAGCGCCGGAAGCGCTATGACGAGGCGGAGGAGGTCTTTCGCGCGGCGCTTGCGATAGAGCCTGACGCCGCGATCGTTCTGAATTACATCGGATACATGAACGCCGATCGAGGCGTACGGGTCGAGGAGGCGCTGGCGTTGATCGAGAGGGCGCTCGCGTCCGATCCGGAAAACGGCGCCTATCTGGACAGTCTCGGATGGGCACTTTATCGTCTCGGGCGATTCGAGGAAGCGGAACTTCACATCCGCCGTGCAATATCCAAGACGGGGCGCAACGCGGTGGTGCTCGATCATCTGGGCGACGTTCTCGCGCGGCGCGGTCGCGCGCGCGAGGCGGTCGATTTCTGGAGGCAGGCGCTCAAGGGCGACGATGAGGAGCAGGAGCTCGATCGGTCGCGCGTGGAGCGGAAGATTCGGGACGTCCTCCAGATCGTCGATGACGCGCAATCGCCCTGAGAGCGATTCTTCATGCGTTTGGCACGAACAGATCGAGACTCATGGGATCGGTTCGCGTGCGTGCCGATGCTTGCGTTCGCATGCTTGACGGCTGGATGCGCCACGTACAGCATGCCGCCGATCGAAACACGTCAGGCTCTTCAAGGCGCTTCCGGGCTCACGGGCCGTGTTCGTGTCTCGGTTCGCGGTCCCGGGCGGCGTGGACGAGCGACGATCCTTGTCGGCTTCCGGCGCCCCGACGCGCTTCGCGTTGAGATTCCGCTGGGAGTCGGTCAACGCCTTGTCGTCGTCACGCGCTCCGAGCGTCTGTGCGCCATCTTTCCCGCGGAGCGCGCCGTCTTCCGCGGTCCCGCTGACGCCGCCTCGGTCGAAGCCGCGCTGGGCGTCGCCTTGACTCCATCCGAGGTCATGGATCTGATTGTCGGCGCGCCGCCCGCGCGACTGACCGTGCGCCGTGTGCGCTGGAGACAGGATCGTCCGCACGATGTCGCGGTGCTTCTTCCTGACGGAACGGACCTCAAGATGAAGATGGATGAAATCGCCTTCACGCCGCCCGCGGCGGCGGTTTTCGAGGAGCCGGCGCTTCCCGGCTATCGTTCGATCAGCGCCGATGAGGCGCGATCATTTTGGGAGCGCCCGTGAGCCGTATCACGCGACGGCCATCCTTCCTAACCGTTCCGGCGTTCGCCAAGATCAACCTCGGGATCGAGGTGCTCGGTTCCCGTCAGGACGGTTATCATGAGTTGCGAACGCTGTTCCAGACCATCAGTCTCCACGATGACATCGAACTTCGTCGCCGACGCGCGCCAGGAGTCGTTTTGCGCTGCGAGCATCCGCTCATTCCTCGCGACGAGACGAACCTTGCGGTTCGCGCCGCGCGCGACCTGATGCGTCATGCCGGATTGCCTGGAGGCGTCGAGATTCGACTGACCAAGCGCATACCCGTGGCCGGAGGACTGGGCGGCGGAAGCAGCGACGCGGCCGCGGTCCTCATGGCGCTCGACCGTCTCTTTGAGCTGGATCTGGGGCCGGCGCGATTGCATGCTTTCGCGCGGCGCCTCGGCGCGGACGTTCCGTTTTTTCTGCTGGGCGGGACGGCTCTTGGATTGGGAAGGGGGGACGAGGTCTATCCCCTCGAGAAACAGCTTCGCGCGGAGGTCGTCGTCATCGACATGGGCCGTCCCGTGTCGACCGCGGCGGTTTTCAGGCGCCTCGGCGCTCAATTGACTCTCAAGGAGAACGGTTATACGATTTTTCGTTTCGTATCGAGCGATTGGGGGGATCGCGCGTCTTTCAGGATCCTCACCAACGAGCTCGAGCGGTCGGCCCTTGAAGAGGCTCCCGACCTGGCGGATACAGTGCGGCGGGTTCGTCGAATTCTTGTCGGCGAAGGCGCCCTGTTCGCGGGAATGTCGGGGAGCGGGTCGTCTTGTTTTGGCCTCTTCATTGAGCGGGCGGCGGCGCGACGCGCCGTGAAAGCGACGCGGGCCGCGGGTTTCGCCGCTCATCGAGGCCGAACGGTGACTCTCGGCGGCTTTCGGCGGACCTGGTCGCTGAGATTCGGGCGGTAGGCGAGATGACGAGCCAGACAAAGGAGCGGACACCATGGAGATCACGGACGTCAAGATCATCCCAGTCGACGACGAGAAGCTCAAGGCCTTTGTTTCGATCGTGCTCGACAACTGCTTCGTGATCACGGACATCAAGGTCATCCACGGTCCCAAGGGACTGTTCGTCTCGATGCCGAGCAAGAAGCGGAAGGATGGCACTTTCAAAGACATCGCTCACCCGCTGAACAACCAGATGCGACAGTATCTCGAGGAGCGGGTGCTCTCCGTCTACAAGCAGCAGATGGCGCAGCAACAAGAGCGGAAGTCGCCGCCGCCGGCTGCGGCTCCGGCGGCGCCGGCGCCGGAAGAGCAAGAACGCGACGCCGAGGCGGCGCCCCCGGCATCGGAGCCTGGAAAGGTCGAGTAAGCGCTCACGGAGAGGCGTTGGGGCGTGGCCAAGCGGTAAGGCGCGGGACTTTGGATCCCGTATTCGAAGGTTCGAATCCTTCCGCCCCAGCCAGACGTTTTATAAAGGCACGGGTATCGCCGTTTTTCAACGTATGAGACAGAGAAAGAGCAAGACACACGCCAACGCAAGGTCCTCGTCTCGTCGTCGGCGAAGATCGAGAATTCACGAGCGGGAGATGAAGATCTTTACCGGCGGAGCGCATCCATCCCTGGGGCGGTCGATTGCGCGCTTCCTCGGCGTTCCTCTGGGCCGTGCGCACCTGTCGCGTTTCGGCGACGGCGAGGTGTGGTTCCAGATACAGGACAACGTGCGCGGAGCGGACGTCTTCGTCGTGCAACCGACCTGTCCTCCGGTGAACGAGAACCTCATGGAGCTGCTGGTGATGCTTGACGCCTTCAAGAGGGCCAGCGCCGCGCGCATCACCGCCGTCGTCCCGTACTACGGTTACGGCCGTCAGGACCGCAAGGATCGCCCGCGCGTTCCGATATCCGCCAAGCTCGTGGCGGATCTGCTCTCGACCGCAGGCACCGACCGCGTGCTGACGATGGACCTGCACGCCGCGCAGATCCAGGGATTCTTCAATGTTCCGGTGGATCACCTTTTCGCCGCGCCGGTCGTCGTGGAGTACGTGAAGAAGCTCAAGCTGCCGCGGTTGACCGTGGTCTCTCCGGACGCCGGAGGCGTCGAGCGCGCGCGCGCTTACGCCAAACGTCTGGACGCGACGCTGGCCATCGTCGACAAACGTCGCGACCGTCCCAACGAAGCCGAGGTGCATCACGTCATCGGCGACGTGAGAAACCGCACCGCCCTGATCGTGGACGACCTCGTGGACACCGCCGGCACTCTGGTCAAGGTGACCGAGGCGCTCCACAAAGCCGGCGCGCGCTCCGTGATGGGATCGGCCAGCCATGCCGTGCTCTCGGGGCGGGCGGTGCAGCTCATCGAGCAGTGTTCGCTTTCCAAGCTGCTCATCACGGACTCGATACCGCTGTCCGCGGAGAAGCGTTCGCGCAAGATCGTGGCGCTTCCGATCGCGGAGTTACTGGCCAAGGCCGTTCGTAATATTCACGAGGAGGCCTCGGTCACTTGTCTGTTTGTGTGAACAAAGCGGGCGCCCGCGAGGAGATGCTCGGCGGCGCCGGCGGGAGTTGAAGGATATGCCGGAAGTGGTGGTTACGGCGGAAAGCCGGAGCGAAACAGGGAAAAACGCCAATCGAAGATTGCGCCAGAAGGGATTCGTGCCCGCCGTGTTTTACGGCGCCCGCCAGGAAGCCGTCTCGCTGGCCGTGTCGAAGCGGGAGCTCATTCCCGTCATGCGCGGAGCCGAGCATAGAACGTCGCTTTTCGATCTGGAGCTCGCGGGCCAGCGCCGCAAGGTGATCATCAAGGAGACGCAGATCGAGCCGATTCACGGTTTTCCTCTGCATGTCGACTTCTATGAGGTCGCTCTCGACAAGCCGCTCGAGCTGTCGGTCCATGTCGAGCTCACCGGGACGCCCGTGGGCGTCAAGACACAGGGCGGCATTCTGGACTTCATCACGCGCGATATCGACATCGAATGCCTGCCGATGGATATTCCCGAGAAAATCGTCGTGGACGTGTCCGAGCTCGAAATCGGAAAGCATCTGCGGGTATCCGACCTCACGCCGCCTCAGGGCGTGCGGTTCGTCACCGAGCCGGGAGTCGTCGTGGCGCATGTCGTTGAGCGTCGCGAGGAGGCGGCGCCGGCGGCCGAAGAAGCGGTTGCGGCCGAAGCCGGAGCCGAAGCAGCAGGCGCAGCCGAGCCGGAAGTGATCAAGAAAGGCAAGACCGGCGCGGAGCAAGCGACGGCCGACGAGGAGAAGTGAGGCGGCGGGAAGCGGCGCGCGACATGCCGCGCGCACGGATCAGGAATCGCCATGCGTCTGGTCGTCGGATTGGGCAATCCCGGTGAGCGATATCGCCGAACTCGCCACAACATCGGTTTCATGGTTGTGGACGCTCTGGCCTCGCGCGCGGCGGCAGGCCGCTGGCGTACGGAACACGAGGCATGGGTGGCCGAGGCCGTTTTCGACGACGAAAAGCTGCTCCTCGTCAAGCCGCAGACCTACATGAATCGCAGCGGCGCGGCGGTCGCGCCTTTGCTGGACGGCCACGGCGGCGGGCTCATGGACCTGCTTGTGGTCGTCGACGACGTCGCCTTGCCGCTGACGACTCTTCGCATCCGTTCGCGCGGTTCGCACGGCGGTCACAACGGACTGCGCTCTATCGTCGACACGCTGGGAGCGGATGAGTTCGCCCGCCTCCGCATCGGAGTTCGTCGCGGCGACCTCCCGGAGGACCTGGCCGAATACGTTCTCTCGCCTTTCGAGGAAGAAGAAGTGCTGATCGTGCAGGAGGTGGTCGGGCGCGCGGCGGATGCGGTCGAGTGTATTCTGCTCGACGGCGTTCAGGCGGCGATGAACCGTTTCAATCGAGCGGGACCGCTCTGATTGCCACGGCTCGCGTATTTCGTGTAAAATCATCAATCTATTTCCGTGGCTTTGATGGCCACGTGCTCCTTGCCCCCCGCGAAGACCCCACGGGTCCGAAGGGGGCTCGAAGATCCAGAAGGAGGATTACCGAACGTGAATGAGCGCGTCTACGAGATTCTGTTTATCATCGATCCGACTCTGGGCGAGCCCGAGGTCGAAGCCTTGGTCACGCAAGTCCAAGGTTACATCGAGAAAGAGGGCGGCCGGGTCCGGAACGTCGAGCAGTGGGGCAAGAAGCGCCTCGCTTACGCCGTCAGAGGACGGCGCGAGGGCTACTACGTGTTGCTCGTGGCCGAGGGCAACGCGGGAATCGTGAAGGAGGTCGAGCGCCGCATGCGAGTGACGGAAGGCGTGATCCGCCACTTGGCGGTGCGCGTTGACGAGGATCTTCGCAAGGCTGAAACGCGCCGGGCGCAGCGACAACGGCATGAAGCGCGACTCAAGGCTCGTCAAGCGTCGCGCGCCGAGCGACCGCAGGTTTCGGACACGCAGGAGGTGAGCGAATGAACGGGACGGCGCCTTCTGGAAGGTCGAGAAACGCGGCGAAAAGCGGCGGGCCGTCGCGATCCGGTCGTGAGTCGGGCAAGCGATACTATTATCGCCGGCGCAAGGTCTGCCGCTTCTGCGCCGAGAAGATCGATTACGTCGACTACAAGGACGTGAAGCTGCTGTCGTCCTTCGCGCCCGAGAAAGGGAAGATCCTTCCTCGGCGCATGTTCGGCACCTGCGCCGAGCATCAACGTAAACTGACTCTCGCCATCAAACGGGCCCGTCTCATCGCCCTCATGCCTTTCGTCTCTGACTAGGGCGGGCGGGACCGGGAGGACCCTGGCGCATGTCGACGCCTGTATCCGCGCGCGCTGGCATGGATCGCCGCCAGGCGAGCGTCCTGGGAAGCGCTCTGCTCGCGGCGTTGTTGTTCTCGATGGGACTGACCGCGCCTTCCTGGGGGCTCGATCCGCTGGCGTTGGCGGCGATCGCCGCTCCGTTCCCATTCGTGCTTCTGCGGATTCAAGGAAACGGCGCTAGCGTGCTCGCGGCGACGCTCCTGGCGACGGCGATCGTCGGAACGCTGTCGACGATGACCGGCGCGTTGGCCTTCGTCGCTCTGGGCGCGATTCCCGGACTGTTGCTCGGAGAGTCCCTTGTTCGCGGCCGCGGACTTCTGCGCGGATGCGTATGGGCGGGAGTCGCGACGACGATCGAGGCCGGCGCGCTGCTGCTTTTCGCCGGCCCGCGAGTCACGACGATCGTCCACGGCTGGATCGATCGCTTGCGATCGCCCGCGTTGCTGGAGCAGGCTCGCGCCGGCGGCCTGTCGAGCGATCGTCTGGAGCCGCTCGGCGCGCAACTCGAGCGCCTGGCGGAGGTGTTGACGTTGCTCTATCCGGGCTTGATGGTGCTGTTCGGCGGCGCGCTCGTGCTGGCCAACGCGGCGCTCGTGCGCGCTTACCTGGCGCGTCGAGACCCGGCGTGGCTGGAGGACGGCGAGTTCGAGAGGTTGCGCTGGCCGCTTGGGCTGACGTTGTTTTTCGTGACGGCGGTCGGATGCCTGGCGTCGCCGTTGACGCGCGCCGTTGGAGCGAATCTGCTGCTCGTGCTTGGCTTTCTCTTCGCCTTGCAGGGTCTGGCGATCCTGGCGTTTTACGTACGGCGCCTTGCCTCGCCGTGGCTGCGGATGGCGCTGATTCTGCTTGTCGTGGCGAGCCCGTGGGCCGTGTATGTTCTGGCGCTGCTCGGCCTGTTCGACAACTGGCTCAATGCGCGGCGTTGGGCCGAAGTGCCGGCGAAGTAGCGTTTTCCGCTCCGTGATCAAGTCGCGGGGCGGAGTCGTTCGGTTTGATCGCGGCCGACAGGCCGCGCTGGGAGGCATCATGGAAGTCATCCTGAGAGAAGACATATCGAAGCTGGGGCGTCGCGGTGACGTCGTCAAGGTCGCCGAAGGCTATGGTCGCAACTACTTGCTGCCGCGCGGTCTGGCGATGGCGGTGACGGCGGCCAATCGAGCGGTGATCGAGCGCGAGCGCAAGGCGCACGATGCTCGCACGGCGAAGGAAAAGGCCGAGTGCGAGGGCCTGGCGGCCGGCCTGGCCGGCTTGCGCTACGTTGTCGCGCGCAAGGCGGGTGAGAACGATCTGCTCTACGGATCCGTCACCAGCGGCGACATCGCCGAATATCTCGAGGCCAAGGGCATCGCCGTCGACAAGCGACGAATCCTGCTCGATGAGCCAATCAAGCGACTCGGCGAGTACGACGTCAAGATTCGCCTTCATCCCGAGGTCGTGCCGACGATCAAGGTCGAGGTCGTCAAGGCGGAGTAGTCTCGACCGAGGCTCGTATCCGCCCGCCGGACGTCGCCGTCCGAGGTTCAAGGAGCCGAGATCAAGCCGTGAGCGGCGATTCTCCAACCAAGACGCAGGTCCTGCCCCACAACACCGAGGCTGAGCGCACCGTCCTGGGCGCCGTGCTTGTGGACAACGCCGCCTTCAACGCGGCGGCGGAGATCCTCGCGCGCGAGGATTTCTACAGCGAGGCGCATCGACGCGCATTCGACGCCATGGCCGCGATCAGCGAACGCGGCCAGCCTATCGACCTCGTGACGCTCAAGGAGGAACTGGCGCGCGCGTCGACGCTTGAAGCTTCCGGAGGCGCCTCCTACCTGGCGGGTCTGGTCGACGGCCTGCCTCGCATCAGCAACGTCGGGGACTGGTGTCGGATCATCAAGGAGAAAGCGGTTCTCCGGCGGCTCATCCACGCGGGCAGCCACATCGTTCAGTCTTGTTACCAGGCCGAAGAGGACGTCTCGACGCTTCTGGATCGCGCCGAGAAGTCCATCTTCGACATCGCGGAGCATCGTATCCGCCAGGGCTTCGTTCGCATTCGCGACGTCGTCAAGGAAAGCTTCCGCACCATCGATCAGCTTTCACAGTCGAAGAGCCTCGTGACCGGCGTTCCCACCGGATACAACGACCTCGACCACATGACGAGCGGTTTTCAGAAGGGCGATCTGATCATCATCGCCGCGCGCCCGGCGATGGGCAAGACCTCGCTGTGCCTCAATATCGCCCAGCATGCCGCCCAGGAGACCGGCGAGCCGGTCGGCGTCTTCTCGCTGGAAATGTCGAAGGAGCAGCTCGTCCTGCGCATGCTGTGCACGGATGCGCGCGTCAACGCCCACCGCCTGCGCACCGGCCAGCTCACGGAGAAGGAATGGGCCAAGCTGGCCAAGGCATACGCCGATCTCTCGGCGGCTCGAATCTTCATCGACGACTCGGCCACGATCGTACCGTTGGAGATACGCGCCAAATGCCGCCGGCTCATGGCGGAACACGGCTTGGGATTGGTGATCGTTGATTATATGCAGCTCGTCAGCTCTTCAGGACGATCCGAGAACCGGCAGCAGGAGATCGCCGCCATCAGTCGCTCCTTGAAGGGCCTGGCGAAGGAGCTCTCCATTCCGATCATCGCGCTCTCGCAGCTTTCGCGCGCTCCGGAAGCGCGTCAAGACCGCCGGCCGCAGCTCGCGGATTTGCGCGAGAGCGGCGCGATCGAGCAGGACGCGGACCTCGTGATTTTCATTTATCGCGAGGAGGAGTACAAGGCGACCGAGGAAAACCGCGGCCTGGCCGAGTTGATCATCGGCAAGCAGCGCAACGGTCCGACGGGAGCGATCAAGCTGTATTTCATCAAAGAGTACACGCGCTTCGAGAACTTCGAGTTCCGCGAGTCGCGGATCGAGATCGCCGATCGTAACGCGCCGCGTCTCGCCGAGAACGTCGCGCCGTCCGGTCCGCCGCCGGAGCGGCGCGCGTGATCTCCGAGACGTCGCCATTCGTGGAATCGCGACATCCGGCCTGGGCGCGCGTCGATCTCGACCTTCTGGCCGCGAATTATCGCGCGATTGCCGCCTTTGCTCGATGCGCGGTGATGCCCGTGCTGAAGGCCGACGCTTATGGACACGGGGCCGTCCATGTCGCGCGCCGTCTGGAGCGCGAGGGCGCCGGTTTTCTAGCAGTGGCGTATCTCGACGAGGGGATTGCGTTGCGCGACGCCGGCGTGCGCGCGCGGATCGTCGTGTTCGCCGGTTTCGGAGCCGGGCAGCTCGAAGTCTTGCGGCAATACGCATTGACGCCCGTGGTCTCGACGCACGACATGGTCCGCTTTCTGCTTGACGCCGATTCCGTCGCGCAAGGGCCGCTGGCCGTGCACCTCGAAGTGGACACCGGAATGGGACGTCTTGGTTTCACGCCCGAAGAATCGATCACGGCGGCCGAAAGGTTGAGCGCCAGCGGGCGGATCGAGGTCGAAGGGCTGATGACGCACTTGGCCTCGGCCGACGTGGACTCGGAAACCACGGAGGGTCAGCTCGACCGGTTCGATGAAGTCGTCGCCGATCTGGACGGACGTCGAATCCGCCCGCGTTTCAAGCACGCCGCGAACAGCGCCGGCCTGGCTTTCCTGCGAGCCACGCATACTCTTGTGCGGCCGGGCCTTCTGCTGTACGGCATAACGCCGCGGCCCCTTGCTCCGGCGATCGAAACGTGTCCGGCGATGACCGTCTCGGCGCGGATTTCGTTCATCAAGGCAGTGCCGACTGGCACGGCGATTTCCTATGGCGGCCGCTGGCGCGCGCCGCGACCTTCGCGCATCGCGACGATTCCGCTCGGATATGCCGACGGCGTTCCGCGCACGAATGCGATGGAGCGCGAGGGCCGGCTGATGGTCGGCGGGCGCCGTGTCCCTGTCACGGGCACGGTTTGCATGGACATGGTGATGCTCGATGTGACTGAATTGCCCGACGTCCGCGCGGGCGACGAGGTCACGTTGCTGGGCGAAGCGCTCGGCGCCTGGGATCTGGCGGGTTGGGCCGGAACGAACGCGTGGCAGGTGCTCACGGCCATCGGATCGCGCGTGCCGCGGCTCTATATCGAGAACGGCCGGGTCGCCGCCACCAGCTCTCGTTTGCCGGGCGCGGACCGCGCGATCGAGCCGCCGCCTCCTGGAGCACAGGGCGAATGACCAAGGTACGGACCGTTTTCGTCTGCCAGGCCTGCGGCTTCGAAAGCTCGAAATGGCTTGGGCGTTGTCCCGACTGCGGCGAATGGAACAGCCTAGTCGAGGAACGTCAGGAGGTCGCCCCGGCGGCGAGCACGCGGCAAACGAGTCTCGCGCTCGGCGAGGGCGCGAAACCGCGACCTTATGACGCGGTCGAGATCAGCGAGACGCCCCGTCTGTCCTCCGGTATCGAGGAGTTCGATCGTGTGCTCGGGGGCGGCATCGTGCCGGGCTCGCTGGTGCTCATCGGGGGCGAGCCAGGCATCGGCAAAAGCACTCTGCTGCTTCAGGTGGCGCATCTCCTCGGCCGGCACGTGGGCACGGCGCTCTACATTTCGGGTGAGGAGTCCGAGAAGCAGATCAGGCTGCGCGGGGATCGGCTCGGCATCTCGAACAGCGGACTGTTTCTCATGGGCGAGACCGCTCTTGAGCGGATTCTGGAGGAGGTCGAAACGCTGCGTCCCGCGGCGCTCGTGGTTGACTCGGTGCAGACGATCTATTCCATGAAGTTCCCGTCCGCTCCCGGAAGCATCTCGCAGGTGCGCGAGGTGGCCACTCAGCTTTTGTTCCTGGCCAAAGGACGAGGAATCACGACCTTCCTGATCGGGCACGTGACGAAGGACGGCAGCCTGGCCGGGCCCAAATCCCTCGAGCACATCGTCGACACGGTGCTGTACTTCGAAGGCGACAAGCATCAACACCATCGTATCGTACGCGCGGTCAAGAACCGCTTCGGCGCCGTCGCGGAGCTGGGCGTGTTCGAAATGACGGGCGCCGGGCTCGTGCCCGTGCCGAATCCTTCGGTTCTGTTTCTGGCGGAGCGGCTTGCGGGCACTCCGGGATCCTCGGTGGTGGCCACGATCGAGGGATCGCGTCCGATGCTGGTCGAAGTGCAGGCGCTCGTCTCTCCGACATCGTTCGGAACGCCGCGACGCATGTCGCTCGGGATCGACGCCAACCGCACGAACCTGCTTTTGGCCGTGCTCGAGAAGCGCGTGGGTCTCGAGCTGCTCGGAGACGACGTTTTTGTCAGCGTTGCCGGCGGCCTCGACGTCAGCGAGCCGGCGGCCGATCTGGGCGTGGCCGCGGCGGTGGCCTCCTCTTATCGCAATCGTCCGGTCCCCAAGGGGACGGCGCTTTTCGGCGAAGTGGGTCTGGCGGGCGAGGTGCGCGGCGCTCTGCAATCCGGCCTGAGAGTGCGCGAGATCTCGCAGATGGGATTCACGCGTTGTCTGCTGCCGGCTCGGAACGTCCCTCATGACAGTCATGGCATCGAGCTTGTCGGCGTGAGCACGCTCGCCGAGGCGCTTGAACGGCTTTTCGAGACGGATTGAGCCGAAGCCCAGCGTGACGATAACTGTGATCGGTATCATGTTCTTTGGGTTGCGATTGTGCGAAAATATAACGTCGTCGCTTGAGGTTTCATATGAAGCCGTTCATGTATTTCTTGTGTGAGGTATACTTATGTGGCTTTTTTTGTTTCGGTTGTGTCTGCTCGTCCTGCTCGCCGTATCGGGTTTTCTGTACTCGCCTTTCCCCGGCCGGCCTCTAGTCGGCCTGGGACTCGGCGTCGCCGTCGCTCTCGCCGTCATCGCTCTCGAGCTCAAGCTTCGCTCCGTGCGAGGCGACCGGATGATCGGCGCCCTGGTGGGCGGAGTGACGGGGCTCATCGGCGCGCGGCTTCTCTGGGGCGCTCTGACCGGAATCCCCATGGAGTGGGAGCACTTCGTCCATGTTCTCCTGGTGATTTTCCTGGTCTATATCGGAATCGTCATCGGGTCGACCAAGGCCGAGTGGTTCGAGCCGGCTCACATCGTCGCTTCGTTCAAGGACACCTCGCGTCTGCATCAGTACAAGGTGCTTGACACTTCCGTGATCATCGACGGCCGTATCGCCGACATTTGCGTCACCGGCTTTCTTGACGGAACGCTGGTCGTGCCGCAGTTCGTTTTGCGCGAGCTGCAGCAGGTGGCCGACTCCTCGGATTCGCTCAAGCGCAATCGCGGGCGGCGTGGACTCGACATCTTGCAGAAGATGCAGAAAATGACCAACGTGCGCGTGCAGATCGTGGAAACGGACTATCCGGAGGTGCGCGACGTCGATCTTAAGCTCATCGAGCTGGCCCTCCATCTGAGCGGCAAGATCGTCACCAATGATTTCAACCTCAACAAGGTCGCCCAGCTACGCGGCGTCCATGTGCTCAACATCAACGAACTCGCCAATTCGCTCAAACCGGTGGTGTTGCCGGGCGAGGTCATGCGCGTGTTCGTGATCAAGGAGGGCAAGGAGGCCGGACAGGGCGTCGGATATCTGGATGACGGGACGATGGTCGTCGTCGACCAGGCCAAGCGGGCGCTGGGCCGCACCATTGAAGTGGTCGTGACGAGCGTGCTGCAAACGACGGCCGGCAAGATGATTTTCTGCCGTTGGCCGGAGGCCGCCGGCGAAGAAAACGGCCGCCGGGACGCTCGCACGAACGAGAGGCGCGACTACTCGGACGACCGGCGAACGCCGTCATATCGCCATCCGATTCTGCCGTCCGATCACCGCACGCAACGCTCATCGGAGTCGGGATCGGGCGGCGAAGACAGCGGACGACGCCGGGACCTACGTTCCAACGGGAAACGCGATCAGTCGGATGACCGGCGCACGCCGCACTACCGCCAGCCGATCCTGTCTCCGGAACAGCGCGCGTCGCGCGCTTCGGAGCCGGGGGCGAGCGGCGAGGACAGCGGGCGTCGTGAGCGCGTGAGCGAGCGGCGCACGCCGTCAAGTCGACATCCGATTCTGGCGCCGAAGGACCGTTCATCGCAGTCGAACGAGCCGGATCGTTCACAAGGAATCGACCAGGCAAGGACGGGCGTCGACACCGCTCCGCCGCCTTCGACCAAGCCGTCCAACTGATCGTCATGTGCGGGAACGAACGCCGGGACGCGAAGCCGCGGAGGCGACCGATAACGAATCGAGTTGCATCAACTGAGATGCGGTCCCGGAGGCGTTGGGCGAACCCGACTTGATCGAGAGTGTTTGCGAAGCCCTAGTCTCCGTGTTGAAGCGGCGAGGGCCGGGATCGGCTGGATTGCGTCTCGGGATGACCGTCGTGAATTCGCGCCGTGTGGCTATTGTATTGACGTGCATCCTCTTCGCGCGCCTGGTTGGCGCGGAGCCGACAGGGAGCGGATCGCTCACAGGGGCGGTGTCGCGCGTCGTGCAACAGACGCGGTTCGCGACGGCGGTATGGGCGATCGAGGCGCGTCGCCTCGACACGGGCGCGCTGCTCTATGCTCTGAACGAGAGCAAGAGCGTCGCGCCGGCATCGACGATCAAACTCGTCACCACGGCCGCGGCGCTCGACGCTTTCGGCCCCGACGCCACACTGCGCACCACGATCGAGACGGCCGCGCGGATGGACGGCATGGGCCGCATCCTTGGAGACGTTTACCTCGTCGGCGGCGGGGATCCGACGCTCTGGGGATCATACGATCAGGCGCCGGTGACCGCCTTTGATCGGCTGGCGGAGTCGCTCGTGTCGTCCGGCGTCCGGCGTATTGAAGGACGGCTCATAGGACATGAAGGACTGTTCCAGGGGCCGCGTCGAGGGCTCGACTGGGCCTGGAGCGATCTCGTCTGGTATTACGGCGCCGAAGCGTCGGCGCTCCAGTTCAACAACGGAGCCGTGCATATCAGGGTGATGCCCGGTAAGGGCGTCGGCGATCCGGTGCTGGCGATACGCAATCCGGCCAGCGCCTATTACGAGCTTCACAACTCCGCCGTAACCGCGCTTCCGGGATCCGAATCCGATCTCGTGCTCGAACGGGATCTGGGCAGCAACGTCATTCGACTCTCGGGCTCGTGTCCCGCGGGCGGGCCAGCGGAGGACCTTTTTGTCGCGATCGAAGATCCGGCGCGCTTTGCCGTCACCGTTTTCGCCGAGACGCTGGCATCCAGGGGCATCGCCGTGGCGGGCGTGCTTGACACGACGTCTTTACCCCTGCCGGCGACTCCCCGGCGGATTCTGGCCGCGGTGGAAAGCCCTCCCATGGCGCGGATTCTGCGAGACGTGAACCGGCCCAGTCATAACATACGAGCGGAAATGCTCGTTCGTCTGCTCGGGCATCGCGTCAAGGGCGAGGGCAGCGCCCAGGCGGGTCTTTCCGCAATGATGGATTTCATGAGGCGCATGCGTATTTCGACCGACGGCTGGGCTCTTCACGATGGATGCGGTCTGTCGCCTTCGAGCCTGGTCACGGCGCGGGGGATCGTTCATCTGCTTGCGATCATGCACCGGCACGGTCACGCGTCCGTGTACAAGGCAAGCTTGCCGGTGGCCGGTGAAAGCGGCACGCTACGACGGCGTCTCAAGGGCGCTCCGACCGAGAAGCGCGTCTGGGCCAAGAGCGGTCTGATCGCTCACACGAACGCCTTGGCCGGTTATGCGTTGCGACGCGACGGCGTGCCGGTCGCTTTCGCCATCTTTCTCGATCGTCATACGGCCGGAAGCCCGCAAGCGATCGCCAATATCGACGAGATCTGCCGTATTCTTGTCGGCGAACGTCTCAATTAAAACGTCGAAGAAAAAGGGAGGAATGACATGATGAAGCACAGTGTAACGTTATTGGCGGCAGGGATGCTCGTGGTTTTAATGTCCTGGACGTTTGTCGCGGCGGAACCCTTGGACATGAAGCCGGGGGAGTGGAGCATCACCATGAAGGTCAACATGGAAGGCGTGCCGTTCGCGATGCCGCCCATCACGGTCAAGCAGTGTCTGACTGAAAAGGATTTCGTGCCGAAGCCCGCCGTTTCGCCGCAGCAGGGGAAGGGGCCGAATTGCGAGATCACGGACCAGAAGATCGACGGCAACACCGTCTCATGGTCGATTTCCTGTGCTGACGAGAGGGGCACGACCAAAGGCAAGGGGAGTCTGACTTACAGCGGAACGACGTTCGTCGGATCTTCGGAGGTCACCATGACCGGCGGCGGAGAGTCTTCGATCGTAAAAACCGACATGAGCGGGAAATGGATCGGTCCTTGTAAGAAGTAGCCTGGCGTCTCCTGTGTCCATCAATAGTCGTTATCGTAGGGGCGGCCCCCTGTGGCCGCCCTTGTTATTGTCGTCATGGCCGTTTTCGTTCGGGGCAGGCACAGGGGTCCGCTCTGCGATTAATCGCGGTATTGGATCGAGAATATCGATTCAACGGTTGGGGGGGCGTCATCGTGCAAGACACGGAAGATAAGATAAGCTGACCTGGGACCGCATGGAGATCTCGACGCAATCCACAGTCGATCATGCGCTGGATGGGCTGTCCGTGTCGCAGCGCGAGGCCGTGTTGCACGGCGAGGGGCCGCTGCTCATCATCGCGGGCGCGGGCACGGGCAAGACCACGGTTCTCACCCGGCGTGCGGCGCATCTGATCGCGAGCAAGCGGGCGCGGCCCGAGGAGATCCTGGCGCTGACTTTCACCGAGAAGGCCGCGATCGAGATGGCCGAGCGAGTCGATCAGTTGATCCCTTACGGCTATGTGGAGACGTGGATCGGCACCTTTCACGCTTTCGGCGATCGCATTCTGCGAGATGCGGCCCTCGAGTCGGGCCTTGATCCGGATTTCCGCGTTCTGGCTCGTCCTGAGCAGATCATTTTCTTGAAAGAGAGATTGTGGCGGCTGCCGCTCGACCGCTTTCGCCCGCTGGGAGATCCCGCGCGCCACCTGGGGGCTCTACTGACGCTCGTCAGCCGGGCCAAGGACGAGGACGTCGGACCCGAAGAGTACCGCGTCTGGGCCGAGGGGCGGGCTGCCCAGGCGGAATCGGACGCGGAACGCGACGAGTCGGCCAAGCATCTCGAGGTGGCCGCGTTTTACGAGATATATCAGCGGCTGCTGGCCGAGGCCGGACTCGTGGACTTCGGCGACCAGATCTTTCTCGCGTTGCGTTCATTGCGTGAGCGCGCGGCCCTGCTTGCCAAGCTGCGCAATCGCTATCGATACGTTCTTGTGGACGAGTTCCAGGACACGAACCACGCCCAGTTCGAGATGGTGCGCCTTCTCGCCGATCCTGCAAAACCGAACATCACCGTCGTCGGGGACGACGACCAGGCCATCTATCGCTGGCGCGGCGCGGCCTCCGCCAACCTGCTTGCTTTCCGCGATGCGTATCCGTCGGCTCAAGAGGTCGTGCTCAAGGACAACCATCGATCGACGCAGGTGATCCTGGACGCAGCGTCGCGCCTCATCGCGTACAACAACCCTTATCGTCTCGAGGTGCTGGCCGGCATCGACAAACGGCTGCGGGCCGCGCGCAGGGATGGCCCGCCCGTGCGGCATGTCCGGTACGACACCGTTTCGGCCGAGTCCGACGGCGTCGCGGAGATGACCGCCGAGAAGCTGCAGCGCGGCTTTCGACCGCGCGATGTCGCCGTTCTTGTCCGTAGCAACGGGGACGCCGATCCGTTCCTTCGCGCTCTCAACGTGCGCGCGATCCCTCATCGCTTCAGCGGAAGTCGAGGGTTGTATGCGCGGGAAGAAGTGCGCATGCTCGTCTCGTTCTTGCGGACTCTGGCCAATCCGAATGATTCGGTCTCGCTCTTCTATCTCGCCGCAAGCGAGGTCTACCGTCTTCCCGAAATCGATCTGCTGCGCTTGAACGCGTACGCCCGGCGCAAAACGAAACCGCTGCTGGAGGCGCTTCGCGATCTGCCACGGAACGATGATCTCGTGGGCGTGGGCGGAGCGGCGCGCCAGGCGGCGTCTCGCTTGATCGCCGATATCGATCGCGCCGCGAAGGAAGCGCCCCGCGTGCGTACGGGAGAGGTTCTCTATCGTTTTCTTCAGGAATCCGGCTTGCTCGGACGCCTGGCGCGCGCGGCTGACTCCGCCGCGGAGTCCAAGGCCAAGAACATCGCCCGCTTTTTCGAGATCGTTCGGACTTACGGAGAGATCGCCGAGCACGATCGCGCGCCCGCCTTCATCGAGCACCTCGACCTCTTACGGGAGGCGGGCGACGATCCGGCCGTGGCCGAGGCGGATCCGGACGAGGATGCCGTGCACGTGCTCACGGTCCACAAGGCCAAAGGTCTCGAGTTCCCGATTGTTTTTCTGGTCGCCTGCGCCGACGGCAAGTTTCCCGTCAAGCGTCGCGGAGAGCCGCTCGAGCTGCCGCTTGCGCTCGTTCACGAGCCGCTGGCGGAAGGCGACGCTCATCTAGCCGAGGAGCGCCGTCTCTTTTACGTGGCCATGACGCGCGCCAAGGAGGAGTTGATTCTGACCTCGGCCGCGGACTATGGCACGGTTCGGCCGCGCAAGGTCTCGCTCTTTGCCGTTGAGGCGCTTGATTTGCCGTCGCCCGCGCCGCCGTCCCGAAAGAGCGACGTGTTCGAAGCGCTGGCGCGGAATCGGCCGCGAGCCGAAGCTGTCGCGGGAGTTCTGCCGCCGATCGCCGAGGATACGATGCTGCGGCTTTCCTTCAACCAGATCGACGACTACCGCACATGTCCGCTGAAGTATCGCTATGTCCATATCCTGCGCGTGCCCCTGCTCGCGCACCATCGCGTCGTCTACGGCAGCGCGGTGCACAAGGCGATCCAGGCGCACTTCCGGGCGCGCGTCGAGGCGCGGCCGTTTTCGGAAGGCGATCTGATCGACGCCTTTCGCGGCGCCTGGATCTCGGAGGGTTTTCTCTCTCGCGAGCACGAGGAGCGTCGCATGGCGGCCGGGGAACAGGCTCTGCTTCGCTTCCATCACGAAGAGCGGGAGCGTCCGCTGAGCCCGACCGGCGTCGAGCAGGAGTTCACGTTTTTCGTCGACCGCAACAAGATCATGGGCCGATACGATCTGGTCGTCGAGGACGCAAGCGGCGCAAGGATTCTCGATTTCAAAACAGGCGCCGTCGACGACATGAAGAAAGCCCGCGAGAGAGCGCGCGACAGCCTCCAACTCGACATATACGCTCTGGCGTATCTGCGATTGACGGGAAGACTGCCGGACTGGGTCGAGCTGCGCTTCGTTGAAACGGGCGTGTCGGGAGGCAAGAAACCGACGCTCGAACAGGCGACGGCGACGGAAGCGCTCATTCGCGACGTCGCCGCGCGGTTGAGGCTGCGGGAGTATCCCGCGCGTCCCTCTTATCTCGCCTGCGGCCAGTGCGCGTTCCGCGACATCTGCCCGCACACGGCGCGAGGTCCGGAGACGGGGGTGGAGTAGGCTCAGAACTCCACTGGTAGCGGGGCTGTAGGTCGTCATCGCTGCTAACGCAGGCGCGGGGTTTCGCCGGTCTCCGTGCCCCCCGGGCCGGGTTTTCCAAGTGGCTCGCGACGCCGCAAGCGAGAACCATTAGCGCGAATTGCTGAACGCGTAAGTCCCGTCTC
>JAFGSN010000156.1 GCA_016934575.1 Vicinamibacteria bacterium
AGAACGTTGAGCTGCGTCGGCTCGCGGAAGAAGTAGGTCTCGTTGTTCGTCAGGTGGCTGGCGATGCGCTCCAGCTCCTGGGCGCGTTGGGGACCGAAACGAAGGTAATGGTAATACTCCTCGAAAGACTTGAGATCGAGGCTCGACAGGCGCGGGGCCAATCGCGCTCGTAGAACCGGTCGTGCGCCGTCGTCGAAAAAGAGGCCGAGAGCTTCATGGATGAAATCGCGGATGAGTCGAAACTCCTCCTCGCTGAACTCGAACTCGTGTTCGAACACATTGAACATGCGCTCAGTCACGTTTCCTTCTGTCCCGTGATGACATGACACTCCGTGACATCTGCGCGCGATGCTCTGGTCGCGTCGCCTTCAGTGGAGCGATGCGCGCGGTTTCCGCGCCGCCGGCCGGGGATTTCGGGCAACGCTAGTTTGGAGGCGGCTGAAAAGCGCGCTGGAATGAGTTTCATGATTTGGAGCGAGGAGCGAGCTTACGCAGCGCGATCGCGGCCGCCTGTCGCACGTCGGGCGACGAATCGGCGGTCTTGCATTGGTTCAGTGGCCGGAGCGCTTCGAGAAAGCCGCTGTCGCCCAACGCCAGCGCCGCTTCCGAACGCACGCGAGGCGACGAGTCACCGAGGGCCGAAAGGAGCACTCTCACGATTCGTCGGTCCTCGATCTTGCCGACGAGATTGACAAGCAGGCGGCGGGCTTCGACTCCGACGTCGGGGAGGATGCGCTCGATATCCGTCAGCGCATTGGCGCCCATGCGACGGAGCGCCTCGAGAGCCGTGGATTGAAGACCGGGATCGTCCAGAGACTGGATCAGCGGTCGAGTGGACCGTGCGTCGCAGATCTCGCCCAAGGCGGCCACCGCCGCTCGCTGGACCGTGGGATCTTCCCCCTGAATGCGCGCCAGGAGAGCGGACGTCGCCTTGACGCTTCGCATCCGTCCGAGCGCGGTCGCCGCGGCGCAGCGCACGCTCCAGTGCTCGTCGTCGAGAGCGAGCAACAACGCGGGCAATGCCTGGGGATCGGCGATCTGGCCGAGACTCTCGGCCGCTATTCTCCGCAAGTTGCGATCGGTATCTTGGAGGACCCGGGTCAATGCCGGGACGGCGGAATACGCGCGCATCTCGCCCAGCGCCTCGACCGCGGCGAAGCGCAGCTCTTTGTGGGGATCCGTCAGCAGAGGAATGAGGCGCGGCACCGCCTCGGCGGCGCGGATTTGACCCAGGGCGCGTATCACGACGAAACGCATTTTCGGGTCTGGATCGCCAAGCAAGGGCAGAAGGTCGTTGATGGAGGAAGGATCACGCAGCTTGCCGAGGGAGACGGCGGCTTGCTGACGGACGATGCTGCTTTCATCGAGAAGCGCGGCGCGCAGGATATCGGGAATGCCCGGAGCCTCGATCTCTCCCAGGGCTTTGATGGCGGCCCGTCGGGCGGATTCGCGGGGATCGCGTGTAAGAGCGATCAGCGCCGGGGCGGTCTTGGGATCGCGCAGAAGTCCCAGTGTTTCCGCCGCCCGAACACGCACGGCGATGTCCGGGTTTCCCAGCGCCTGCAATAGAAGCGGGATGACACGCGCCGGCGGAAGGCGCAGCAGGGCCTCCATCGCGCTTTCCTGGATCAGCTCGCTATCGTCGCCCAGGAGCTCGAAGAGCAACATGGCCGAGTCTTCATCGCCAAGCCGTCCAATGGCGGAAGCCGCTTCGGCCCGCACCTCGGACGAGGGATCGTGGATCAGGGGAGCGACCAGGTCGACGGCATCGGGCGGCGCGATCCACGAGAGGCATCGGATCGTGCCTTGCCTGATCGCGTCATGCGGATTGCGCAACCCGTGTTCGAATGCCTCGCGGTCCTGGAATCCGATGCTCACGAGCGCGTGCGTCACGTACTGCTGCACGCTCGGATCTCCCAGAAGCTCGATGAGCGTGCGCTCGGCGCGGGCCTCCTTCAGCCAGCCGAGCGTGATCGCCGCCGTCCGGCGATTCTGAACGTCCTCGTCCGCGAGAGTATCGAGCAGGTGTTCGATCAGCTCCTCGCGATCCAGCGCCGCGCGCACCTCGGGCGCCAGGCTGTCTCCGGAATCAGTCGCCCGTTGCTCGATCGAGACGATGGCCTGGATGGTGACGGTGCGAAGCCCCGGGTCCGGATCGTACAGAAAGGGCAGAACATAAGGCAGAACGTCGCGGCCTGCGAATCGTCCCAAGGACTCGAGCACGGCGCTTCGCAGTTGCTCATCCTTCAGCAGGGGCACGAGCGCCCCGGTCGCGCGCGGATCGCCGATCTCGCCGAGAGCATATATCGCCGGATACTTGAGCCAGGGCTCTTCTTTCAACAATTCGATCAGGGGCCCGACGGCCTCGCGTAATCCAAGCTGTCCCAGGCTAGCCGCGGCCATGTGACGCGTGTTGACGCAGGAGTCTTGAAGCGCGGCGATGAGCGGGCGTAACGCCGAAGAGTCGCGCACGGTCCCGAGCATCGCCGCGGCGAAAGAACGCACCTCTTCGTCGTCGTCGGCAAGCAACGCAACGAGAGCGGGCACGGCCGCGATCCCCAGACGGACGTATATTTCCATCGCCGAGTTGCGAATCGTGGCGTTTTCGTGGTTGCGCAGGGCCGTTTCGAGCACCGGCAGGAGGGGCGTTGTGTCGAACGCGCTCAGGTGATCGGACGCGGCCTGACGCACGGTCCACGCTTCGTCGGCCACCGCCGTGAGCAACAACATGATGGCCTCGGGCGAGCGCGCGCGGCTCAGCTCATCCACGGCGCGCCTCCGCGCCGACTCTTCGCCGGTCATGAGCAGCGTCCGGGCGGAGTCGATGTCGATCGTCATTCGTCGATCTTCGTCTTCATGACGCGCCGTGGAGCGAGTAAAGCCATGCTCTTTATGCCAGGCGGAAGGCGGAGATCAAATGCGCCAGTTTTTCGGCCTGCTGGGCCAGGTTATTGGCGGCTCCGGACATCTCCTCGACCGAGGTGAGATTCGAGCGCGCGATATCGGCGATATTCTCGACGGCCTTGACGACCAGCTCGCCGCCGCGTTTCTGCTCGGCCGTGGCGAAGGAGACTTGCTGCGTCATGCGATTCATGTTTTCCACCGCCCGGATGATCTGGCGGCTGCCCTCGGCCTGTTCCATTGTGGCCACGTTCATCTGGGAGGCGATACGATTCATGTTCTCCACGGACAGACGAACCTGGCGTCCGCCCGAAGCCTGCTCGCGCGTCGCGAACGCCGACTCGGCCGCGATACGATTGACGTGCTCGACCGCTTCACGGATCTGCCTCGATCCGGCGGCCTGCTCTCGCACTGCCGTGGTGACCTGATTGGTCGCGTTGTTCATGTCCGCCACGGCGCGCAACACGTCCGCCGAGGCTTCGGATTGACGGCTTGTGGAGAGAGCGATTTCGGCCATGAGCTGGCTCGAACGTGTCACGGATTCCCGAATGCTGCGCAAGGCCAGTCCGGCCCTGTCCGCGAGCTGGATGCCCTCGCGCGTCTCCACGGCGCCCAGCCGGGCCGTCTCCACCGCATCGGACGTCTCCTCCTGGACGAGGCGGACGACGTCGCCGATCTCCTTCGTCGCCATGACCGATCGTTCGGCCAGCTTGCGCACCTCGTCCGCGACGACGGCGAATCCGCGACCGGCATCGCCCGCGCGCGCGGCTTCGATCGCGGCATTCAGGGCGAGCAGGTTCGTTTGATCGGCGATCTCCTCGATGACTTCGAGAATCCTGCCGATCTCCTGTGAGCGCTTGCCCAATCCGGTGATGACGCGCATGGTGTTTTCCATCGTGTCGGAGATCGTTTTCATTCCCGTGACCGTGCGCTCCACCGCTTCGTCGCCCACGCGCGCGTCTTCGCTGGCCTTTTTGCTGATGTGGTCGGCCTCTTCGGCGATCTTGGCCACTTCCTTGACGCCTCGAGCCATTTCGGAGACGCCTTGGCTCGTGCGGGAGACGGACAAGCTCATCGCGTCCGCATTGCGCGCCACGGCCTCGATGGAAGAGGTCATTTCCTCAATGGTGGCCGAGGCCTCGGACATCGTTTGCGTGAGAGTGTCGAGATTCTTGGCCATCTGGTCGACGGAGACCGTCATCTCCTCGATGGTGGCCGAGGCTTCCGCCACCGTCGACGCCAGCGTGGCGCTGGACTTGGCCACTTGCTCGATCGACGCGCCCATCTCGGTGATCGAGCTGCTGGTCTCCTCGACATAGCTCGCCAGATTCTGAATGTTGCCGGCCACGGTCTGGATCGAGGCCGCGATTTCCTCCATGGACGTGGACGTCTCCTCGGAGGCCTGCGCCTGCGACTGGACGCCGTTCGTGACGAGGCGGGCGTTGGCGGAAATCTCTCCGGCGGACGCGGCGACGTGCTCGGAGCTCGCGCGTATCTCCTCCACCATGCTTCTCAGGTTGACGACCATGTCTCCGAAATCGCGGCCGAGCGAGCCGATCTCGTCGTCGGCGCGGAATTCAGGCAGTTGTGAAAGATCCCCGGAAGCCACGGACGACGCGACGGCGCCGATTGAACGAATCGGCGCCAGCCAGCGTCCCGTGACGTGCCAGCAGCCGATCAAGGCGCCGCAAAGAACGATGAGGGACGCGAGACCGACGCGCAGCAACAGGCGGAGATCGGCGGTTTCCCAGTACATGATCGCGGACGGAGCAATGGCGACGGCGATCGTGACGGCCATGATGAGCAACAGCATGCGTGTGCGGATCGTGAGTTGAGTCCATCGCGTTCGGGGCATTCTGATATCTCGCTAGTCGGGAGCAGGGAGCGAAAGCGGCGTGTGCGGCTCCATCGCCAGCACGTTGTCGAGGTGCATCAGGATGATGAGACGGTTCTCGAGCTTGGCCACGCCGCGGATATAATCGGCGTCGATCTCGACCACCTCTTCCGGCGCCGCGTCGATCAACGTAACGGGCACTTTGAGGACCTGCGAGGCGCCGTCAACGAGCAGGCCGATAAAACGATCGAGCACCTTGGTCACAACGATCCGGGCGTTGCGCGATCGGATGTCGACTTCACCGAGACGCAGCTTGAGCTTGAGATCCACGACGGGAATGATTCGACCGCGCAGATTGACGACGCCCTTGACGTGCGCCGGCGCGCGTGGAACCGGCGTCGTCTCCAAGACTCGTATGATTTCCTGAACCAGGCGCACATCGAGACCGTACTCCTCGTCTCCCAGGAAAAAAGTCACGAGGTGTTCCATCGCCTCGACAGGTTTCTGCTCTTCCCGGCTGTGGGTGGCGAAGAACGCGATGTTCTGTGCGCGGGCCGGCTCGATTGTAGGCGCAGGGAGAGCGTTCGCCGCCTCGATCGCGGCGACATCGATGGTTCGGGCGTCCTCGCGTGCCAGGATGTCCGCCGCCAATCCCGATGACGGCAACGCGATCTTCGTCTCACGGTCCGCCGGGGGCCTTTGGGAAGAAGGCGTAGCGACCTGTTCAACGGTGGCCGTGTCGACCGGAATTCGCTCCTCGGGGCTCTCGGTCCGGATCGATTCGGCGGCCTCTCGTGTCGCCGTCTTTTTCCGAGCCGTCTTTCGGGCGCTCGCTATGCG
>JAFGSN010000157.1 GCA_016934575.1 Vicinamibacteria bacterium
CGCATCGCGTCTATAATCACCGAGTATGACGCTTGTGAAGATTACTGACGTTCCGAAATTCTGCTCGCTTTGCGGCGGATCCCTGTCGTCCCACGCGCTTGAAGAGGGCCGTCCGGCGCGACTGGCCTGCTCGAAGTGCGACTTTGTCTTCCGCCTCGACCCGAAGCTCCTGGTGTGCGTCGTCGTGGTTCGGAATGGGAAAGTCGTCCTTTTGCAACGAGCAGTCGATCCCGGCCGGGGAAAATGGGTCTTTCCGGGCGGTTTTGTCGAGCGCGGAGAGACGGTCCAGACGGCCGCCGTGCGCGAGACGCTCCGGAAGACCGGCCTTCGCGTGAGTCTCACCGGAATCCTGGACGTCTACTCCTATGCCGGACACGACATCGTCGTCGTCGTCTATGTGGCGGACGATCCGGGAGGCGAGATCCGGCTCAAAACCGAGGGCCTGGCGGCGGCATGTTTCGCTCCCGAGGATGTGCCCTGGAACGAGCTGGCGTTTCCGAGCACGCGCGACGCTCTGCGCGACTTCATGCGCCGCTTTTATCCGCGAGTTCGTCTGCCGCGTTGAAGGAGGAAGTTGTCCGTTGCGAAGAATCCATGCCAGGAGGAGATGCGAATGTCAAAAAGTGTTTTGATCTGTTTATCGGCGCTTGTCGCCGGCGTAAACGCGGCAGGCGAATCCGTCTGCAAACATCAAGGCGTCGAGATCGAGCTTCTGTCCATAGAACGCACCAAGACCTTCCGGGATCTTGCGGTCAAGAACGAGAGCAAACACGACCTTGTGATCGTTCGCGTCAAGGCAAAGTGGAACGCTCAGGCGACGCGTCTGCTCGTCAAGGACTCCGATCTCAAGCTGACGGACGCCAGGGGCAAGAGCCGGCGCTGCTCCCTGAGGTTCATCCAGGCGTACGCGCCGCAAGACCTGTCCCCCAGTACGATCGAGATTCCCTTCCAAGTGAACGCCGGCGTCGCCCTCAAGACGCTACAGATCGGTTCGTCGATCCTCGACCTGTCGAGCGCGCCTGAGGCGAGCGCGTCTTCAAAGGCGCCGCCTGCGTCTCCGACTCCTCCACTATGAGATAGGTGTACGCTTCCAGCGCCTCCTCGAATCGGCTCATGAAACGGCCGGATTCGTCCAATGTCAGCCGCTTCTCGCGCAAGGCCGACTCAACCGCGCGGCGCACGCGGCTCACGAGATCCTCCTTCGAATACTGGAGATAGGCGAGCACCTCGCTGACCGAATCGCCCTTCACCACGTGGTCCACGGTGTAATCGTCGCCGTCAAGCCGAACGTGCGCGGCGTCCGTGTCGCCGAAGAGGTTGTGAAGGTCGCCGAGGATCTCCTGGTACGCGCCCACGAGAAAACTGGCCACAAAGTACGAACCTCCGTTGGGCGGATGCAGCTCGAGAAAGGGCTTGACGTCCCTGAGATCGATGAACTGATCCATTTTTCCGTCGCTATCGCAGGTCAAGTCGGCCAGCACGGCGCGGCGCGTCGGTCTCTTGCTCAGACGATCGATCGGCATCGTCGGAAAGAGCTGACGCACGGCCCAGTGATCGGGCAACGATTGAAAAAGCGAGAAATTACAGTAGTAAGTGTCGGTCAGATGCCGTTCGAGGCCCTCGAGCTCCTCCGGGATATAAGGCCGGTCGCGAACGGTCTTGAGAAGCTTCTCGCACACGGCCCAGAAGAGCTGCTCCACGCGCGCGCGTCCCTTGAGATCGAGAATGCCCAGATTGAAGGCGCTGATGGCCTCCTCCTTGAGCTGCAGCGCGTCGTGATACGCCTCCAGGAAATTCTTGCGCGTGATTCCTTCATAGGTCTCGTAAAGCTGCTGAATGATGCGATGCTCGTCCTTGGCCAGCGACGCCGGCACCTGGCCGAGAAGCATCTCGTTCGAGCCGAGGACGTTGAAGACCAGGACCGACTGGTGGGCGACCATGGCTCGGCCCGACTCGGTGATGATGTCGGGATGCGGCACGTTCCTGGCGTTGCATGACTCGGCGATCTGGCTCACGACGTCCGCGGCATACTCCTCGAGGGTGTAGTTCATCGATGAGTGAAAGTTCGTCTGGCTGCCGTCGTAGTCGACGCCCAACCCGCCGCCGCAGTCGATGTAACGCATCGGCGCGCCCAGGGCGAAGGTCTCGACAAAGATGCGCGAGGCTTCGCGCAGGGCGTCCTTGATGGCGCGGATGGCCGTGATCTGCGAACCGATGTGAAAATGCAGGAGCTGCAGGCAGTCGAGCATCTTTTCGGCGCGCAAGCGCTCCACCGCGGCGACGATCTCGCCCGCATTGAAGCCGAACTTGGAGCGGTCCCCCGTGGACTCGATCCACTTGCCCGCGCCCTTGGTCGCCAGGCGCGCCCGCAGTCCCAGCACGGGACGGATCGCCAGATCGCGCGAGGCGGCGATGATCGTTTCCAGCTCCGCCAGGCGATCCATGATGATGACGACACGCCGCCCGAGCTTCTGGGCCAGCAGGGCGGTCTCGATGTACGCGCGGTCCTTATAACCGTTGCACAGGATGAAGCTCTCGCTGCTCTCGAGCAGGGCCAGCGCGACGAGCAACTCGGGCTTGGATCCGGCCTCGAGGCCCAGATGAAACGGACGCCCGTGCTCGATGACCTCTTCGACGACGTGACGCTGCTGGTTGACCTTGATGGGATAGGCGGCGCGGTATGCGCCCTGATACTCATTGTCGACGATCGCCTGCTGAAAAGCGGTGCAAAGCTGAAGAATACGGCGGCGAAGAATGTCGGAGAAACGGATCAGGATCGGGAGCTTGAGGCCGCGGCTCTGGAGATGATCGACCAGGTCCTTGAGATCGATGCTCGGCGAGCACGGACCCGCCGGCCGCACTTCGACGTGGCCGGCCTCGTTGATCGTGAAGAATCCGCCGCCCCAGCCATGAACGTTGTAAAGCTCGATCGAATCCTGGACCGTCCAGGCGCGTATCTCTTGTTGCAACTCGTCCCTGCCGCCTCCCAACGCGCATGCAAACGCAATTGCATTGTATCGCGGCGGCCTCGGATGTCCAGAAAAAAGTGGAAGCGACCGGCGCCTGCTGGACGGACTACGTTAAGATGAAATCAACAAACCGAGGAGGCCGCAATGGCGGATTTTTGGGCGCGAATGGGCGGCGTGACGATTTCGGACGCCATGGTGCTGCTTGAGACCAAGGTCGGCGAGGGGCGGGCGCTGCTCGAAGCCATGGCGCGCAAGAAGGCGGCGGCGGCGCTCGCCTGGGAGCGCGGCATCGCGGTCTCCGAGCGCGCGGTCGAAGCGGCGTTGCGCCGTTTTTACGACGAGCGCGGACTGACCGGCGTCGAGGCGGCCCGCGAGTGGAGGGCCCGCCATCATCTCAAAGAGGATGCGGTCCGCTCCTATATGCGCGAACAAATGCTGATCGAAGCGATTAAAAACCAGATTGTGACGGACGCGGCGATCGAGGAGCGTTTTCGAGCGCAGGCGCGGGACCTTCGACGCCTCGACCTGGAAGAGTTCCCCTTCCCGAGCGAAGAGGCGGCGCGGACTTTCATCCAGGCCGTCGAGGCAGGCGAGATGGAAGCGCGCCTCGGCGAACGAAAACGCGTCGCCGAAAGCCGCCTCCCCTCCGACGTGGCCGAAGCGATCGCGCGGGCCGATCAGGGAACGCTCGTGGGACCCTTTCTCTCCGTGCAGCGAACGCACCTCGTCTATCGCCTCGTGCGTCTCATCGAGCCGTGCCTCGACGAGCCCATTCGAGAATCACTGCGCGAACAAATATTCCGCGAGGCCATGGAGCCGTTGCTCCGGAAGGAGCCGTTGACGTTTCTGCTCTAAGCGTGAGGAAACGCCGACACCTTGCCTGTTATTACGGGCGAATCTGTTGAAAAGCGGCGCCGAAAGCGCGACACTGTCCTGGTCGGAGGACCGACTTCCCGGTCACGACCCCGCAATTGGATTCCACCGGCGACGAACGCGATCAGGGCGAGGAAACGATGGCGACCATTGGCAAGGGGCTGGAGCAGGGCTTCCTGAGCGACGACGAGGCGCGCATGTTGATCGGGCGGGCGCTCGCGGAGCAAACGGTCGACGACAAGCGCGTTCTCGTCATACTGCCCGACCTGACGCGCAACGCGCCGATCGCGCTGTTATTCCAGGCTCTGTACTCGGGCCTGGCAGCCCGCGCCGGTTCCATCGACGTCATGATCGCCACCGGCACGCACGCGCCGATGAGCGACGCGCAAATCGCCCGTCGGCTTCGGACCGATCCTTCCGGCCTGCGCGACGCTTATCCCGGAGTCCGCTTCGACAATCATTCATGCGACGATCCCGATCGGCTCTCCGTCCTGGCGACGGTTCCGGCAGACGACATCGCGCGCATCTCGGACGGCCTGATGCGCGAGCCCGTGCGGATCGTCGTCAACAAGGCCGTCCTGGAGCACGACTTCATCGTGCTCTTGAGCCCCGTGGTGCCGCACGAGGCGGCGGGCTTCGCGGGCGGCAACAAGTATTTCTTCCCGGGCGTGGCGGGCGAGGAGACGATCGCTTTCTTCCACTGGATGGCGGCGGTCATCACCAATCCGGCGATCAACGGCACGAAGGATAATCCCGTGCGCCGCTTTCTCGATCACGCCGCCGCGTTCATCCCAACGCCGCGCATCGCCTGCAACCTGGTCGTCGATCACGAACGGCTTGCGGGATTATTCGTCGGATCCGTCGAAGAAAGCTGGAAGCAGGCCGCCGACCTTTCGGCCCGGTTACACATCCGATATATGAAAGGGCCGTTCCGCAAGGTGCTCGGCGTCGCGCCGCTCTACTACGACGAGCTGTGGGTGGCCGGCAAGGTGGCCTACAAGCTGGAGCCCGTCGTGGCGGACGGCGGCGAGTTGATCGTCTATGCGCCGCACATGCGGGAGATCAGCCACACCTACGGAAAACAAATCCGGCGCATCGGCTATCACGTGATCGACTACTTCCTAGCGCAAATGGACCGCTTCCGCGACGTGCCGCGCGGAGTGCTCGCCCATTCCAGCAACGTGAAGGGCGTCGGCGCGTACAAAGACGGCGTGGAGCGTCCCCGTATTAACGTCACTCTGGCGTCGGGCATTCCGGAATCAATGTGCCGTGAGATCAATCTCTCGTATCGAGATCCCGCCTCGATCGATCCGCCAACGTGGCGTCAACGGGAACACGACGGCTTGCTGCTCGTCGAGGACGCCGGACAGGATCTGTACCGGCTCCGGCCATGACGGACGCCGCGTCTCGCGCCTCGATCCGAAATCGAGAAAACGTTGAGAACATGACGGAAAGACTCGATGTCTTCGAGGCGCAAGGCCGTCAATGCATCGCCCTATGAGTAAAACCATGCACTTGGACATGAGGAGATGAATCATATGAAACACGGTCTCGACATTCGTCCGAGCGGCGCTATGGACTTCGTTTCCGTCGGCGCTCTCGTCCATCGGCTCGATCCGGGAATCATCCCGTTCCGCAAGGCCGCGGAATGTAAGATCCATGTCAGCGGCGGCGAGTTCAACTGCGCCGCCAATCTGGCGGACTGTTTCGGTCTCAAGACCGGCATCGCCACGGCGATGGTCGATTATCCGCTCGGCGACCTGATCGCCGAGCGTGTCCGGGCCATGGGCGTCACGCCCTTCTTCAAGCGCTTCGAGCACGACGGCGTCAGAGGTCCGAACATGGCCGCCGTTTACAGCGACCGCGGCCACGGCGCGCGCGCGCCCGTCGTCTTCTACAATCGCAGCAACGAGGCGGCGGCGCGGCTCAAGGCCGGCGATTTCAAATGGAATGAGATCTTCAAGGGCGGCGTGCGCTGGTTTCACAGCGGCGGCATCTTCGCGGCGCTTTCGGAAACGACCGCGGACGTGATCATCGAAGGCATGCAGGCCGCCAAGGCGGCCGGCGCGGTGATTTCCTACGATCTGAATTATCGCGAGAAGCTGTGGAAGGCTTCGGGCGACGTGAAGCGCTCTCTCGATGTCGTCAAGCGCATCGTGAAGAACGTCGACGTTCTGGTCGGGAACGAAGAAGATCTCCAGAAAGGTCTCGGCATCCCGGGCCCCGAGGTCGCGGCCAAGTCCAAGCTCGATCCGAGCGCGTTCTTCGGCATGATCGACACCGTCATCAAGCAGCACCCTCAGGTCAAGATCGTGGCGACGACGCTGCGCGACGTTCATTCCTCCAGCCGTCATGGCTGGAGCGCCGTGGCCTGGATCAACGGCAAGACATACTCCGCGCCAACCGCGGAGCTGGACATCTACGATCGCGTCGGCGGCGGCGACGGCTTTGCCTCCGGTTTATTCTACGGGCTGCTCTCCGGCGAATCACCCGATAACGCGGTCAGGCTCGGCTGGGCCCACGGCGCGTTGCTCACGACGTTTCCCGGCGACACGACGATGGCGACGGTGGATCAGGTGCGCGCCTTCGCCCAGGGCGGCTCGGCTCGGATTCAACGATAGTGTCCCGTCAACAATCGTCATTCCGGCGCAAGCCGGAATCCAGCGCGGCGCATGCGCCTGGGCCCCGGCTTTCGCCGGGGTGACGGATGAGCGGATGAGCGGATCTCGTCTCCGCTCACCGAAGCCGTGCGGGCCGCTCAA
>JAFGSN010000158.1 GCA_016934575.1 Vicinamibacteria bacterium
ATTATCACACGGCGTGGGAGTCGTCCCGGAGCTCCGAAGGAGCGGCCGAGCATTTGAATGGCGTTTCTGCGATATTGATCCCCCGGCGTGATCGTCGGAGGCCGCGACCGGCGCTCGCCGAACGGCTCGACATTGTGCTTAAATAGTGCCCCACGGTCGGAAACCGCTTAGCGATCAGATGGGAATGTGAAAGGAAGACCATGACGGAAAAGAAAACGCGCGTCCACAACTTTGGCGCAGGACCAGCGGTCTTGCCCGAGACCGTCCTCGAACAGGCTCGTGACGAGCTTCTGGCGTATGGCCGGACGGGCATGTCCGTTCTCGAGATGAGCCACCGCTCCGCGGCCTTTGGAGAGATCATCACCGGCGCCGAAGCCGATCTGCGGCGACTGGCCGGCCTGTCCGACGACTATGCCGTGATGTTCATTCAAGGCGGCGCCAGCATGCAGTTCGCCATGGTTCCGATGAATTTGCGCGGTGAGGGCCGCTCGGCCGATTACGTTCTCTCCGGCATATGGTCCAAGAAAGCGCTCAAGGAGGCGCAAACGCTCGGCGCGGCGCGCGTGGCGGGAACCACCGAGGGTGAGCGGTTCGTCCGCGTCCCTGGCAAGGCCGAGATCGACTTCGATCAGCAGGCGGCTTATCTCCACTTCACCTCGAACAACACGATTTACGGCACGCAGTGGCGCTCCGAGCCCGAGCCGCCCGCGGGCGTGCCGCTCATATGCGACGCCTCTTCGGACATCCTGAGCCGGCCGCTCGACGTCGCCAAGTACGGTCTGATCTACGCCGGAGCCCAGAAGAATCTCGGGCCCGCGGGCGTGGTGGTCGTCGTCATGCGGCGCGATCTGCTCGAGCGCACGCCGGCGAAGCTTCCGTTGATGCTCAGCTACAAGCAGATGGCCGAGAGCCGTTCGCTTTACAACACGCCGCCGACGTTCGCCGTCTATGTAATCGGCCTTGTCCTGAAGTGGCTGCTCGCCCTCGGCGGGCTGGCCGAGATCGCCCGGCGCAACGAGGAGAAGGCCAAGCGTTTGTACGACGCCATCGACGGCAGCGGCGGCTTCTATCGCGGCCATGCCCTGCCCGAGCACCGCTCGCTCATGAACGTGACGTTCCGGATCGCCTCCGAAGATCTGGAGAAGGAGTTCGTCAAGAACGCCGAGGCCGCCGGGTTAAGCGGTCTCAAGGGGCACCGCTCGGTCGGCGGTCTGCGCGCCTCGATCTATAACGCGCTCCCGCCCGCCGCGATCGACGACCTCGTCGCCTTCATGGCGGATTTCCAGCGTCGGAAGGGTTGACGTCGACGGCGCGCACACCGTCGTCCTCGGATCAGCGCGGACAACGTTCTTCTCGCGCGCGAGGCATGCTGCGTTTTCTCGCGTATGGCGCGGTCTTGCTCGCGGGCCAGGAGGCGTTGTTGCGCGGTCTTTTTCCGCTGCCCGAGATCTCGAATTTCAACCGCGCGCTATACACGACGGTTTCGCCCCGGCCGATGCACGCCGAATGGACGACCGCGTCGGCGTCTGGTGAAGCGGCCGGCGATCTCTCGTTGAATATCTACGGTTTTCGCGACCGCCGGGATTGGCGGCTTTCGGCTCATCCCGGACGGACGCGCGTGGCGTTCGCCGGCGGAAGCTTTGTCGAAGGCGTGCTCGTCGATGACCGTGAGACGCTCCCGGAGCTCTATGCCCGTGAAGCGCGTCGCGCGGGCGCGGACGTCGAAAGCATGAATCTCGGAATGACCGGGAGCGACCTCGGCGCGACCCTGCGCGTGCTGCGCGACGTCATAGCGCTGTTCTCGCCGCGCGAGATATGCCTCGTCCTGCATCCCGGGAATCTCTCGCCCCCTCCCTTTGATCCCGATTGGTTGGAATCTCCGATTGAGCCCGTTTTCCCCAAGCGCTGGGCGCCGCGAGCGGCGCATGTCGCGAAACGCCACATTCGCGGCGAGGTCGTGCCATTCCGGTTCTGGCGTAAGGCCGTCTCGTTCGATTCTCTGCTCGAGCGCGTGCGCGAGGAGATTGAGGCCGGAACGTACGCGAACGCGGAGCGCGCGTGGTTGGCCGCGGACCTCACGCCGGTCCTGAGCGCTCTCGAGCGTTACACGCGCCGGCGCTCTTGCGAGCTTTTTGTCGTTTATATTCCCGATGTGCGCGAGGCCGCTCCGGAAGCGTCGCCCTCCGAATCCGGCCGCGCCTATGCCGTCGCGCAAGTGACAAGCCGTCTCGGCATCCCGTTCCTGGACGTCACCGCCGAGCTTCGCCGCGAACAGAGCAGGGGGAACCGCCTTTATTGGAACACCGACCCTCACGTTCGGCCGCGAGGATACGACGTCATCGCGCGACGCCTGTGGGAATGGCGGCATCGGGCCTTGGCGCAAGTCCACGCCGGTCTCGATCTGTTGCCGTCTCAGGCTGCGCCGCGCGGTCTTGTTCCGGTCGAGAGCGTTTTCCGGACTGGATATGCCGATATCGATCGACTTCAGTTTTTCTTCCAGCCCACGCTCGAGGCGAACAAGAAAGACTTCCGGGGACGAAGCGGCAAGGCGTCGGGATTCGGAGCGGGAACGACGTATCCGCAGATCTGGTTGCGTGATTCGGCCACGATTCTGCCGGCGGCCCGGTACTTCTACGACGTCGAGCCGCTTCGCTCCTGGATCGAGGAGCATCTCGCCTCTCAGCAATCGGACGGCCAGCTCGAAGACTGGATCGCCGCCGGACCCGCCGCCGCCTTCAGCGAGTGGGCGCCGCGCGTCAAGGAGATCCATCGTCAAGGAGAGATCGTCCTGTCCGCCGACAAGAACACCACGGCGACGGATCAGGAGGCGAGCGCCGTTCTGAGCGCGCATCGTCTCTTTGAGATCACCGGCGATCGCGCATGGCTGCGGCGAAAGATCCTCGGAAGGAGCGTCCTCGATCGCTGCGATAAAGCGCTGGAGTTCGTTCTGCGTCACAGGATCGACTCGGAGACGGGCATGGTGACGAGCGCACTGACCGCCGACTGGGGCGACGTCAGTCCCGTTTATCCGGATCAGCGCGCGATATATATGGACGATAAGACTCCGCGGGGCGTCGGTCTCTACACGAACGCGATCGTGTACAAGGCGGCACGGCGGCTGGGCGATCTCTGGGCGGCAGTGGGGAACTCTCGTCGCGCCGCCTACTGGCGCGAGAGAGCGGAGGCGCTCCAAGAGCATATCAATGCGCATCTCTGGCAAGACGGCCGCGGTTTCTATGCGATGCATCTGCCGGTGGGCGCGCGCCGGGCCGAGCGATTGGAGGACGACGCCGACGTCTTCGCGCTCGGAGGACATGCCGTCGCGCTGCTGGCGCGCGTGCCGGATGAAAAGCAAGCCGAGCGAGTGTTCCACGCCGAGGAAGAACGCCGGCGTCGTTTCAGCTTGACGATGCCCGGCGTTACGCTTCTGCCGCCTTACAAGAACGGCGTCTTTCTCCATCCCGCTCTCTCGCGGTCATGGCGATACCAGAACGGCGGCCACTGGGACTGGTTCGCCGGCCGATTTGTTCTCGCCGAGTTCGAGTGGGGCCGTTCCGAACGCGCGCTCAAGGATCTCGAAAGGCTGGCGACTGCGATCATCAAGAGCGGCGCTTTTCACGAGTGGCGCTCGCGGGACGGCGCGGGTCACGGCAGCCGCCATTATGCCGGAGGCGCGGCTGTCATGGCGGACGCCGTTTTCCGCGGACTGTTCGGCGTGACCCTGACGGCCGATCGTCTTGATCTCCGTGTGCGCCTTGGAATCCGCGACGCCGCGATCTATCTGCGACAGCCCGCGGATCAGAGATTCGTGGCCTACAGGACGGATTACGATCGCATCAACCGCGTCCTACGCATGCGCTACGAGAGCAGCCTTCCGGGAAACGGCACGCTGGCGATTCTTCTGCCGCCGGATGCGCGCGTGGAGGCGGTCCGTCGCGACGGCGAGGGATATCCTTTCACTCTCGTCACGGCCGGCGAGGACATCTTCGTTTCACTTTCCACGGACTGGCGGCCGCATTCGATCGAGATCTCGTTCGGCCCCGAGCGACGCTGAGCCGACAACGAGCTCATGGGGTCGGCGGTCCATTTGTTTTGCGTTTACGTGCCGCTTGGATGGTGAAGATCGAGAGATTGTGTATCACTGACGTCGTATATAAGGAAACCGCTTAAAAAACAGGGCTGACTTATAGAGTGCCAGGGCGCGCCCCGGGGCCGTTCTAGGAAGCGTCGTTTGATGGCCTACGGAGCGTTTGATACAGTCGGCTTGAAGGCGCAATCTGCGGAGTCGGGGAGGCAAGAGATGAGACGAACGATCGGGCCTTGCATCGCTGTCTGTCTTTGCTCCGGCATATTGCAGGCGTTCGATCTGACGTTCCTCGCGAACGTCGATGGTCGCGCGACGACAAGCCTGAACGGCAAATGGCGCGCGATCGTCGATCCCTACGAGAACGGGTTTTTCGACTATCGATATGAGCCGCGCAGCGAGGGGTTCTTCATGGATCGTAAACAGGCGGATAAAAGCGATCTCTTGGAGTACGACTTCGACAAATCGCAAACGCTCGACGTTCCCGGCGACTGGAACACACAGCGTGAGTCGCTGTTCTTCTACGAGGGGACGATCTGGTACAAAAAATCGTTCGATTATGCCTTGACTGCAGGCCGTCGTCTGTTCGTCCGCTTCGGCGCTGTCAATCAGCGCGCCGTCGTATTTCTGAACGGGCGGAAGCTGGGCGAGCACGAGGGCGGCTTCACGCCGTTCGCCTTCGAGATCACTGACCGCATCCATCCTAAAGACAATTCACTCGTCGTCAAGGCTGACAACCGCCGCCGTCGCGACGCCATTCCCACCGTCATGACCGACTGGTGGAATTACGGCGGCTTGACGCGTCGCGTCCTTCTGGTCGAGGTTCCGGGGACGTTCGTGGAAGACTATTTCGTGCAGCTCGCGCGCGGCTCACGGCACAAGATCGCCGGTTGGGTTCGTCTGAACGGCGGCAGGCGCCGTCAACAGGTGGCGATCGAGATTCCCGAGGCACGGGTGCGTCACGTCGTAACGACCAGCGACAATGGATATGCGACATTCCGTTTCGATGCACGGGTCGAGCCGTGGTCGCCGGAGAATCCCAAGCTGTACGATGTCGTCCTTAACGCGGAGACGGATAGCGTTCGCGAGGCGATTGGATTCCGCACCGTCGATACGCGTGGCGGAGAGATCCTGCTCAACGACAAGCCGATATTCTTGCGCGGCGTGAGCATCCACGAAGAAGCTCCATTTCGAGGAGGTCGCGCCTTCTCCCCCGAGCAGGCGCGCACGATGATCGAGTGGGTCAAGGAGTTAGGCGGCAACTTCGCTCGGCTGGCGCATTATCCGCACAACGAGCATATGGTGCGCGAGGCGGATCGTGTGGGGATCCTGCTCTGGTCCGAGGTGCCCTTGTACTGGACGATTCAGTGGGACAATCCGCGGACCTTTGAAGACGCTCGGCGTCAGATTGAGGAGAACATCGCGCGCGACAAAAACCGGGCCTCGATTGTCTTGTGGTCGGCAGCCAACGAGACTCCGGTGTCCGAGGCGCGCACGGCGTTTCTCGTCCGACTCATCGAACGCATGCGCGAGCTTGACCCGACGCGCCTGGTCACCGCCGCGCTCGAGCGACGCGATCTCGACGACGGCGTCACGCAAATGATCGACGATCCGCTGGGCGCGCATCTCGACGTCATCGGTTGTAACGAGTACATCGGATGGTATGACGGACTGCCTGAGGAATGCGATCGCGTCTCGTGGAAGACGATCCATGACAAGCCGCTTATCATGAGCGAACTTGGCGGCGGCGCGCTCGCCGGCCTTCACGGGGACGCCCTGATGCGCTGGAGCGAGGAGTATCAGGAGTCGCTCTACGAGCATCAGTTGTCGATGCTCGATCGCATTCCCTTCCTGAGAGGAATATCGCCGTGGATCCTCATGGATTTTCGCTCCCCGCGCCGGCCGCTCCCCGGAATCCAGGACTATTGGAACCGCAAGGGGCTTCTCTCCGAACGGGGAGAGAGGAAGAAGGCGTTTTTTGTGTTGCAGCGCTATTACCAGCAACTGATGATGACCGAGAAGGAACAACGCTTCCGCCAGAATGAGCCATGACGCTTGATTGTCGACGCATGGCGCTTGAGTCGTAAGATAAAAGAGCCGCTCAACCTGAGAGAATATGTGCCGGTGTAAATACTGCTGGCCTGCCTTGTCTTCGCTGAAAGGAACAAGAGGTGAGCGTCGGAGTACAATGGCGGCGTCATGCCTGGAAGCAGCTTCGGCCAGTCATTCCGTGTCACGACCGCGGGCGAGTCCCATGGACCGGCGCAGGTCGTCATTATCGACGGTTGCCCGCCGGGAATTCCGCTGACCGTTGACGATCTTCGACACGATCTCGGGCGGCGACGTCCAGGCCAGAGCCGGCTTGTAACAGCGCGCCAGGAGAGCGACGAGCCGGAGATTCTCTCGGGCGTTTTTGAAGATGTCACGACGGGCACGCCGATCGCGATCCTCATCCGCAATCAGGACCAGCGCAGCCGCGATTATGAGGCTCTCAGGGATCTCTATCGTCCCGGTCATGCCGATCAGACTTACGACGCCAAGTACGGTCGCGGTGATCATCGCGGCGGCGGCCGGAGCAGCGCGCGGGAGACGGTCGCGCGCGTGGCGGCGGGCGCCGTGGCGAGAAAGCTCATCATGCGGGCTTTTAACGGCGTTGTTCTCGGATATGTGGAAAGCGTCGGCGGCATCGTCGCTTCGATCGATGATCCCGCCGCCGTGACGATCGAGCAGGTCGAGCAGTTGCCCGACCGATCGCCCAATGTCGTTCGCTGCCCCGATCACGGGTCGGCCGCCGAGATGGCGTCGCTCATCGAATCCGTTCGTCTCGATCAGGACTCGATCGGCGGCGTCGGCGTGGTCGTCGCGAAGAACGTGCCGGCCGGGCTGGGAGAGCCCGTTTTCGACAAGATCAAGGCCGATCTGGCAAAGGCGCTCTTCAGCATCCCGGCCGTGATGGGCGTGGAGTACGGCCTCGGTTTCGAATGCGCGCGAAAACGCGGCAGCGAGTGCAATGATCCGTTCATCGGCGAGACCGACGGATCGGACCAAGTGCGTATTCGAACGCGCGGCAACCGGCATGGCGGGATACTCGGCGGAATATCGAGCGGCATGCCGATCGTCCTGAGAGTGGCGGTCAAACCCACCAGCAGCTTGCCGCGAGAGCAGGAAACCGTGACGCGCGCCGGCGCGCCCGCCGTCGTGAGCGTACACGGCAGGCACGATCCGTGCCTGCTGCCCCGTTTCGTCCCGATTGCGGAAGCGATGACGGCGATCGTTCTCGCGGATCACTGGCTGCGCTGGCGCGGCCAGTGCGGCGATTCAATATAAAACACTAGGGAAAAGCTAAAAGCTAGACCCCCGTATGACCCCGCGTATGTGACGCCGTATGCTGACCCCGTATGCGAGCACGCAGTCGCGTTTGCGGCCGCCACCGCTCAGGATCGTCCGCGACGAACGCCGAGATCCGTCAGGCGCCTTTCGATCGAGACCAGGCGTTCGCTTTCGCTTTCGTTGTCCGACTCCTCCTCGCCGTCATAGCGCGTCAATCGAATCGTGAGCACGATGCGGCGGCCGGCGCTGTCTCTGGGCGTCGTGTGCCATGACGAATCGTAGGCCGGGATGTCGTCCGGCCGGGCGCCGGCCAGTTCGGCGACGCGGCACAGTCTCGAGAACGTGCGGTCGCAGCGGTCGCATCCCGGCACGTCGTCCGGGCCGTCGCAGTCGGCCGCGCCGCTGATCTCGATCTCGTATCCGATCGACGTCTTGAGACCGTCGATGATGGCGAGCTCCGGACGGATCTCGAAGCGCACGTCATGCTCGTCGACGATAGCCCGTGCTTCAAGCAAAGAGTTCCTATCCGCGGCCATGGTCTTCCTCATCGAGAGCTTCGCGCACCTTGCGCACCAGGCCTTGCACGGAATACGGTTTCTGGATGAAGCGCGTGCCCTCGTCGAGAACTCCGTGATTATTGATGACGTCGTTCGTGTAGCCCGACATGTAGAGAACCTTTAGGCCGGGTCGCGTCCCGCGCAGCTTGAGATAGAGATCCTTGCCGTTCATGCCGGGCAGGATGACGTCGGCCACGAGCAAGTGAATCACGCTCTTGTGCTCGCCGGTGAGCAGGAGACACTCCTCGGGTCCGCCGGCCTCGAGAACGGCGTAGCCGTGTTCGCGGAGAACGCGCGACGTCAGCTCGCGCACCGTGCGATTGTCTTCGACGACGAGTATGGTCTCGCCGCCCGAGAACGTCTGGATCGCGGCCGCGCCTTCTTCCCGCGTGTCATGTTGTTCGACGCGCGGCAGGTAAATTTTGATCGTCGTGCCGTGATACGGCGCGCTGTCGACCTGAATCTCTCCTCCGTGTTGCTTCACGACGCCATAGACCGAAGCCAGCCCCAGTCCGGTGCCCTTGCCTTTTTCTTTCGTGGTGAAGAACGGCTCGAAGATATGCTCGATCGTGCCGGCGTCCATGCCGACGCCGTTGTCGCTGACCGCCAGGAGCACGTAGGGACCGGGCATGACGCCGGGATGCGCGTTCGGGTCGCACTCGTCGACGTCGACGCTGTCGGTCGCGATCGTCATGACGCCACCTTGGTCCATGGCATCCTGAGCGTTGACCGCCAGATTCATGAGGATTTGTTCGATCTGCGAGGGATCGGCGCGGACGCGGTTTCGCGCCGGCGCAAGCCGCAAGACGATCTCGATATCCTCGCGGATCGTTCGGCGCAGGATCCTGGCGAATCGCGACACGACCTCGCCGGGATCCACGATCCTCATCGCGATGAGCTGCTTGCGACCAAAGGCCAGCAGTTGCCGCGTGAGATCGCGGGCGTTCTCGGCGGCGTTGCGGATCTCGACCAGCGACGCCCGAGTCGAATCGTCCGCCGGCGCCATCAGAAGCAGCTCCGTGTAGCCGAGGATCGGCGTGAGCAGGTTGTTGAAGTCGTGCGCCACGCCGCCGGCGAGCTGACCGATGGCTTCCATCTTGAGCGCGTGTCTCAACTGATCCTCGAGCCGCACCTGGTCGGTGATGTCGCGTTTGACGCTGACGAAGTGCGAGATCCGACTCATCTTGTCGCGTATCGGCGAGATCACGGCCTCTTCGAGGTAAAGCGAGCCGTCCTTTTTGCGGTTGGTGAAGCGTCCGCGCCAGGCGCGCCCGCCGACGATCGTCCGCCAGAGATCCCGATAGAATGCTTCGTTTTGTCGCCCGCTGTTCAACAGCCGGGGATTTTTACCAAGCACCTCGTCGCGCGCGTATCCGGTGACGCGCTCGAACGCGGCGTTGACATAGAGAATGTCGGCCTGGCGATCCGCGATGACGACGATCTCGGCCGCCTGCTCGATCGCTTCCACCAGGAACAGGTGCTCTCTCTCGGCCTGGCCGCGTTCCGCGTTCAGAACGGTCTGGGCGAGTTGCTCGGCGACGTCGCCAGCGAAAGCGATCTCGTCCTCCGAAAAAACGCGCCGGTCGCGTCCGTGTTCGTAACTCAGAACGCCGAACAATCTGCCGCCGCCGCGTATCGGCGCCGCGAGACATGACGCGACGTCGTTGCCCAGGAAACCGACGCCGGCCAGGTCCAGCGCGCGCGGGTCGGTCGCGACATCGGCGGCCGATATGGCGCGGTCCGATACGAGGCTTTCGAGAAAGCGCGGACAACTGGAGACGTCGACCGTGACCTCGTCGAATTGAAGCATGCCAGAGCGCTCTCGGGCCGCGATGCGCCGCAGCGACCGTGAATCCTCGCTCAGCCGCCAGACGGCGACGCGTTCGACGCCCATGGCCTCGACTCCGGCCGCCGCGATCATGCGCGCGACCGCAAAGACGTCGCCGCCAGCGACCGCTTCGCTCGTGGCCAGCGCCACGATGACGGCCCGTTGCGCCTGCAGCCGATCCATGCGCGCGCGCCGCTGTTCTTCGGCCCGCTTGATGGCGGTTACGTCGCGTCCGAAGCAATCCACCGACTCGATCTCGTCGCTTTCGTTGAATCCGGACGTCACGGTCCACAACACGTCAAGCCGTTCGTCGAGCGGCGCGATCAGCGGTTTCTCGATCACCGCATGCGTTTCCTTGTCGCGGAGCCATCGACTGAATATTTGTCGCAGAATCTCATGCTCGTTCTCGGGCATGAAATCCAGCGCTCTGCGACCGAGGAGATCCTTCGGACGGCATCCCATGCGGGCGGCCAGGCTCGTGTTGACGAACGTGACGCGGCCGCGCCTGTCGATCTGAGCGATGAAGTCGTTCGTCCCCTCGACGAAGCTCCGATAACGAGCCTCGCTGTCTCGCAGGGCCGTTTCCGTCTCTGCCGCGCGCAGAACGCCGCGCAGAAGCGTCTGTCCCATCAAGAAAACGAGGGCAAGGAAACAGTATTCGATCAGATAAACGAAGGAGTATGCTCCCCAGGAAACGGCGATGTCATTGACGACGCCGACGTAGAAAACGGCCAGCGCGATGAACAGAGGACGCGCACGGCGGTTCTCGCCTTTTCGGCGCAGGCGCATGACCATGACAAAAACGTACGCGAACGCGACGACGCCGAGAGCGTTCAGCGCGAGGAGCAAGGGACCGGGCGCTTGCTCATGGTAAGTGACGGTCGCGCCCCAGGGAAGCGCGACACGCTTGACGAGAGGCAGGTCAGACAACACCCAGACGTCCGGCGAAAAAGCCGTCGCGAGCACGAGAATAGCGACCGCGAATCCCAGCAGCCGCCGAACGCGCCGTGATCCTTGTCCCGTGTAGTCCGCCACGAATCGAACGAGGGCATACGCGCCTACCGTCAGAATCATGGTTTGAAGTTTCTGCCAGCGCGCGCCCTCCTCGACGTCGCTTGCGCCGTAAAGCGCGGCGCAGAAAAGGTCGTAGATCCCGATGGAAAGGCACAGGAGCGCGAAACTCAAGTTGTAGGCCGGTTGCCGCCGGCGCAAGTAAACGCACAGATGCGTGATGGCGAACGAGAACGCAACGCCCGCCAGAATCGCCAGGAGCATGGACGACAAGATCATCGCCGGCCGCTTTCGGACGAGGCGGGCTGAAAATCGATTCTCGCTCTGGACGCCGTCAGCATTCGTCTCCGCCTCGAGTCGGATTGGGCATGGGGCGGCGACGGTTTCGGAAAATACACGATGGTCCGGTCGCGCCCATTGTCCCCTTCCACGGCTCTCGTTCCGGACGAGAAGGTTTCGCCGCGCATATTCTACATCCGCCGTCGATCGTCGGGCTCATGTGCCGTCTCGCGCTGTCGGAGAACGATGAGACGGGACGCGAGCGGCGGGGATTAACGAGCCGAGGGAAGGTGCGGCTATGATTTCAAGTCAGGGTCGTCGTCCAGGGTTGCGACGTCATGCGGCCCGTCACCGAAGACGAAGGGAAAGGAATCGTCATGAAGATCCAGGTCGCCAACCGCATCGAGCGACTGCCGCCTTACATGTTGGGCAAGCTCAAGCAGCTCATCTACGAACGGCGCCGGGCCGGCGCCGACGTCATCGACTTGAATATGGGCAATCCTTCGGATCCGCCGCCGCCCGCTGTCGTGGACAAGCTGCGCGACGCGGTTCTCGACGCGCGGAACAGCCGTTACTCCGTTTCCGCCGGCGTCTACAATCTCCGGCGCGAGGTTGCGTTCAAGTACCGCAGGCGTTGGGGCGTCGAGCTGGACCCGGGCGCCGAGGTCATCGCCACGATCGGTTCCAAGGAGGGATTTTCGCACCTCTGCCTGGCTTTGCTGGGTCCGGGGGATACGGCCGTCGTCGGCGATCCGGCGTTCCAGATCCACAACTACGCCATCGTTCTCGCCGGCGCGAACGTGCTCTCGGTTCCGCTGGGCAACGATCAGGCGTTTCTCGACCGCATCGATCGCGTTCTCGACACGATCACGCCCAAGCCAAAGCTGGTCGTTCTCAACTATCCGCACAATCCCACGGCGATCACGGTCGAGGCGAGCTTCTTTGACAGCGTCGTGCGCCTGGCGGACCGGCATCAGGTGATGATCGTGCATGACTTCGCCTACGGCGAGACGTGTTTCGACGGCTACAAGGCGCCGAGCTTCCTGCAAGTCGACGGCGCCAAGGAGCACGGCGTCGAGTTCACGACGCTGTCCAAGCCCTACAACATGGCCGGCTGGCGCGTCGGCTTCTGCTGCGGCAATCTCGATATGATCAAGGCGCTCGCGACGATCAAGGGCTATTATGACTACGGCATTTTCCAGAGCGTTCAAATCGCCAGCATCATCGCCATGCGCGACTCGGACGATCACGTCCTGGAACAGGCTCTCATCTATCAAAAACGGCGCGACGTGCTCGTCGCCGGCTTGCGGAAGCTGGGCTGGGATGTCGTGTCCCCCCTGGCGACGATGTTCGTGTGGGCTAGGATCAAGGAGGAACACCTGGCGCATCACGATATGAGCAGCGTCAACCTGTGCATGGCGATGGTCGACGAAGCCGAAGTGGCCATGACGCCGGGCGCCGCGTTCGGAGAAGGAGGCGAGGGCTTCGTGCGGATCGCTTTGGTCGAGAACGAGCAACGGATCCGGCAAGCCGTGCGGCAGCTCGATCGCGTGCTGAATCGAGGCCGGAGCCTGGCCGCGGCGCACCGCCCGGCCGAGAGTCGATCCACGCATGCGGAATGATGCCTTCGAGCGGCCTGGGGCGGATTCCGAGGCGTTCCGCCGCTTCGTGCTCAGCGCGATTTGATCACTTCGCGCCGGCCGTGGCGATCGTTTCGAGGCCGTGCGCCCCGGGTCCGCGCTCGGTGCGTCGCAGGAGATACGCAAAGATCAGAGCGAGGACGCCCAGTGTCGTGAAGATCCACATCCCGGGCGCATATCCCGCGGGATGGCCGGCGCTCGCTCCGAAGACGTCGTTCGTGCGGCCGATCGTCCAGTTCATGACCGCCACGCCGACCTGTTGCACCAGCGTCATCACGGCATAGGCCGTTCCGAGCCGTCTCTGGTCGACAATGTAAGCGACCGAAGGCCACATCACGGCTGGAATCAACGAGAAGGCCACGCCCATCATTGCGATCGGAACGCCAAGAGGCGTGACGCGATACGCCATCAGAACGAAAACCGGCATGATCAGCAAGGAACCGAAGGTCATGAGCAACGCCCGCTTGCCGATGCGATCCGCCAGCAGACCGAAAAGGGGCGTCGCGAACATGGATGCCAGCGGGAGGATGCTGTTGAAGCCGCCGGCGGCTTCGCGGCTCAGGTCGTGCGCCTCCATGAAGAACTTGATGGAAAAGCTGCGGAAGGGGAAGATGGCGGAGTAGAACGTCACGCACAGGGCGACGACGAGCCAGAACGATCGATTGAACAGAAACAGATCCGACCACGTGAGCCTGTCGACTTGGCCCGCCTCGCCCAGAGCGCGGCGCCGCGAGGCTCTGGTCTCGAGAATCCAGTATCCGACGGCGCCGACGATGCACAGCGCCGAGATCGCCGCCGACACGATCAATGGACCCCGCCATGAGCCATAGGAGAAGCCGGCCCACGTCGGCGAGTTGTCCGCCGCCACCGAGCCGAGACGCGCGATCGTCAAGTTGAGCCCGAAAGCGAAGCTCAGCTCCTTGCCCTTGAACCATTTGGCGAGAGCCGTTGTGATGGCGACGATGAGCGGCTCGGCCCCAAGCCCCAGAACGAAGCGAGACGCGAGCATGACGGAAAGGTCGGACGAGATCGCGTTCATCACCGCGGCCGCCGTGCACAGACAACCGAAGACCAGCGTGGAGATCGCCGTGCCGAAACGGTCGATGACGACGCCGCCGATGAGCAGGATGATGACCGCCGCGACGCTGTACACCGAGTAAAGACTCCCGATGTTCTCATCCGTGAAGCCGAGGTCGCTCTTCAACATGTCCGCGATCGGCGCGATGGAGTCATAAACGTAGTAGTTTCCGAACATGGCCAGGCTGATGACGACCAGAACCGACCAGCGGTACAAGGCGGAAGGCTGTGCGTCGCGTGAAGGCATGGATTCGGTCATCGATCGCTCCGATTCACTTTTCGCGCCCGATACGCGGTCGAGATTGAAGGCGATTCCGATCCAGCCCGGGCGCGTGAGGGCCCGATGAAAGCGGTTCGGCGCTTCGACCGATTCGCTCGGCGTCCTCTTTTGTAGAGTCTACGATGCTCTTGGCAACGCTGTCACGGCCCTCGTATCGCGCGGTCGATCGTCGAGCGCGCGCCATGGAAGAACGGCACGGCGACATGGTTTTGGCTGGAAATCGTCCGGAGGGCGGCGCGCGCACAACCATGCGCCTTCCGCTGTGACTCCGATCACTCCGCGTCCATGATGTAACTGAGATATGCTTAACCTTCTTGTTGGCCGCGGATTGAGCCCCGTGCGGGCAACGCGGTACCGGAGTATGCCGGAGGCATGTTGAGCGCGCACGCACGGGACATGGGTCTCAGACTGCTGGTCGCCAGTGACGAGGAGCCGAGTCTCTCGGCATTCCAGAAGCACTTCACGGCTTGCGGATTCCAGGTGGATTGCGCCCGTGAGCTGGAGGAGGCCGAAGCGTTGGCCTCCAGGATCCATTACGCCCTGGTTGTCGCCGATCTTCGCCTTGCGGGCGTTATCGGCGTCGAGGGGCTTCATCTTGTCGGCTTCGTTCACAATAGATGCCCGGCCACGCGCTTGATTTTGCTCGCGGATCATGGATCCCCCGAGATCGAGAGCGAGGCGCGCCGTCTGGGCGCCGACGCTTTCATCAGAAAGCCCAAGTCGATGCCCGATCTGGCGCAGGTCGTCTTCGGCCTTCTAGAAGGCGCGGCGTGACGAGCCTGCTCGATCGCATCCTCACGCCGGGAGAGCTGTCCGTCGTGTTTCAGCCGATCCTCGAAGTGCGGAACGGAAGCCGCGCTCTCCATGCGCTCGAGTGCCTGATTCGGGGTCCGCGCGGCACCAATCTCGAGCCTGCCGAGATCCTGCTAGAGTACGCTCGACGCAAGCGCGAAGAGTGCCGCGTCGATCGCGCCTGCTTGAGCACGGCGTTCATGGCCGCGAGCATGTTGCAGCCCGAGGCGCGCCTGTGCATCAATGTCCACGCCTCGACGTTGAGCCTGGACGCAGGTTTGCCGCGTTTTATCGACGAGACCGCCAGGACCAACCGTATCGATCCGTCGCGGCTGACCGTCGAGATCATCGAGCACCTTCCCGCTTGCGAAGAGGCGGTTTTTCTGCGCGCGCTCGATTCCCTGAGGGAGATAGGCATCAAGATCGCTCTTGACGACATCGGCCTTGGCCAGTCGAACTACAAGATGATCCTCGATGCGCGCCCCGACTACTTCAAGGTCGACCGCTACCTCGTCATGGGCGCGTATCGCGATTCCCGCCGCCAGGCCATTCTCGAATCCATCGTTCGGCTCGCCGTCCGTCTCGATGCCCGCGTCGTGGCCGAGGGAGTCGAGGATGCTCTGGATCTGGCGACGGTCTTGTCGATGGGTATCGACCTCATCCAGGGGCACTTGCTTTCGGAGGCCCGTCCGTTGCCTGAATTCGCGGCTTCACCGCGCGTCGCGGGAGTATGCCTGCGCCACCTGTTCACGCCGACGTTTTCATGAGCGCCGCCGCAAGCGGCAAGAGCGCCCGCTGTCGTGTCTCGTCCCTTTGCGCCTCTGTGACTGCGGATCTTGGCGTTCTTTCCTATACGTTACCTTGCTTGTAGACTGGAGCGCTGAAGCTGACGGACCGGGGCGCTTTTGACTGGCTTGTGACGTTATTCGGGAAACGGGCGAATGGACGATCCGGCGCATCAGGAAAAGCTCGATGCGGCGATCGGCGCGGCGGAGGCCGCCGGCGTCGTTCTTCGCCGGATGTTCCGCTCGAATCTCCGCGTCTCGATCAAGGGTCCCGTCAACTTCGTGACCGAGGCTGACATCGAGGCCGAGCGCGTCGTTCTCGATATGCTTCAAGAAGCGTTTCCCGGCCACGGTTTTCTCTCGGAGGAGCGCGGCCGCGAAGGCGGCGAATCCCCTTATTTATGGATCATCGATCCGCTCGACGGAACAACGAACTACGCGCACGGTTATCCCGGTTTTTGCATCTCGATCGCGCTCGAACACGCGGGCGATCTGGCGGTGGGCGTCATCCACGATCCCGTCGCGCGCGAGACGTTCTGGGCGACGCGCGGCGGCGGCGCTTTCCTGAACGGCGAGGCGATCCAGGTGTCGTCACGCGACCGCCTCGACGAGTGTCTTCTCGCGACGGGATTCTCATACGATCGAGACGCCATGCGGCGGAACCTTGATCACTTCGGGCGTTTCATGCACAAAGCGGCCGGTGTGCGCCGTGACGGTTCAGCGGCGCGCGATCTGAGTTATCTCGCCTGCGGTCGTTTTGACGGCGTCTGGGAAGTCCTGCTTAATCCGTGGGATCTCGCCGCCGGATTTTTGATCATCGCCGAGGCCGGCGGTCGCATCACCGATTTCCGTGGAAGGCCGTGCACGATTCGCGATCACGAGATCATTCTGTCGAACGGCAGGATTCATGAAGCGATGATGCGGATTCTTCAACCGGCGGGGCTATGACCTTCTCGCGAGTGAGATCTATACTTGAAACCACGCTTTCGGCGCTCATGCTTGTCGCGCTTATGTTGCTTACGGCCGCCCTCATTATTAGTTTCGGTCATGCATATCCGTTGCAGTTCGTTGTGATCGCTCTGGCGGCAGCGGCGATCATTATGCTGTATCGTCACCGACATCGTTCATCCTGCAATTCCTTGGAGCAAAACCTGTCGTGGCCGCACCCGCACCCGGGCATACTGGTCAATAAGTTCGCTCCCGCGGGGCTTCCCGGGCTGGCGTTTGTCCTGGGGGGCGCATTCATTTTCTGGTTCGGCGTCCCGGGTTATCAGCCGATCATTGTAGGAATCGTCTGTGTCGGTGTCGTTTTCGGGATTATTCTGATCATTTGGCGCAGATCGTGAATAACATTTAAACGGACCGGAACGGGAACGGAAGGCGCCAGACCTAACCGATTTCCATGGAAAGCCGTGCACGATTCGCGATCACGAGATCATTCTGTCGAACGGCAGGATTCATGAAGCGATGATGCGGATTCTCCAAACGTGAGAGCGCGGCATGCACTGCCTCCACAAATGGCGGGACAATCAAAACGGACGGAAACGCCACACGCCAGACGGCCACGCCTAAGAATGCCTTGGCAGCCGCCCAGCCAACGCCTGTCCAGACGTTTGCGTTGTCAGGGTTCTCGTCGCGCGTCTTGCGATCAAGCGAAAGCGCGAGCTTCGTGATCAACTCAATCGCGCTTCGCTGTCTGTGATCCTTAACTGCGCCGAGGGAGTCGGGCGCCGCTCTGGGTTCGATAAGGCCAGGTTTTACTCCATCGTTCGCGGATCGGCGATGGAGTGTGCCGCGATCATCGACGTCATGCGATCGCTCGGTCTCGCTCCGATCGCGATCTGTCGCGATGCGCGGAACAAGCTCATACGAATCGTGCAGATGACGACCAAGCTCGAAGCGAGTGCGAGGAGGTTGTGAGCGATATGCACAACGCCCCCGAGACAATCTGCCCCCGCGCCCGATACGATACTG
>JAFGSN010000159.1 GCA_016934575.1 Vicinamibacteria bacterium
CTTGGTCTTGGTCTTGGTCTTGGGCTTTCTCATTCTACCTCCGTCTCGCTCGTGGCGTCATGGTCCTGCGGGTCCTCCCCCTCGGCGTCCCCTTTTATCGTCTTTTGCCTTGCCAGAGTCTCTCGGCTCGGCCCCAGGATCTGAGTCATGGTGTTGCCCTCGAGCCTTGGCGCCACTTCCACGATCGCGGCCTCACCCAGTTCCCGCGCAAGACGCGTGAGGATTCGCTCTCCGATATCGGCATGCGCCATCTCGCGTCCACGGAAGATGACCATCGACTTGACCTTGTTGCCTTCGAGCAGGAAACGCTCCGCGTTCCGTCGCTTGAACTGAAAATCATGCTCGTCGATTTTCGGACGAAACTTGACCTCCTTGATGTGAATGTGCTTCTGCCGCTTGCGGGCCTCCGAATCCCGCTTGGCTTGCTGGAAGAAATACTTGCCCGAGTTCATGACGCGACATACCGGCGGAGTGGCGTTCGCAGCGATTTCGACCAGGTCGAGCCCCTTCTGCTCGGCGATCGTCAACGCCTGTGACGGCGGCATGATGCCGAGCTGCGTGCCGTCCTCGTCGATCACTCGCACTTCGCGGGCGCGAATGCGCTGGTTGATGCGTAACGTCTTTTGCTCTATGAGACACCTCCCGTGGATGCCGTCGGCTCCTCTTGCACGACACGCTCGGAAACGTTGTGATTGATGCGCCGCGCCAGCTCCCGCGGATTCATTGGACCCAGATCGCCACGGCGACGATGCCGCGCCGAGACGCTGCCGGCCTCCTGCTCCCTGTCTCCGACGATCAGCATGTACGGCACTTTCTGTAGCTGGGCCTCTCGGATTCGATAACCCATCTTTTCGTTACGATCGTCCACGTCGACGCGCAGGCCGCTTTCGCGCAGATCAGCGGCCACGCGATGGGCGTACTCGGCATGGCGGATCGAGACGGGGATAACGACCGCCTGAACGGGGGCAAGCCACAATGGAAACGCGCCCGCATAATGCTCGATCAGCACTCCGAAAAAGCGCTCGAGGCTGCCCAAAAGCGCCCGATGGACCATCACCAGCGAATGCGCGCGGCCGTCTTCTCCGATGAACTCCAGCTCGAATCGCTGCGGATTATGGAAATCGACCTGGATCGTCGAGCACTGCCAGGCGCGATCGAGGCAATCCTTGATCTTGATGTCGATCTTCGGCCCGTAAAAAACGCCTTCTCCCGGATCGACGGCATAGCGGAGGTCGCGGGCCTCAAGCGCATGCTTGAGCGCGGCGGTCGCCGTTTCCCACTGCTCCGCCGTGCCGCTCGACTTGTCCGGACGCGTGGAGAGGAAAATCTCGTACTGCTCGAAACCGAACGTGCGCAGGATGGACGTCACGAAATCGAGAACGCGGATCAACTCCGACTCGAGCTGGTCCGGACGGCAGAATACATGAGCGTCATCTTGAGTGAATCCCCGCACGCGCATCAATCCATGCAGCACGCCGGAACGCTCGAAACGATAGACCGTGCCCAGTTCCGCGTAACGAATGGGCAGGTCACGATAACTCCGCGGTTTCGAGCGAAGGATCATGATGTGGAAAGGGCAGTTCATTGGTTTGAGCTGGTACTCGACGTTCTCGATCTCGATCGGCGAATACATGTTAGCCCGGTAGTACTCGGTGTGGCCGCTCGTTTTCCAAAGATCAAGCTTGGCGATGTGGGGCGTGTAAATGAGATCATAGCCGCCCTTCAGATGCTCATCGCGCCAGTAATCCTCGATCTTTGTACGGATGAACGCGCCTTTCGGGTGCCAGAGGATAAGACCCGCTCCCGTATCCTCGGAGATTGAGAAAAGGTCGAGATCTCGTCCCAGTCGGCGATGATCCCGGCGTCTGGCCTCATCGAGACGTTTCAGGTGCCGTTCGAGATCCTCAGACGTAAAAAAGCTCGTGCCGTAGATCCGCTGAAGCTGCGGATTTCCCTCGATTCCTTTCCAATATGCGGCCGCCACCGAAAGCAGCTTGAACGCCTTGATGCAACCGCTCGAAGGAAGATGCGGGCCGAGGCAGAAATCGACGAAGTCGCCCATGGCGTAGCACTGGACCTCGTCGCCGGCCTTCTCGCGGATCAACTCGCACTTCAGTGTCTGTCCTCGGGCCGTGAAAAGCGCGAGCGCTTCCTCCTTCGAAAAGACTCGCCTCTCGATCGCGCGGTCCTGTTTCACGATCTCGGTCATGCGCTTCTCGATCGCCGCGAGGTCTTCGAGCGTAAAGGGCCGCTCGGTGAGGAAATCGTAGAAAAAGCCGTCTTCGGTGGGTGGGCCGACGCCGCACTGGACCCCGGCGTACAGCTCCGTAACGGCCGCCGCCAGAAGATGAGCTGACGAGTGTCGATAGACGTCGAGAGGAGAGCTCGTTGGCCGACTCTCGCCGGACGGTCCGGTGCTGTCAGGAGGCTCCACCGAAAACGACATCTAGTTGCCGGCCGTCACTTGCAATTCTCCGTCCTTCTGGTAGGCGCGGGTGGAATTGAACCACCGACCTCTTCCGTGTCAAGGAAGCGCTCTACCACTGAGCCACGCGCCTACGGTGGTCAAGTTTAAGAACTTAGCAGAGGCAGCCGCGCATGTCAACGATGACGGAAGGAATCCCGTCTCCATAACGAACACGGATTCCCGCCATTCATCGCTCATGACGGCTGTCGCATTTGACGACTCGCCGACAAGATCTGGATAATGCCGTTTGAACGAATGGCGGGATCCATGAAAAAGAGCGCCGCTCCGAATGCCGCGACGCCGCAAGGCGTCGACATCGTGGAGTTGCTGCTCAAAGCGCGGCTTCTCAAGCCTGATCAGGCGGAGCGCGTTCGACGAACGATGCGACTCAACGCCGTCTCCGCCGACCAAGCGGTCATCAAGCTGGGATTCGCGGATGAAGTCCGGATCGCTCAGGCCATCGCCGAAAAGGCGGGGCTGCCTTTCGTTAAAATCGATCCCTTGGAGCTGGATCTGGACATCGTCACCAAGGCGCTCTCGGGCCCCTTCGCTCGCAGACACGGCATCGTCGCCGTCTCGAAAACCGAAAAGAAAATCACGATCGCCGTGCATGATCCCTTTGCTCCCTTTCCGATCGACGACATCCGCCTGGTCACCGGCCTGGACATCGAACGCGTTGTCGCGACGCGATCCGACGTCGAGCGCATCAACCGCGGCTTCTACGATCTGCAGACAAGCCTGCAAAGCGCCGAGAAGCAGCTTCGCGCCAGCCGACTCTCGACGGTCGACCTCGGCAGCCAAGAGTTTCTTTCCGCCGAGGTCAAGGAGCTGGACGCCGCCGCCGCGCCTGTGATTCGTGCGCTCGATCACATCCTGGCGTACGCTTTCGAGCAGCGCGCTTCGGACATCCATTTCGAGCCGAAGCGCAAGTTCGCCCTCATTCGCCTGCGCATCGACGGCATGCTGCACGACGTTCATGTGATACCGCGCATCGTCTATGACGCCGTCGCCTCTCGCATCAAGCTTCTGTCGGGATGCAATATCGCCGAGAAACGAAGGCCTCAGGACGGGCGCATCAAACGCGATCAGAGCGCGCAGGAGATCGAGCTGCGCGTCTCGACCATGCCGACGGCGTTCGGGGAGAAAGTGGTCATGCGCATCTTCGATCCGGACATCGTCTTCAAGGGAATCGACGATCTGGGATTGTCGACGCAGAACCTGCCCAGATTCTACGAGCTGATCTCGCATCCAACGGGAATCATTCTCGTCACGGGGCCGACGGGCAGCGGCAAAACGACCACGCTTTACTCCGTTCTCAAGTACCTCAGCCGTCCGGAAATCAACATCGTCACGATCGAGGACCCGATCGAGATGGTTTATGAGGACTTCAATCAGGTCGCCGTGAAGCCGCAGATCGACGTCACCTTCGCCAGCGCCTTGAGAACCGTTCTGCGACAGGACCCCGACATCATCATGGTCGGCGAAATCCGCGATCCCGAGACGGCGGAATACGCCGTTCAGGCCGCCCTCACCGGTCATCTCGTGCTCTCGACCCTGCATACCAACGACGCGCCCTCTTCAATCACGCGCCTGCTCGATCTGGGCGTTCCCCACTTTCTCGTGACATCCACCGTGATCGGAATCCTGGCGCAGCGCCTCGTTCGGCAGATCTGTCCGCACTGCGCCGAAGAGTACGTGCCGACGCCGGAGGAGGCGTCGGTTCTCAGAATGCCGCATGAGAAGCTCGCGACCTATCGTTTCAAACGCGGGCGCGGCTGCCTCCGATGTCGCGAAACCGGTTACACCGGACGAATCGGCGTCTTCGAGGTTCTTCCTCTGACCGAGAAAATCCGCCGCTTCGTCGCCTCACAAAGCGGTTCGTCGGATATCGTCAAAGCGGCCCGCGAAGAAGGCATGCGTACGCTCCGCGAAGCCGCCGTCGAAAAAGTCTTCCGAGGCATGACGACTCTGACGGAAGTGGTCCGCGTCACCGGCAAGTGAATCTACAGACGTCTCGCTATAGTAGATGCGCCGGCCTTTAATCACGAAATCTTCTTGATATCCTGCTCCACGGCGGCGAGGGCTCGACGTAGCATGTCACGATGCGCATCGACACGCGCGCTCTCGATCTGCGTGAGAACGTGAAGCCGCGAGAGCTCCAGGCTCCGGCGCCTGGCGTTCAAAGCCGCGCCCGACAGTCCGCTTCCGGCGCTCCGTCCTTTTCGATCCGTTCGACCCATAACAGCTCAACTCCGTTGCTCTTGCAAGCGGCGCCTCTTCAGACGCCAGACCCATACAAACAGTGGACCGATCACCGCCGCCTCCCAGGCAACAGCTAGGGCATTCTGGTGAACCGTGCTCCAATCGAATCTCCGCCCTATTGACAGGAATAACGGCTTGGGAAAGGCGAAGTGGGCCAGGCTCCAAGGCCAGAGCGCCTGCGGTCCGAATGGGGGACACGTGTCTTTGGCCAGGTAGTCGGCCGTGACATGCAGGATCCAGGCCAGCCCCGTGATTCCAGCCGTGAACCAAGGACGTTTTCGCTTCGTGTAGAAAGCCCAGAAGAGAACCATGATCGAGACGGCCAATGCGAATCCCAAGCTGTGACTGGCGCCCTGATGACGAATCCGACCGTCCAGGAGTCCGCCCAAAAGGTCGAAATCAGGCGCAACGGAGGCCAGGACCAATCCCCCGGCTCGAAACGGACTGCGTAGATCAGAGTCGGTTCGGGCTGTAACGGAGTGAATCGTCAGCCCGATCAATCCATGGCATAGAGGAGACGGCATTCCAACTCTTCAGCAATCGTCACGACAGCGATAAACGAGATTACAGGCGCCGTTCGAAAATCTTGAAGTCGCTCTTTTCCGCCTCGACGATGTCGTCGAGCAACGCATATACGGCGGCGATCTTCCGATCCTTGTGGAATTTATCGTCAAAGGCCGTGAACTCGCCCTCGTCCTTGAAGCGAAACACCTCCATGAAATAACTCGGACGACTACGATCTTCGTAGATTGTGCAGTCCATTCCGCCGATCACCGTCAGCAGCGGTTTCAACTCTCCCATGAGCTCGAAAAACTCATCGCGTCGCCCCTCGCGAATCGAGTAAGTGATCGCGAGCAACACGCCGGCCTCGCCGAATTCCGCCTGCTGAATATGCGTCGTGGGAGTCACGCGTGACTCGATCGGGGGTGGCATGGAGCGTGCCGGCGCCAGCGGAATGGGCTTGGGAGCGGCGATATGACAAGTGGGATAAGGCGTCGGTATCGAACGCCGAGGCGGTTTCGCGACTCGAGCCGACGATGGAGCGACAGCGGATCGTGCGCTTCGAGCCGGCGTGGATGCCCGGGTACGGCTGATTGTTGAACGTGCTTTCGATTGATGTCGGACCAGTCTCCTGGAATTCTTTGGCTTCATCGGCCTTCCGGGGGCGGATCGTCGCGATTTCGGCGGTCGGGACCGTTTTTTCAATCCTGCCCGCGCGCCCTTTTTTTGAATCTTCATTCGAACAACTCTCCTCTGCCCCCCAGCGCGCAAAGACTTGCGCCGAGCCAATTTATTGATATTTTAGCAGATAGCACTTCACCCGTAAACGCTTTTTTTATTGTGGCAGAAATAACACATCCGCCATGCTATTCCATTGCCCATCTACAAGTTAGAACCACTCATTCCAGCCCAAAAAGACGGCTTTGGTGCCGTCGAGGAGTCCGAAGCCCACATCCATCCTGAAGTTCATTCCCGCCAAACCAGCAATTCGTAAACCGATTCCAACATCCTGGAATTGGCGCTTTCCATTCCCGGGAACGGTGGGACCGCTAAGAACAGCAGGACTATAAGCAAGCGCGATGCCCATTCTCGCGATTTTCGTATCAATCATCCAATGACGAAGCTCGATGTTGCCAAGAAGGATGTGTTGAGCCAGCGGCGTTCTCCCGATGACTCCACCATAGGCGCGACGATGCGCTCTCATTGGCCATTCAGCGTCCGCGCCGCCGCCTGGAATGAACAGTTCATCGAACGGCGTGCCTTCCGAGCTGGCGCCCAATCTGAACTGAAAAGCCACTCGAGTGGGCGGAAGACCGCCGTGATCCTGTAATCGAACACCGCCTTCGAGAGACACAATCCCTTGTCGACAGGAGATCTCGCGTCCTGAATTCTGAACCATGCTTCCATCAATCGACATGTCAAGATGCCTGGAACTAATGACCCGCCGCGTGAGTCCCAAGCGAAATCGCAGGAAATCGCCGGGCGCGGCCAGCTCGCGCGCTCCCTGGAATACGCGCTCCCGGTATCCCAAACCCGCCTGCGCCATGGTCCGGCCATCGATAACGTGCTGCAGATCCAAATCGAATCCTCTCCCCCGACGCTCGATGCCCTGTTCTACATCGAACTGTTGACGGCCACGGAATACCCGAGCGCTCGCTTTGACGTCCGCTCCAAAAGGACGCGGCCAATCGCAGGCCAGAGATAGATCGGGTTGCGCATGCTGCCATCGATATCGTCCTCGCAGAGTCAGTCCCCAACCCTGCAAATTAGCATAACGAAGCTCGATTTTTTCCGCGACAAGCTGACCGACGGTCTGCGCCGCGAACTCCAGTCGCGATCCGGCCAGACCGTGCCGTTCGATGAGAGCCACATCCAGATCCGCGGTCCCGTCGCCCCAAGGCACGGTCCGGACAGAAACTCGATCGAAGGCGCCCAGATCATGAAGCCTCAACTCCGTCTCCTCCAGACGGCCGAGAGACAACAGCTTCCCTTCGATGAGGGGTATCTCACCGCGTACGAGAGGAGGTCGCGTGCGCTTGAGGCCGGAGAAATGGATCTCCCGCAACTGCGGTTCCTCAATCGTGTTCCATGCGCGGAGCGCCGCCTTCATCTGCCCGGAGAGATGGAGCGCCGCGCCCCACAGACGGCGCGTCTCCATGTCGTCGCTCCGCCTGACCGCGGCGCCCAGCTCCCGTGCCGCGTCCCGATACCTCTTCTCCCGAAAAAAGAGCGCCCCTTTCTCGCGACGCGCTTCGGCGCGCTCGGGTCTCATCCGAACGGCGCGTGAAAGCTCTCTTTCGGCCTCTTCGCTCCGGCCGGATCTGGCGAGAGCGACCCCTTGCTCGACCGCCGTCTCGTAGGAAGTCTCACCCTCCACGGCCGCCTCGCTGCGCGCGGAGAGCGACAGCTCCTCGGCTTGCGGCCGAGATGGCACGAGCAGAAGACACGCGAGAATGACGCCCTTCAACGCTCGTCCGGCAGAACGAGCAACGTCCAGCGTCCCGACTCGTTCCATTGTTTTTCAAAGATCCGACGATCAACGCGACGAAACGGCCCTCGCGCAGGATCGTGAACGATCAGCTCCTGTTTGTCGCCGTCGAAACCGACGACGACAACGTCGTGAAAACGATTTGATCCTGCTCCAAGCGCGACAATGAGCGGACGCCCTTTGGTGATGTAATCGATGAGATGAGCGCTGTCTCCTTCAAAGGCGATCGCATAGAGGCCTTTGGAGCGCGCGAAGTCGACCAGGCGTGAGCCGCGTATGCCTTCTCCGCGCTCGTCGATGCGCGTATCGGCGATCTCATCCGAGGACACCGACTGTCCCCAATACCTCATGACCATGGCAAGCGACGCGGCCGCGCAGGTGTTTTCTTGTTGTGGCACAAACGGCACGGGCCACGCCAGAACCATCGACAGCAGACCCCACGACAGCATAATGACGTAATTCTAGCAACGACCGTGCCTGCGCGCGGCCGCGCTCGCCAGACGATGCGATTGACGATAGACTCCCGGAGGCATGTTCGAGTCACAAGGTCTGCAGTTGCCTCGCCGACGGCGAAATGACCCGATCTGTCCCCGAGACCGCTTATCATCACCCGTCGGCGGCGATCCATCATACGATTCGAAGCGGGTCGAGCCGGCGTGGTCAACGCAATCGCGTCGCAAGGAGTGGTGATCATGGTTGATGACAAGAACGAGCGCAACAAGGCTATCGATGCGGCCCTCGCCCAGATCGACAAGCAGTTCGGCAAGGGCTCGATCATGCGTCTGGGAAGCAGGGAGAAGATCGACGTGCCCGCCATACCGACGGGCGCGCTCTCCCTGGACAACGCTCTCGGGGTCGGCGGCATGCCTCGCGGACGCGTCGTCGAGATTTTCGGCCCGGAGTCCTCGGGAAAGACCACGCTGGCATTGCACGTGATCGCCGAGGCCCAGCGGCAAGGAGGCATGGCCGCCTTCGTGGACGCGGAACACGCGCTGGACGCGACTTACGCCGCCAAACTCGGAGTCGATACGGACAATCTGCTCATCTCTCAGCCTGACAGCGGCGAGCAGGCGCTGGAGATCGCGGAAGTATTGATCCGCTCCGGAGCCGTTGACGTTCTCGTGGTGGATTCCGTGGCGGCGCTCGTCCCCCGCTCGGAGCTCGAAGGCGAGATGGGCGATGCGCAGATGGGCCTGCAGGCGCGTCTCATGAGCCAAGCCCTGAGAAAGCTCACCGCGATCGTCTCCAAGAGCAAAACCTGCCTGATCTTCATCAATCAACTGCGAGAGAAGATCGGCGTGATGTTCGGCAATCCCGAGACCACGACGGGCGGCCGTGCGCTCAAGTTCTACACCTCGATCCGCGTCGACATCCGCCGGATCGCATCGCTCAAGGAAGGCGACGTCGTTGTCGGGATCCGCGCCAAGGTCAAGGTCGTCAAGAACAAGGTCGCGCCTCCGTTCCGTGAGGCGGAGTTCGACATCCTCTACGGCGAGGGCATCAGCCGGGAGGGGGACTTGCTGGATCTGGGAGTCGCTCAGAAAATCATCGAGAAATCCGGCGCATGGTACTCATTCCAGAGTGAGCGTATGGGCCAGGGCCGAGATAACGTGAGGCAGTTTCTCCGGGAAAACCACGACATGCGACGTGAAATCGAAACGCGTCTTCGAAAAAGCCTCGGCCTACCGTCGCTCGAGTCGCCCGTCGGGTCGGAGCAAAAAAGCACGGCGGCTTCAGAGAAATCCGAGCGTGACCGGAAAAAGAGCGCATAGGCGCAGGATATCATCAGGTGACTTGAATTCGCGTCTTCAGCTCGCAGGAGACTCGTTCGATCGGTCTCTCTTGAGACCGGCGGGATAGGAGCCGAGCACGCGCAGATCGCGTGCAACGCGCTTCAAATCGCCGACGGCCTCACCCGCGGCTCCGCGAGGATCTCCAATGGCGTCGAGATAAAAGGAGTATTCCCAGGGTCGCCCGCGGATGGGACGCGACTCGATCTTCGTCAGGTCAACCCCGCGCAACGCGAACGCTCCGAGGGCATGATAGAGCGCGCCAGGCACGTTCTCAAGAGCGAACACGATGGACGTCTTCGTCGCGTTTTCGATTGAAGCCGCCTGCCGGGAGAGCACGAGGAAACGGGTGAAGTTCTGCGGATCGTCTTCCAGCTCTTCCGTCATCACCGTGCCGCCGTGCAGCTCGGCGGCCATGCGCGACGCGATCGCGGCGTGATTCGGCACGCGCGCATTGAGCACGTTACGAACGGCTCCGGCCGTGTCATAGGTCGCCACCGCTTCGATATGGGGATGGGCGGAGAAGAAGTTTCGGCACTGGTCAAGTGCTGGAAGCTGAGAGAATACGCGAGTGATGGACTCGAAAACGGCGCCGGGAATCCCAATGAGGCAATGGCGAATCCGAATCTGCGTTTCGCCGACGATGTGTAGCGATCTCGACTGCAGGCGATCATAGTTCTCGTGAATCGAGCCGGCCAAAGAGTTTTCAATGGGAACAACGGCCCGGTCAGCCGATCCCTGGACCACGGCCTCGAACACGGCGTCAAAGCTCGGCCGTGGAAGCAGCGTGATACCCGGTCCGAGCACGTCAAGCGCCGCTTCATGACTGAATGCGCCGCGCTCGCCCTGAAAGGCGACGGTCAATCTGGCCTTACCTGCGTCCATTTTCGGCATCGTCTTTCGGCCTCCATAATCGCCGATCACGGATCGCTTTTCCCCGGTTGAGGCCTTCGGGCCGTGGCGGATCGAGATCATATCATCGTTGTATTCGTTGGCACGCCGCCCGTGGACGATTCCCCGCGATGTCGGTTTGTGATCCAATTATGCAGAGCGGGCGTAGCCGAACTGGCATAGGCGCCAGACTTAGGATCTGGTGAGCGAAAGCTCGTGAGGGTTCAAGTCCCTCCGCCCGCACCA
>JAFGSN010000160.1 GCA_016934575.1 Vicinamibacteria bacterium
AACCTCATTCGCGAGGACAAGATTCATCAGATTTACGCCACGATGCAATCGGGGCAGGAGAAGACGGGCATGCAGACGTTCAATCAGTGCCTGGCCAGTCTCTATTTTTCCAAGCAGATCACGCTGCAAACGGCGGTCGGCATCAGTTCCAATCCCGAAGAGCTTCAGGATATGATCAGCAGGGGAACCGGTCTCACGACGCCGCAGGGCTCGATGCGTCCCGCCTATCGGCCCGCGGGACGATAGGGACCTCCGCGCGAGGTCCCAGCAGAGGAGGATTGAATGCCTGCCTATGTTTGGAAAGGAAAGACGCGCGACGGACGTTCCATCGAAGGCGAGCGCGCGGCGGCCAGCAAGGAAGCCCTGACGGCTCTTCTGCGTCGCGAACAGATCTTCGTTTCTTCCGTGAGGGAGAAAGGAAAGGAGCTCTCGGTTCCGAAATTCGGCGGCGGAGTGGGCGCCAAGGATCTGTCCGTGTTCACCCGACAATTCTCGGTCATGATCGACGCCGGGCTGCCGCTGGTGCAGTGTCTTGAGATCCTCGGCACGCAGCAGGCGAACAAGAATTTCGCGCGCATCCTTCAGCAGACGCGCATGGACGTCGAGTCCGGAGCGAGCCTGGCGGACGCGATGCGCAAGCACCCCAAGGCGTTCGACGCCCTCTATACGAACATGGTCGCGGCCGGCGAGGCGGGTGGCATCCTCGACACGATCCTCAAGCGCCTGGCAACGTACATAGAAAAGAACGTCAAGCTCAAAGGGCAGGTCAAGGGCGCGATGATCTATCCGATCATCGTGTTCTCGATCGCGGGCGTGGCGGTACTGATTCTGATGTGGAAAGTCATCCCGATTTTCGCCGGCCTGTTCGAGAGCCTTGGAGCGGAACTGCCGTTGCCTACGAGGATCGTGATCAGAGCGTCGAACTGGTTCGTGCGAGGGATGCCGTTTGTCGTCGTTGGAGGCGTGATCGGCGGAATCTTGTTACGGAAATATTATCAAACGTATTCCGGGAGAAGAGTCATCGATGGCGTGACGCTGAAAATACCCGTAATAGGCATGATCTTGCGCAAGATCGCCGTGGCGCGTTTCACTCGGACCATGTCCACGCTTCTGTCCGCCGGCGTTCCGATCCTCGACGGGTTGGAGATCACCGCTAAGACGGCGGGCAACGCGATCGTCGAGGATGCGATCATGAAAGTGAGGAAGGCGGTCGAGTCCGGCCTCACGGTCGCGCAACCTCTCAAGGAAACGGGAGTCTTCCCGTCGATGGTCGTCCAGATGATCGGCGTCGGAGAGCAGACTGGCGCTCTCGATGCGATGCTCAATAAAATCGCCGATTTTTACGAGGAAGAGGTCGATCAGGCGATCACCAATCTCATGACGATGATGGAGCCGCTGATGGTCGTGATGCTCGGAGTGACGGTCGGCGGCATCGTCATCAGCATGTATCTGCCGCTTTTCAATCTCATCGCCCAACTGGCCGGATAAACGCGCACTGGAGACAAACGTCATTGGCGGATTGGAGATCGGCGCGACCGACGACGGACTGCGAAGAAGTCTGAGGCGATTGATTCTCCTCAGAATGGTCATGGTCACGACCATTCTGGCCGCCGCGCGATACGTCGAAGTCGTCGCCGGCTCGCTCCTGTCGATTGACGCTCTTTACTTCATCGTCGGCGTGACGTATGGCTTGTCGATCTTTCATGCGGCGCTTTTGCGCTTCTGGAAACGGACGACGGCTGCGATCTTACTCCAGATCCTCGGTGATCTGATCGTGGTCACCGCGCTGGTTTTCGTTGCGGGAGGAGCGGCCGGCGGCTTCGTGCTGCTGTACCCGATCACGGTGCTCGAAGCGACGGTGCTTCTCCAGCGTCGCGGCGGAGTAATGGCCTCGATTCTGGCGGCCGCCTTTCACGGCGCGATTTTATTCTTGGTAAGCTCTGGCGTTCTGCCCGCACAGGGGCTGTCCGACGTCCGATTCGCGACGACAAAGACTCTCGTATACGCCGTGTTCCTCAATGCCTTGGTTTGCGTTACGGTGGCCTTGACCGGCGCATACTTCACGCAGAGCTTGAAGCGCGCCGGGACACGTCTCGAAGAGGTCGCGGCGGAGGTCGCGGATTTGCGCGAGGTGAACGAGATGATCGTCGAGAGCATCCAGAGCGGATTGCTGACGACGGACAGGGCGAGGGTCATCCAGCACGTGAATTGTCATGGTGAACTGATACTCGGGTTGAGCCGCGAAAAGCTACGCGGCATGACGATCACGGAATTGTTTGGAGTGGGCGCTCTCGATCTCGACCTGCTCGGAGAAATGGCTGACGGGGCCAAAGTCGTGCGTTTTGAGATCATTTATAATCATCCGGACAAGAAGAAAATGATTCTAGGACTATCCGTTTCACGGCTGGCGTCGGTCGTGGAGGCGGGACCGATCGGCTGCCTTGTCGTTTTCAAGGATCTCACCGAAATCAAGAGGATCGAGGAGCAGATGAAATCCAAGGAGCGGCTGGCGGCCCTGGGCGAAATGGCCGCGCAGCTTGCGCATGAAATCCGCAATCCTCTGGGATCGATCAGCGGCGCGGCGCAGGTGCTGATGAACGACAGCCGAGTGTCCGGAGAAGAAGAGCAATTGCTGGCCATCATACGGAGAGAGTCGCAGCGGCTTTCGGACACGCTCACCGAGTTCCTGATCCAAGCGCGGCCGGCGGCGATGGAAATGGGAGTCGTGGATCTCGGCACCATCATCGAGCAGGCGGCGACTCTGCTGAAGAACGGACTGCCGGAAGGAGCACGGCACTCGATCGTCTTTAAAAAGGACGCGGGTCCGCACCTGTGCCGTGTTAATCCGGCAAAGATGACGCAGGTGTTCTGGAACTTGGCGCGCAACGGCATGGAAGCCATGCCAAAGGGCGGCTTGCTGAAAGTCGACATGGAGCGCGCGGCGGAGGAGATCGTTCTTCGCGTGCGCGACGAAGGAAAAGGAATTACGCGAGAGGAGAAAAAGCCGGAATTCGCGACCTTCACGACCGGCTCCGAGAGCGGAACCGGACTGGGTCTGGCGATCGTCTACCGCATCGTGCGCGATCATCAAGGCGACATCGCCATTCGCGGCATTCCCGGCCAGGGAACCGAGGTGGAAGTCCGGCTGCCGGCGGCGCGAGGGGGGGAAGCGGAGAATCGACGAGCGCCAGAACAACTTCGTTCATGAACGCCGAGACGCGAAGACGCAGAGGCGTTACGGTAAGAGATGAACGAGAGCGCGCCGAACGATGGGTGGTCCTGGATTGATCGAGAACGTTCACGAGCGTCGCGAGAGATGAAGAAAGTCTTGCTGGTCGACGACGAGCCTTCGATGCGCGAGCTTCTCTGTCTCATGTTGCGCAAGGACGGCTACGAAGTCCAGCCCGCCGAGGGTTTCGAATCCGCGAGGCGCGCGCTCGCCAAGGGGCCGCCGGACGCGCTCGTCACGGATCTCAAGCTGCCCGACGGCGACGGGATGGAGATTTTGCGTCAGGTGAAGTCCACCGCGCCCGAAACCGTGGTGGTCGTGATCACCGCGTTCGGATCCACGCAGACGGCGATCGAGGCGCTCAAGCTTGGGGCGCACGATTACCTGGTCAAGCCCTTCGACGTCGAAGAACTGAAGATCGTCCTGCGCAACGCCCTGGAGAGGCAGGAGCTGAAGGAGGAAAACCTGCTTCTCAAGGCCGAGTTCCGCTCCCGGCATACGCTCGATCGCATCATCGGCGTGGCGCCCGTGATGACGAAGATGATCACGGCCCTGCGAGCCGTCGCTCCGAACAACTCGACCGTGCTCATTTCCGGCGAAAGCGGCGTCGGGAAGGAGCTCGTCGCCAAGGCTCTTCACGCCATATCGCCGCGCCGTGACGCGGCGTTCGTCTCCGTTAATTGCGGCGCCTTGCCCGACACGCTGCTCGAAAGCGAGCTTTTCGGCCACGTCAGGGGAGCCTTCACGGACGCCCATCAGAGCAAGCGCGGCCTTTTCGAAGCGGCCCATCATGGCAGCATCTTCCTGGACGAAGTGGGAGAGACTTCTCCCGCCATGCAGGTCAAGTTGTTGCGCGCGGTGCAGGAACGGCGCGTTCGGCGAGTGGGCGGAACCGAGGAGATCGAAATCGACGTGCGCATCATCGCCGCCACGAATCGTTCACTTGAAGAGCTCGTGAGAGAGCGGCGGTTTCGCGAGGATCTCTATTATCGACTGAACGTCATACCTCTGCGAGTGCCGCCGCTGCGCGAGAGGCGCGAGGACATTCCGCTTCTGGCCGACCACTTTCTGCGTCGTTTCGTGAAAGAAATGGGCAAGAACCTCGCCGCGATCTCCGAGAACGCCATGAGGCTGCTGCTCGATTACGACTGGCCGGGAAACGTGAGGGAGCTTGAAAACGTCGTCGAACGCGCCGTCGTGCTGGAGACGACGTCGCAGATCCAACCGGAGAGACTGATTCTCGGCCTCGCTGCGATTCCCGGCGGTTCTCAGAACGACGACTTGGGGAAGGAATTCTCACTGGACGCGTATCTTGACGACATCGAACTCAAATTGTTAAGGAAAGCGTTGGGACAGAGCGGCGGCGATCGCTCGCACGCCGCGCGCTTGCTTGGAATCACCCTGCGATCGTTTCGGTACCGGACGAAGAAACATCATCTTGGCTTGGATTCCAAATAAATCGCGATCCAGACCTCCGTTTCGGCGGTTGACGGTGAAACCGAGGCGCCGCTTTGGCGCAGGAAGACGAGCGGCGCACATGAATAGAGGCACAGAGCGAGGAGGTCGAGCGCCCGCGGACCGACCGCCATCGAGAGATACTCGATGAAGCCGCAGAAGACGGCGCCGAGCAGGTTCGAGCCCAACGAGGCGGCGGCGTTGCACGAGCGTGCGAGCAGAATCACTCATACCATACCGGCTGCATCCGAAAAAACAAGCAAGTGACCAGAATTGGCTTCTCCCGACGAGAAATGTCGCAACTTTTTGTAAAGTAGATATCGAAATTCCTTATAAATCAACAGGTTGTCGGCATTTGCGTTGGCCTGCTTTTTGCTACATCATGAATCAGCCATAGCGCTATGGCAAAGGAGGACGATGTGAAGAATCAGAAAGGCTTTTCGTTGATCGAGCTTTTGATCGTCGTGGTGATCATTCTCATCATCGCGGCGATCGCGATCCCGAGTCTGCTCCGCGCTCGGATGGCGGCCAACGAATCGGCGATGGTGGGAGATATCCGTACGGTGATCTCGGCCGAGAAGTTGTGGTCGACGAACAATGGGAATCTTGGTTACGCTAATATGGCTAGTTTCCCCATGCTCGCGGAAACGTCCGGCGGTTTCGCAGCAAGCTGTGTCGCGCATCTCGAACCATATCTCGATAATGTTCTTGCGGTTGCAGGTCAAACCACAAAGAGCGGGTACACTCGTAACTATTACGTCGGGGGAGTTGTCACGGCGCCCGTCACAGATCGTTGTCTTCTCGATTGCGTCACCAATTTTACTTACGCCGGATCACCGATATCTCAAGGTCGGACCGGTCAAAGAGGGTACGCCGGAGACGACAGCGGGCGAATCTGTCGAGATACCACTGGCGCAGATCCATCCGGTGGAAATGCCCCAATGCCGGTGACTTGTCTTGCCCTGAGGTAATGTCCTGACATTCAGTACAAGTGGGGGGAGAGTGCTCCCCCCACTTTCATGAGGATTATGGAATCATCAAAATGGACTTCTGTTCTGAGGGATCCGCGGATCATGTAATTACTGTGCGGGACCTCGATAAACAGTTCCGCGCGGGATTCCTGCTTCTCGGTCGAGTGACGGCGATTAGGGGCGTTTCGTTCTCGATGCAATCGGGGGAAGTGCTCGGTTACATCGGGCCGAACGGATCCGGCAAGACAACCACGATCAAAATCCTGATGGGCCTTTTGCGCGCGGATCACGGCGAGATCCGAATCCTCGGCCACTCCCATGTCGCGACCGCATGGCGCCGGAGAACGGGCTTCCTGCCAGAGCATCCATATTTTTACGACTACTTGTCGGCGCGCGAGTATCTCGCATACGCCGGACGTCTTTGCGGGATACCGCGCGTGGAGCTTCGCGATCGCATCGAACGACTGCTTGATACCCTTGGATTGCGGCGCTCGGGAAGCGTGCCCCTTCGCCGGTATTCCAAGGGCATGCTTCAGCGCTTCGGCGTCGCCCAAGCGCTGATCAACGATCCCGATCTGCTGATAGTTGACGAGCCGATGTCGGGTCTCGACCCCCTGGGGCGGCGCCTCGTGCGAAACCTCATTGCCGATTTCAAACGGCGCGGCAAGTCAGTTCTCTTTTCCACTCATATTCTGTCCGACGCCGAGGCTCTTTGCGATCGCATTGTATTGCTCCATCAAGGGCGCATGATCGCTCAGGGATCGCTGGACGATGTCTTGAAGATCGACGTTCAACGCCTGGAGGTGCTGGCAAGTGGAATCCCAGCGGAAGAAATCCGTATCGCCGGCGATCTCACCGGCCTCGCGCCGAGTCGAGCGGCCATCGGCGGACGCCTCCGTATCGAGGTCGATCCCGCGGACCTGGCCAGGCTGGTGGCCGAGATCGAAGCGCGCGGCGGTCGAGTGTTGTCGGTGAATCCGGTGCGCAAATCGCTTGAGGAGTTTTTTATCGAGGAAGTGCGGGATCGCGAGGCGAAGGGAAAATGGATCGTGGACGAATAAGACGTATAGCGGCCGTCTCCGCCAACACGTTCAGGGAGTCGGTGCGCGAACGAATTCTCTATAATCTGGTTTTCTTCGCGATCGTCGTGATTCTGGCGGGGCTGGTTCTCAAACCGCTCTCGATTTACCAGGAGGAGAAGATTCTCAAGGACGTCGGCTTGGCGGCCATGGATTTCTTCGGAACCCTGATCGCGATCTTCGTCGGCGTCAGCCTGATTAACAAGGAAATCGACCGCCGCTCTCTCTATCCGCTGCTGGCCAAGCCTCTCGGTCGCGGAGAGTTCCTGATCGGCAAGTTCTGCGGCCTTTGCTTCACCTTATTCGTCAATATCTCGGTCATGACCGTGTGCCTTTACGGCGCGCTTTTCTATGCGTCTCGCGCTGTCGACATCGCGCTCCTCAAGGCGATCCTGGCTATCTATCTCGGCTTGTTGTTGATCGTGGCGCTCGCGCAACTCTTCTCCACCGTGACGTCTCCCGTCATGGCCGCGGTCGCAACGGTCTGCCTGGTCGTGGCAGGCCGGTATTCCGACGTCATCCGCGACATGCGGGAGGTCACAGAGAGCGTGCCGGCATGGCTCGTGGAGTTTCTTTACGCCGCCATTCCCAACTTCGCCCATTTCGACTTGAAGAACCGGGTGGTCTACGGCGATCCGGTGACGGCGACCGATCTTCTCTGGATCGCGTCCTATGCTCTCGCCTATATCGGCGCGGCGGTCGTGGCCAGCCTCCTGCTCTTTCGATCGAAGGAGCTGACGTGAGCCGCTGGCCGCTGGCGCTATTGTGCGTTTTTATCGCCTGCGTGCCCTGGACACAGCGGGTCGTCGACGGCCGGCTTGGTCCCTTCCGCTCCCAAGAGGAGGTGCTTTACGTCTGGTCGGGAGAGAAGATCAGGCGCATGACGCCGGGGTTTCACGACTTCATGGCCGACATTTACTGGTTGCGCACCGTGCAGTATTTCGGCGGATTGCGCGCCTTCGCGCGGGAGAGGCGATTCGAGCTGCTCGAGCCGTTGATCGACATCACGGTTACCCTCGATCCACGTTTCCAGATCGTTTACAGATATGGCGCCACGTTTCTCGCGGAGCCCTCGCCCACCGGCGCCGGAAAGCCCGAAGTAGCGATCGCCTTGCTCGATCGCGGTTGTCGCAATATTCCGCGCAATTGGCGGATAAAGCTCCAGAAGGGCTACTTCATCTTCCTTTTCTTGAGGGACGCCAAAAGAGCATCTGAAACCATATGGGACGCGGCCCGGATCAACGACGACGTACGCCTCAGGAATTTCGCGGCGTCGATTCTGATCGCGGGCAACGAGCGCGAGGCCGCGAGGCTCATGTGGACGCAGATCTACGATGATTCGGAAGAGAAGAGCTTCATGCGGCGGAACGCCGGCGAGCATCTCCGGATGATTGATGCCATTGACCGCGCCGCGGAATTGGCGCGTCTGGTCGCAGTCTTCGAACGGCGCCATGGACGGCGTCCGGGATCCCTCGACGAGCTTGTCGTCTCCGGTCTCGTCCGTTCCCGCCCCGTCGATCCGTCCGGCGCGCCTTTTTTCTATGATCCCGCCACCGGAAGAGTCGATGTCAGCGATCGCTCGCCGCTGTATCGCAGGACGTACGGCGGATTTGATCGACCGCAGCCGTAAGGATAATCTTTCCGACAAATGGCGGACATGCCGATGTCGGTTTTCGACGTGATGAGCACGACTCTGGCCGGGCCGGGCGCGTTCGTTTTTGGCCTCATCGTCGGGAGCTTCGCCAACGTCTGTATTCACCGCCTGCCGCGCGGGCAGTCGATCGTCCGTCCGCGCTCGCGCTGTCCTCGGTGCGGCCGGGCCATCGCCGCATGGGACAACGTCCCGCTTCTCAGCTACGTCGTCCTCCTCGGCCGTTGCCGATCCTGTCGCGCGTCCATTTCCCCGCGCTATCCGGCCATCGAGGCCCTGAACGGCGCCGCATACTGGGCGGTGGTCGCGATGCTGGGGCCGACGCCCCGCGCCGCCATGACGATGGCGTTCGTCACGTCGCTCCTCGTTCTCGCATTCATCGACTTCGAGCATTACATTCTTCCGGACGCGATCACCATTCCGGGCGTCGTGGCCGGTTTTTTGGCCGCGTTCGTCCCCGGCTGGCCCGTTTCGTTTCTGAGCGCAATGATCGGAGCGGCCGCGGGGTATGCCGGTTTCGCCTCGATCGCTTGGGCTTATCGGCGAACGCGCGCCGTCGAGGGACTGGGTCGCGGCGACTGGAAGATGGCGGCGATGCTGGGCGCATTCTTGGGCTGGGAAAAGCTCCTGCTCGCCGTTTTCATCGCCGCCTGCGCGGGCACGTTGGTCGGATTGCCGGCCTCCCTGGCGCGCGGACAGGGACTTAAACGCGCCGTTCCGTTCGGATCGTTCCTCGCCCTGGGCGCTTTGCTCGTTCTGTTTTTCGGCGATCCGGTCCTTGCCTGGTACCGGGGACTGCTCCGTGTCTGACGCGCGCCGGACGGCTCTGCGCTCCACTCTTCTCGTGGCCGTCATGGTCGTGGGCCTTTTCGACGCGATCGGACTGCTGCGCGAGTTGAACGCCCGCGCCCGCGCCAACGAGCGGGCGGCGCGATTCGTGCGCGCGGGCGCGATCATGGTCCAGGCCTGGATGGAGGAGACGCTCGATCGCGGAGGCGCGCACGCCGATGCCGAAGTCGCCCGCGAGGCCCTGTGTCGCGGCCTGGCAACCGAAGTGGAGCTGCTCGACGCGCGCGGTCGGACCGTCATGACTCTTACAGAGGCTTCTCCGCGACGGCACGAGTTGGACGAGACGCAGCGGCGTCGACTTCGGGAAAGAGAAATTGTCGTCGTCGATCCGGAACGGGGCGCCGATTCGCGTCTTCTGGTTTACGTTCCGCTGCGCACTCGTCGCGGCATGCGCATTTTACGATTGTCTCTCGACGTTTCGGATCTCATCGGAGACGCGCGTGAAAGCCAGGCCCTCGTCGCGGGATACGTCGCGGCAGCGCTTTTGTGGCTCCTGGCCGTGCTCCTCGTCATCTGGCCGGCGCGCGGTTCGGACGATCGTCTCGGCCAGGGCGCGCTCGACGCCTACGAGACGGCCGTGGAGCGCCTGGGAAAGTACGGAAGGCGGCTTAGCGAGCAACACGCTGAGCAGCGTCGGCGCTGGCAGTCGCTCGTCGAGGACCAGAAAACAATGACGCGGGCCGGAGAGCTGACGGCGGGCATCGTGCATGAGATGCGCAACGGATTGGGGACGATCAGCGGCCATGCGCGTCTGATCGCGCGCGCGCCGTCGGACGAAGTCCAGCAAAGCGCGCGTGCCGTTCTTGACGAGTGCGCGGCGCTGGAAAACGTGATTCGTTCATTTCTGGATTTCGTGCGCAACGAAAACCCGGCCTTCAGCGATTTCGATCTGCGCCGCATGCTGTCGCGCATCGTGTCGCGCACAAGCCGCGCCCATGAAGACGTGGAGATCCTGTTGGAGTGCGACGAAGACGCCGTCCTGAGCGGCGACGAGACGCTGATCGAACGCGCTTTCGAGAACCTTGTGCGCAATTCCTGCGAAGCCGCCGGTCCACGCGGGCATGTCTGGATTCATGTCGCGCGCGAGGAATCACTGTTGCTGGTCGTGGTCGAGGACGACGGTCCGGGATTCGCTCGGAATCTCGACGGCCGGACGCCGCTCTTTTCAACCACGAAACCCGGCGGTCTGGGCCTGGGATTGGCGACGGCGACGAAGCTCGTCGGACTTCACGAAGGCCGGATCTCTATTCGCGAACGAGAATCCGGAGGCGCGCGAGTGGAGGTGCGGCTTCCCGGGCCGGTGATGCGTGCGAGTTGATCGATCAGCAGTGCTTATAAATATGCGATAGATGTTACTTATTGTAACGTCAACGGCGCGTCCGCTGGAGATGTTTTTGTAGCGGCATCTCTTAAGTACTTTTTATTCGATGAGTTCGAGGCTCGCCGATTCGTGGCATCCCTATTGCTTGATATCACACTGACTGGAGGGCTCATGCACGAAAAGAGCGATCACCGATACCGAGGATTCTCACTGGTGGAGATGCTGGTCGTCGTGATCATCATCATCGTTCTCTCGGCCGTGGGCGTCCCTGGGCTCATACAATATTACCGTGGCGCGACGATCAACGGCGCGATCCGCAGCGTCGCCACGGAGATCGAAAAGGCGCGCTACAGCGCCATCGGCAAGAATGTCAATATTGGAGTCGTTTTTACCGTGCTGAGCGACCATGAATACCGTTATGTCGTCGAAGACGATCAGGATAGAACCACTGTCCCCAACTGGTCGACGCTCGCGGGCGCGGACTGGAATCTACTGACGACAGGCGTACTGGCCCAAGCGCAAGCAGGAGGGGTACGGACGTTGCCGACAACCGTTCAATTCGTCGTATGCGGCAGTCAGACGGGCGGCGGCGGAGGAGCAACGGAAATAGGGTTTCGTTTTGATCGCCTGGGACGGCCTCGATCATTTACGAATTCCAACGGCCCAACGCCGAATCTACCGGTCGTGACCCCTTACATCACGATGGACGCCCAGGGAGCGACGATCTGTGTCCAGGAGCTTGCGACCGGTCGCACGGCGTGGTTGACGGTGATGAGCGGCGGGCGAGTCAGGATCCAAAGAGCCAGCGGCGCCTGACGGAGGAGGGAGAAGATGCAGAGCGGCAAGGAGCAGGGCTTCACGCTGGTCGAGGTCTTGTGTGCGATCGTTATTCTCGCTTTCGGATTGGTGGCCGTCGCGAACCTCTTGGTCGTGGCGATGGCGTCGAACGCCATAGCGCAGGTGAGCACCGCGGCGACCGCGAGGGCCACGGAACATATGGAACGTTTGATGTCGATGTCCATCGGAGGCACGCAGGGCGGCCCCAAGTTGGACCTCGTCGGCAATGGAAACGAGACGACTCTCATGGGCTTGGGTGACAGCGAGAAGAGGGCGACGATCCAGACGTCCTGGATCGTGACGCTTGTCGCCGCGGATCCCCGTTCTTCCGTCTATCACATTCAGGTTCAGTCCCAGGGCGTCGGTCCGTTGATGGGCTCTCGCTCGCGAGTCGTTCTCACGACGTTCCGCACGCAAGCGTCGCAGTAATAGAAGGGGCGATTGGTGTTTATTGAGGATGAGCGGGCGCGGAGTCGAGATTCGAGGGAGGTGGAGGATGTCAGATTCGGGACAGCGCGGCTTCAGCTTGACGGAGTTGTTGATCGCCATGGTGGCGACGCTCGTCGTGATGGGCCCCGTCCTCGCCCTATTGTGGGACGGCCAGAACACTTTCACGCGTGAGCCGGAAGTCTCGGAGAGACAGCAGAACATCCGAGTCTCGATGGACCTGATACAAAGCGATCTCTTGTGCGCGGGCGGGCGCATGGGCGCCTTGGTCCAAGTGTTTACCGATGGGCTTGACGGCGCCGGGTGGAACGGCACCGACGTCATCCAATTCCTTTCCACCCAGGGAGATTGCCCGGACGTCAAAGTCCACCAAGTGGGCGGCAGCGCTGTCAACGTGGAATCCAACTTTTTACTCCCTGATTGTTATACAAGATCCAACTACGTGTTGTTAATCTATGATACTGGTAGCGCTTACTGGGCTTGGGTTCAAAATCTCCCCGCTGGTGCTAAATTTGACTTCGCCTTGGGCCGACAACCGGATCCACCGTATTCGGCCTTTGCACCCGGGACAAATCTCAATTTATATGGTGGCGATCCGGTACGTGTAGTAAGCCTCAACTTCATCCGTTACCAGATCGCGCCCGATCCCACGGATCAAAACGTGCCCTGCCTCTGGAAGAGCACGACGGCCGGGCTCGATTCGGGATTTGTCTTTAGCAGTCCTCCCGGGCCGGCCTGGGAGCTCGTTGCGCGTGGGATCGAGGACATGCAGGTCCAATATATCAACGGCGTCGGCTGGACTGTCGGGGGACCGAACAGCCCCGCCAGTTGGACGGACACTCCAGGCCTGATCTGCGGAGGAGCGCCGTGCGTTCCGGGCAACGAAGCGCACCTGAACTCCGCCGTCAGGCAAGTGCGCGTGACGCTTCGGGCCCGCGCCGTCAGTGTTGACGCCATCAGAGCCGTGGGCGGGAAGGGCGTTCAGGGGATGACGCGTGACGAGGTGCTCGTCTCGTCGACGACTCCCCGAGAGGTTCTCCTCGTGCTCAGCAGTATCACCTTGCCCGGATTGAACGAGCCGTTATGGAGATAGGGAGGCTGATCATGTATCCCATTAGCAGTGCGGGACTCGCCCATACGACTGATGCAATCGATCGCCGTCGGCGTGCGCGCTTCGGAGAAAGGGGCGTGGCGCTGATTCTTGCGCTCATGTCTTTGATCATCCTCACGTTCCTCGGTCTGACGCTGGCGGCCTCGACGTCGACCGAGCTGAACATCGCGATGAACAACCGCTTGAGCCGGCAGGCGTATTACAACGCCGAGGCGGGCCTGGCGGTCGGACGGTGGGCGCTGAGTCAGGTTCCGGACTGGTCCACCATCCTGCCGGTACAACGACCGTCGTGGATACTGGGCACATCGCCGATAAAATGCGCGCCGGAGACCGGAACCCGCGACTGCGAAAGCCAGCTCTGCGATGAGAACGGAAGCGGCATGGGATTCGGGCGTGTTCTCAGAGCGCCTGGCGTGGCTGGCAATTTGTATCAGGATGTCACGATCGTCACCGGCCTAGGCGGTCTATCGGTGAACGGCGCTTTCACCTTGTGGGTCAGGCGTGATTTACAGATGGACGAGACTGCGGACCCCCCCTTGATTTGGGACAATGTTGATCATGAGCAGTTGATTCTCCTCTCCGAGGGTGTGGCGCCCATCCCCGTGGCCAGCAGCCCCCTGACCTATAAGCGCCGTGCGGTTCATTACCTGGAGACTCTTGTGTCCGCGAAAACGCGCCCATGTTGTACTCTTACTGGGAGTAAGCGGCCGCCAGTTGTATGCAATCCAGCGTGTTAGGAGGCAGGCCATGCGGGAAGAATTGTCTGAGACGGATCAGATCCAGAGCAGTTCGCGGAAAGCGAGGTCGGTCATGAGAAACGGATGGATCAGACGACAAAGGCTCATGGGATTTCTGGCGGCGACAGCGTTCGTCATGATGCTGGCGGGCGACCGCGGCGCGCACACCGCGCCGCCTCCGGGCGCAGGAGTTGATCCGCTCGCGATTCTCGACCTGCAAGTGCGCCCCAACGCGATCGTCGTGTTCGACACTTCGGGATCGATGAATGAAGGACTTGACAACACCACGCTCAGTGACGACCATCCGCGGTCAAAAATGTACCAAG
>JAFGSN010000161.1 GCA_016934575.1 Vicinamibacteria bacterium
CAGACTGCGCCGCCGATCGATAAACCGCCTCTCCGGCCGACAACCCCCGCGCGGCAACCGGCCGTGCCGTCTCTTCGGCCTCAGACTTCGCCGCCCGCGCCGCCGATCGTCCGGCCGCCTCTCCAGCCGACAGCTCCGCCATCGCAGCAGACGTCCGAGCCTCTGCCGCCGTCCGCTTCAGCGACCGCGCCTGCTTCCGCGCCGGGCATGCCTCATGCCGCGGCCCGGTCGATCACTTCGCAGCGGTCCTCGATGCCGACTCAAAGAAAAGAAGCAATGCCTACCACGCCGTTTCCCATTCCGGTTTCAATCGAAGCTCCTCTGGCAAACATCGTGGTCGACGCCGAGCCGCCGTTGTCCTCGCCAACAATGAATGCCGCCGGCCGGAGAGCGCCGGAAGAGCCAGCGCCGCTCACGCCCTTGCCCGAGGGTGATCCGACGCAGCCGGAGGCCGTCGCGCTCGTCGAGATGGGACGCCGACTGCTGCGCGACCGGAAACCGCGTGAAGCTCTCCCGTACGTCGAGAAGGCTTCCGACGTCGAACCGCGGCATGCCGGAATCCAGCGCCTGCTGGTGCAGACACGAATTGACGCGCGTAAGGCCGAGATCGAGGAATTGACGACGTCCGCGCTCGATTATTTCGTCGAAAACAGGCACAAGAAGGCGCGGAAGGCCGTTGACAAGGCGCTTGCGCTCGACCCGAACAACAAGAAAGCAAAAGAGCTGCGCAAGATCCTGACCGCCTTGACATAGCGTTGCCTCGATAATCATGGAGTTATAATAGCGATTGTCCAAAGGAGGATAACGATGCGCATACGAGCCATCGCCATCCTGAGCGTTCTGGGGCTCGCCTCGACCGTCTGGGCGCAGAGCCTCGGCGAGATCGCCGCCCAGGAAAAAAAGCGACGCAAGGGCGCGACGCATGTGATCACGGAAGGTGATCTCGCGCGCGCGCGAGGGCAAAATTACTCACAACCTCCGGAGACGATGCCGGCGGAAGAGACATCGGAGGATTCCGCGCCGGTCGAAGGCGCGTCGACCGAAAAGGGCGAGAAATCGAAGACCGAGGAGAAAACCGAGGCGGAGATCCGCGCGGAAAAACTGTCCGACTGGCAAGCTCGACAAAAGACCGCTCGCGAGCGAGTGGAACGGCTGGACAAGGAAGTCAACGATCTCGAGCTTCACGCCAACGACATGACGGTCAGCCAGTTCGGTGCGTCGCGCACCCGCCTCATCGAGAGGCTTGATGCGGCGAAGAAAGAGCTGGCGGAGGCCCGGCAGCAATTGGCGGATCTCGAAACGGAGCGCCGCCGCTCCGGATTCAGCCGTTAACAGTCCGTATGCTGGCGGCGGGGATTTTCCCGGTCATCGCTTGATGATCGCGAGGAGTCCTTGGTCATCGTTGAGTTCGATCTGGCGCGGGCGCTCTTCGGTTCGATAGAGCCACGCGCTTCCGGACGGATCAAGATTCTCCTTGTGACGAAGAGACGGCCCGTGCGCAAATTTCAGCGACACGGCCAGCGGCACGGGACCCGGCAGGTTTTGTGTTTCGACGCGCACTTTCGTCAAATACTGTGAGTTTTCATGCGATCGGGAGAGAAGCGGACGAAGGCGAGGCAGCGGGGTGTCATATACCCAAGCGGTGAAGTAAGCGTCGAGATCGAGTTGCGCCTTTGACTCGAGAGCCCGTTGAAGGTCGTCCGTTCCGATTTTCTGGAATCGGTTTGATCGTTGCAGCTCCCGAAGCGCCTCGAAAAACGGGCCCTTTCCGATGATGCCCGCCAGCATGTTCAGCACGCACGCGCCCTTGTCATAGACCACGGCGCGGTATATACGCGGATCGCGCTTGACGTGACCTAAACGATATCCCAAATGAATCGGCCCCTGATCCGTCGAGCGGATCGCCCATTTCGCCATCCGCTCGACGATCCGCGTGAAGTCGCGCTCTCCCGACGCATGCCGGACCCATAACGCCGCGGCGTAGTGCGCAAAGGCTTCGGAGAGCCAGCGTTCGCGGTAGTTCTCGGGCGCCACGCCATGGCCCCACCATTGATGGGCCAGTTCGTGAGCGAGGAAGAAGTCCGGCACGTCCGAGAAATCGGCCGGGTCCGAGCGCATGGCGCGCGTGAGGCGCATCGACCGCCTCGAGACGATCGTCATCCCGGGCGGGCTGTGACCGCCTGGCGTCGTTCCCTCGATGAGAATGATGTTGAGGTGTTGATAAGGACAGGGGCCGAACAGCGTCTCGTAGTAACGCAGAATGTCGCGGCTTTTCGAGAGAACGGACCTCAGCTCGCCGCGCGTCACGGCCGTTCCGAATCCGGACAGGGTCAATGCCTCGTCTTGTAACGCGCCAGCGTCCTGCAAGCGACCGAATGTCGCGGTGATATAGCGACAGGGCTGATCTTGCCGGTATTCCACGATCGTGCGCCGGCCGACGGTTTCGAATCGCGTGCGCTCGCCGCCCGTGACGGCAAGGTGCTCTCTCGGAACGTCAAACACGACTGTTGCCGTGGCATAGTCGCCGAAGTCCGCTTGCGGATACCAGTAAGGGCGGTTGGCGTAAGTCTTGGGCACGGAAGCCGCGATTTCTCGTTCCATGCCGTCGTCGCTGAGATGGAGCTGCGCGTCCTCCTGAGGTTGGTTGGGCGCCAGGCGGCCTGAGTAATGGATGGTGAGCTTGAATTCGTCGCGCTGATGGACGAGCGATCCCAGGGAAACAATCAAGGCGTTCTGGTTACGCACGCGGAAAAAGAGATGCTGGCCCCATTCCCGGGAGGTGATGGAATGTACGTTTAGAGCCGAGTCGAGCTTGAAGCGCACCGACGACGCGCCGGATAGCGGCTTCAGACGGAGAACGTCCTTGGCCTCGAACAGATCGTCCTTCGGATCATAACTGACGTGAAGATCGTGATGGAGGATATCGACGTCGGCGTGCCGGTCGTCGGAGTAATGCACGGGTTTGCCGGCGGCCGGATAAAGACAGATCTGAAGCCGTTTCTTGTTGTGAAACAGCATCAATCCTTCGGGCTGATTCGTGGCGGCAAAAGTGAGATCTCCGTGCCGCGAGTCGAACTTGACGACGACCTCGCCGGCCGACGGCATCGTCCACCATGGAGAGCGTGGCAGGGACGCGTCGAGCAGGTACACCTGAGACGCCCAGTCGCTAAAGGCCTTGCGCGCTTCGCGCAATCTCTGGGACGCCAGAGGGTCGGGATCGAGGCGGTTCCGCGTCACGATGCGCGTGAAATCCGCCGGATGAAGACGCACGAAGACGCGCCGGACGCGGACGTCAAGCGTGCGACGCCCGCAGAACTGCCGGAGCTGTTCCTGCTCGCTTTGCGGGCGGGGCGTGAAGCGCACGCGTCCTTCGCCCACGAAGACAAAGGCGGTCAGGCCGATTCCCGGAGAAGCCGAGAATAGCGTGCCGCGATGCATTCTCAGCTCGAAATCTTCCAGCTTCAGTTCCAGCCCGTCGGCTCGGCGGCCCGTCGAGTCGAGACCGAGATGCACGAGCCCTTCGACCTGGTTCAGCGTCTCCCGTTCTTCGATGGCCCATCCTCCGGGCCGGCGTTTGAGTCGAAAGAGGCACTGCTCGGCTCGAGCGCGCGGCTCCCTGATCGAGAATATCTCGGCCTGGGCGACGAGGCTTGCCTCGTCGCTCGGATCGAAGCGAGGCGCATGGATCTCCAGCTTCGTTTCGTCGCCGGCGATGTGCTGCTCCACGGCGGAACGTTCACGATCGGCGGCCTCCTCGTCGGCGAACTCCCATAACGCGAGATAGGCATCCAGGTTGCGCGCGTTCCACGAGGACTCGATGCGCTTCGTGAAATCGAGCCAATCTTCCCGCGCCTCGACGGTCGAGACCGGCAGCAACCAGAGGCCGGCCGCCAGGAGCGTCCCCTGGATTCGTCGCAACAGGTTGAATCGGCCGTCCCGCGTCCGACGATAGCCGTTCATTTCCATTCCCTCAAATATATATTATCGCCGGGCCTCGAAAAGCAGCGCTTTATTTATCTGTAATAATAGTAATCGCATATGAGCGTTTTCGACCGACAACGATTGCCGTCCGGCGTTTTCAAACTCGACGTGGAACGGATGCGCCGCGGATGGTACTCGGACCAGTACCTCATCAACGTCGCTCGCACGCTGGGCCGGCTCTCGGCGCAAGGTTACCGTTTCAAGGGCGCCGCGCCCGGCCTCGATCCGGCGCCGGCGTCGCTCGCCGGCGTCGATGTCGGCTCCATCGAGGTAGAGATGCAATGGTACCCGCGCCGGCGGCCGTCGTGCGTCGTGGTCGGCGTGGACAAGGCGCTCGCCATTCTCGCGACTTGCGCCGGCCGCTTCGACGAGGCCGGCCGATTCATCGAGACGTTCGACCGGATGGACGTCTGGGCGGTGCACGACGGCGCCGAGGCGCCCTTCGAGGGCGACCTCCAGGACGTCTTTCCGGTTCTGAAAGCGAGGGGGCGTTATCGGGACTTCGCCATGCTCGAGACCCCCACGCTGGGCGCGCTCTCGCGCGGCAGCCGCATCGCGACCAACGTATACGAGGTGATGAAGGCGGCGCGCGGGAAGCCCATTTTCTTTTTTCCGGCGCGTTTCGACGCGCATGAGGTGCAGGCGGCGGACGGTTATGCCTATCAGATCGCCGTCCAGCTCTTCAACCAGAACTACAGCAAGAGCGCCCGTATTTACGTCTCGACCGGCGCTCAGGGCGATTGGTGGGGCGGTTCGGGCGCCGGAACGATCGGTCATGGCGCCATTGTCTGCTTCCTGGGCGACACCGCCGAGGCGACTCTGGCCTTTGCCGCGAGCCAGCCGGCGGAGATCCCGCGCATCGCGCTCGTCGATTTCCGCAATGATTGCGTGGGAACGTCGCTTCAGGTCGTTCGTACGCTCTTTTTCGAGTATCTCGCGCGAATCAGAGCCGGAGCGACGGACGATGCGCGCAAGTACAAGCTCTTCGGCGTGCGGCCGGACACCTCGGCGCAGTTGCGCGACCTCTCCGTCCGTCCCATCGGCGACGCGCATCTCGACTGCGGCGTCAATCCCCGCCTGATCTTCGCGATACGCGAAGCCGTCGACGGCGCCTACGCGGCGTGGGGTCTCTCGGGCGACGAGGTCCGGCTGGCCGAGGCCTATTGTCGAGAAGTCCGGATCATCGTCACCGAAGGATTCACGCCCGCGCGTATTCGGGAGTTCGAAGGCCTCGGCGTTCCCGTGGACATCTACGGCGTCGGCTCGTGGCTGTTTTCCTCGTGCGAGACGTGCGGCTCGGCGACCGAATTCACCGCCGAAGTCGTGCGCGTCCGGGTCGACGGCGTCTGGCATGACCTGGCGCGCGCGGGCCGCCGTGCCTGCGACAATCTCTTGATGGAGAAGGTCGTCTGACGTCGATGGACCAGCCCGTATCGCTCGCGGCCGCCTTTCTGGCGGGGCTGCTGTCATTCCTCTCTCCCTGCGTCCTGCCGCTCGTTCCCGGATACCTCTCTTTCATGAGCGGAGTCAACCTGTCTCTTTACAAGCAAGCTAAGCTTCCCGCCGGACTGGCGCGGCGAGTCGCTCTGCTGAGCGCGGCTTTCGTGCTCGGCTTCTCGACCGTCTTCATCGCGCTCGGCGCGGCGGCCACGCTCGTCGTGGGAGCGTTCTTCCAGGATCACAAGCGCATGCTCGGTTTCATCGGAGGGATCGTCATCGTCATCCTGGGCGTCCACATGACGGGATTGTTCCGCATCCGCTGGCTTCTCCAGGAGCGGCGCGCGGAAATCAAGACGCGGCCGCTCGGCCTGTTCGGCGCTTACGCCGTCGGCTTGGCGTTCGCCTTTGGCTGGACGCCCTGCATCGGTCCCATTCTGGGCGCCATCCTCGGCTACGCTTCCCTGCGCGAGACCGTCGGCGAGGGGGTGCTTCTTCTGGCATCCTACTCGGCGGGCCTCGGCGTCCCGTTTCTGCTTTCCGCCCTGGCGATCCATGCCTTTTTCACCGCCTTTTCCCGCCTGCGCGGATCGCTCCGCGCCATCGAGATCATCTCCGGCTCGTTGCTCGTCCTCGTCGGCCTGCTGCTCGTGACGGATCGCATCGCCGTCCTGGCGCGGCTGCTCTCGCGTCTTTTCCCTTCGCTGCTGGCGATCGGTTGATCTTCGATCACGGACATTCCGTCGTCCGCCGGCGATCCGAAACGACGGGAGCCGCCGTATAATCCATGGATGCGTCCGAAGACCCCATTTCTCGCTCTTCTCCCGTTTCTCCTGACCGCGGGTTGTCTGCGTCCGGAAACCGTCGATGATCGGCCGGCGCCGTCGTTCAACCTTCCGGACCTTACGGGCGGCCGCTACACGCTTGCGGAGCTGCGAGGCAAGGTCGTCGTGCTCGACTTCTGGGCGACATGGTGCGGCCCGTGCCTCATGGAAATTCCGCATTACGCAGAGTTCTGGCGCAAGAACCGCTCGCGCGGCGTCGAGGTGATCGGCGTCGTGCTGGACTGGGACGAGGCCCAGGAGATCGCCGATTTCGTGCGCGAACATCGCATCCCCTATCGGCAGCTTCTGGGCGACAGCGCGATTCGGGACGCATATGGCGTTCATCAAGGATTGCCGACGACGTTCATCCTCGACCGTGGAGGCGTCATCCGCAAGAGAGTTCTCGGCAGCCCCCCCGAGAAGTTCGCGAATCTTCAGCAGTCCGTCGAACGCTTTCTTCAGGAAACGTCTTGATGCGAGTTCTTGACGATTGACAAGCCGGCGGAGTGTGTCACAATGCATCAACGTGCCGGAAGGTCAATGAATGGAAAGTATTACGCGTGATCGGCACCGCGATCCGTTCCGGCCCTATCATTCACGGATCGCCATCGATCGGGGTTATTCACGCCCCAGACAAGGAGTTGGTACGATATGCGGCGAATTCTCGCCATAGCAGCCATGTTGTTGCTCACGACATCCGGGTTGGCTCTCGCTCAGGGCGTCAACTCCGGCGTCATCGCCGGCAAGGTGGAGTCCTCCGACGGACAGCTCCTGCCCGGCGTCACCGTAACCCTGACGTCTCCGGCCATGATCGGCGAACGCACGACCACGAGCGATGCGTTCGGCGGATATATCTTCAAGGCCCTGGCGCCCGGCGAATACACGGTCGAGTTCAAGAAGGACGGCTTCGCGAGCATGCGCTACAAGATCGACGTTCGTCTCGGGGCGGACATGACGCAGAACGCGGAAATGGGCCCGGCGCAGGTCGAGGAGACGATCGAGGTCACGGCGCCGTCGCTTGCGGTCATCGAGTCGACGCAGGTCGGCGCCAACTACAACAAGTCGCTCATCGACACGTTGCCGATGGGGCGTACGCCCGCCGCGATCGCCGAGCTGGCGCCCGGTCTCACGGACAACACGCCCAACACGGGCCAGGTGACGATCGCCGGCAACTTCGCGTACGACAACCTGATCCTCGTCAACGGCGTCGACATCGCGGACGAGCTGTTTGGAAACGATGTTCCGCTATATGTCGAGGAAGCGATCGACGAGACGCAAATCCTCACGTCCGGCATCACGGCCGAGTACGGCCGTTTCGGAGGCGGCGTCATCAACATCATCACGAAGAGCGGCGGCAACGACTTTTCGGGCAGCTTCCGCACGGTCTTCAGCAATCCCGCCTGGATCAACGAAACGCCCGTCGAGAAGGAAAGAGGCACGGAGCGAGAAGACAAGATTAGCAAGCATTTCGAGGCGACCATGGGCGGTCCGGTCGTCAAGGACCGTCTGTGGTTCTTTCTCGCCGGCCGCTCGGTAAAGCGGGACAATCAGGTTGCGCTCGACACCACGGGATTGCCGCTCACCGAGAAGGACGACGAGCAGCGCCTGGAAGCCAAGATGACCGGCAACATCCATCCGAACCACCGCGTGCAGGCGGCCTACACCAAGCGCTGGCGCGAGCGCTTCCGCCGCACGTTCACATGGACCGCGACTCCGAAGGGCACATATACGGGAGAGTATCCGCTCTCGCTTTTCGTCGTGTCTTATCACGGAGCGTTGCGCAACAACGTCTTCACCGACTGGCAGTACTCGCAGAAAACGGAAGGCTTCCGCAACAGCGGGGGCAGCGACACGAACATCCGGACCGGATCGCCGTTCATCGGATTGGACCCGCAGGTTCACTACGGCCCGCCGTACTTCGACGCGACCGATCCCGAGGATCGCGACAACAAGCAGCTCGCGGGCTCTCTGTCCTACTTCCTGTCCACGGAGAAGCTCGGCAATCACGACTTCAAGCTCGGTTTCGAGCGTTATCAGGGCATTCTGCGCGGGGGCAACTCGCAATCGCCCACGAATTACGTCTTCTGGACACAGCCGGCGATGAACGAGGCCGGCGAATACCTGTTCACCGCCGACGACGACCTCGTTCCCACTTTCACACCCGAAGATAGTTACATGGACCACTGGTTGTCGGACCGCGGCGCGGAGCTCAAGATCACGACCGCCGCCTTCTATCTCCACGACAAGTGGCGCTTCAACAAGAAACTGACGTTCGACGTCGGCGCGCGCATGGAGATCATCAGCGGCAGCTCCTCAGGCGGACTCGCCAAGCCGGTGGACACGACGACTTTAGTGCCCCGTCTCGGCGCGACCTATGACGTCAAGGGCGACGGCCGGTACACGCTGCAAGCGACCTACGCGCATTACGCGGGCAAAGTCACGACCGGGCAGTTCGGACGCACGAGCACGGCCGGCAATCCGGCCGGAATCTACCTGTACTACGTCGGTCCCGCGGGTCAGGGCTGGGATTTCGCGCCCGGATTCGATCCGGACAATTATGCCGTTTACGGCGGCGGTTTCCCGACGGCCAACATCTTCTTCGAGGACGGCCTCGGAGCGCCGATCACGCGCGAGTGGACGTTGCAGGCCGGCACGGCCCTGGGCAACAAGGGGTGGGCCAAGGTCGCTTACGTGAATCGCTCGATCGGGAACTTCGTCGAGGATTTCATCCTGTACGGCGACCAGACGGACGTGATTCATGCAGGCGAGGACTACGGAACGTTCACCAACCAGCGGTTCCGGAACAGCGATCTTCCGGCGCGCGATTACCAGGGCCTCCAGTTCATGACGAGCTATCAGTTGACGAGCGCCTGGATGGCCGCCGGACACTGGACGGTTCAATTGAAGAACGAGGGCAACTTCGAGGGCGAGGCGGCCAATCAGCCGGGGATCAGCACGGTCATCGGCGACTATCCGGAGTTCTTCAATCAGGCGCGGCATTATCCCGTCGGGCGGCTGGACGATTTTCAGCGCCACAAGGTCCGCCTCTGGACAACCTACGATCTCGATCTCAAGAAGTTCGGCCGGATCGCGCCGAGTCTGATGTACAAGTTCAACTCGGCGTCGACGTACTCTCTTAATTCGTCGCGCGTGCCGCTCACCGGCGAGCAGAAAGCGCTCGACCCCGGCTATCCCGATCCGCCGACGTATCAGAAGCTGTATTACGCGGCGGGACGCGGATCGGAGTTCTACGAGCCTTCCCATATCGTCGATTTCGCGATTCACTACGACGTGCCGGTTTTTAGAACGCTGCGGCCGTGGATCAAGGCCGAGCTGTTCAACGCCCTGGACGCGCATCCGCTGATCTCGTACAACACAACCGTCACGCCGAAAAACGACGGCCCGAAGGATGAGCTGGGCTTGCCGACGGACTACGTCAAGGGCGCCAACTTCGGAAAGGGCCAGTCGACCGACGACTACCCGACGGCGCGCGAGTTCCGCCTGATGATGGGCTTCCGATTCTAATTCGCGGGGGCACGGCGAGCCGTGTCCCTACAATGCGCATCGATCGTGCGGGGGGCGGCGGCGGCCGCCCCCCGCTTTTATCGCGTCCATATCCA
>JAFGSN010000162.1 GCA_016934575.1 Vicinamibacteria bacterium
ACGTTCGTGATCCTCCTGGCGCTCGGCGCGGCGCTGCTGGCGCTTTTCGCCGGCTGGGAAGCCCACCGCGCCCGTCGGACGGCGGAACGGCTGCTTTATGACTATGCCGTGATGATCGCCGACAAGATCGTCGACGGATCGACCCGCCGATACTACAGCGCCATCGGCCTCTGGTCCCCCTCGTCGGATCTGGCGGAGATGCCGTTGGGCTCTCTGTTGCAAGTCCACGCTCATTCCATGCGCGGCGGTCGAGCGGCGGCGCTGAGAACGCCGGAGGTTCCAGCGGTCCGCTATGCTTTTGTCTATGACGCCGGAACGGCGCGGCTCGTCACGTCAGGTGTCACGCCTGAAGCCGGCGAGCGTCAAGAGCTTCTTTCTCTGCTGAAGAACGTCGAGCTGCACTGTGTGCCCCACTGCGTTCATCCGTTTGGCCGGTTGACGCGCTTGACCGGCATTCCGGCCGCTGGCGACGGGGAGTGGGGCGGTCTGATGGAGACTGACGAGACCGGAGAGCTCGGCTGGGTGTACGGCGTTCGGCTCGATCCACGGGAGGCCGTGGCGAGCTTCGTGGTTCCGCTGATCCTGGACTCCCTGAGCTGCCGCTGCCCTTCGACGCTCCTTCCGGCGAGCCTGTCGCATCTGACGGACACCCGGAAAGCGGCGTCTTTCGTCGTGAGAGACGGGAACCGGCGTGTGCTTTATAGCTCCGAGCCGAACTATGGAGGCGTCGTGACGGCGACCGCCGAGCTGTCTTCCGATCTGCCCCTGACCGGCGTGACCGTCGAAGTGGCCGTGAATCCGGAAGTCGTGCGACCGTTGCTTCCTTACGGCGGCCGCGACGCGCCCTGGACGTTGCTCGTTGTCATCAGTCTCATGGCGCTAGGAGCGGCGGTGCTGTCGATTCGGTCGCTGCGAAAAGAGGGCGAGCTTGCCCGCGCTCGACAGGATTTCGTCTCGAGCGTCAGTCACGAGCTGAGAACGCCTCTCACGCGCATTCGTCTCTTCAACGAGCTGCTGTCGAGCGGCAAGCAGGAGAACGCCGACAAGCGCGCGCACTATCACTCCGTCATTGATCGCGAGTGTCGTCGGCTGACACTCCTGGTGGACCACCTGCTGCATATCTCGAGACTCGAAAGGAAACCGGAACGGCGTGCGCTGAGCCTCCGCCGCGTCGTCGAGCGAGCGTTGGAGGTCTTCCAGGCTGCTTCAGACGCGGCAACCTTCCGTCTGTCCGTGGAGGTCGAGGACGTCCCGCCTGTTCTCGGAGACGACCATGCGCTTCAGCAGGTCGTGATCAATCTTCTCGATAACGCTGTGAAGTACTCGCCGGTCGGCGCGCCCATCGAGGTACGACTCACGGCGAAGGAAGGCTGCGCCGAGATCTCCGTCATGGACCGCGGGCAGGGTATTCCGGAAGTGGATCGGAAGCGGATCTTCGACGAGTTCTACAGGGGTCCGAGCGCCGCTGCGCAAAGCGCGTCAGGCAACGGCCTGGGTCTCGCGCTCGTGCGTCGCGCCGTGCAGGCGCACCAGGGGGAAGTGATCGTCGAAAGCTCGATCGGCGATGGAAGCACGTTTCGCGTGCGGATTCCGTTGGTCTCGACCTCGAGCGAGGGACGGGTGGCGCCGTCATGAGCAAGGCCGAGATTCTGCTGGTGGAGGACGATCAGGATCTGGCCGAAGGCCTGCGCGACGCCCTGGCGCTCGAAGGTTACTCAATCCGTCACGTCGGAGATGGACCTGCGGCGCTGCGCGACATGCGCGGAAGCGCGCGCGATCTGATCGTTCTCGACGCCATGCTTCCAAACCTCTCGGGATTCGACGTCTTGAAGGAGTTGCGCGCGCGCGGAGACGAGACGCCCGTGCTGATGCTCACCGCGCGCTCTGCGGAGATGGACAAGGTGCGCGGCCTGAAGCTCGGAGCGGACGACTACGTCACCAAGCCGTTCGGCATCATGGAGCTTGTCGCGCGCATCGAAGCGATCCTGAAGCGGACGCGCGCCGCCGGATCGTTGACGCGCTTGACCGCGGGCGAGGTCGTCGTCGACTTCCGCGCACGCAAGGCCTGGTTGCGGGGCGCGCCCGTCACGCTCACGCGTCGCGAGTTCGAGATCCTCGAGGTGCTCGCGCGGCGTCGCGGCCAGGCCGTGTCGCGCTCCGAGCTGATCGCGCGCATCTGGGGCACGGATGACGACGTCGAGGTCAGCACGCGCACGGTCGATCAGCACGTCCTGTCGCTGCGTCGCAAGCTCGGGGATCGCAGCGAGGCTCCGCAGCTCATCGAGACTGTGTACGGTTACGGGTATCGGCTGGCCTGACGGCAGATCCTCCGGCGCACCCTGGTCGACTGCACTGTGAAGTTTTGCACGTATGGGGGATATCTTACATTATGAGAGCTCCGACCTTCCGTTCCGAGTTGCTCATCGGCATCTTCCGACGCCGTCGGATCGTCACGATGGCAGATATGAAGACAGCTCTGGGAACAGCCGTCGATATGACGGTGTTTCGCAAGCTCCGCGAGCTGCAGTACTGTTCCAGCTACTCGCACCGTGGCAAGTTCTACACACTCGAGACAGTGGCACAGTTCGATGAGCGGGACCTGTGGTCTTACCGGGGCGTTCACTTCTCTCGCTTCGGGTCTCTCATCGATACCGCAGAACAGTTCGTCACGCGCTCCGATCGCGGCTTCTTGGCTTCGGAGCTGGCGACCGAGCTCCAGGTGCAGACCAAGGAGCCACTCCTCAAGCTCGTCACCACCCGGCGTTTGGCCCGCGAAGAGATAGCGGGCCAGTACGTGTACTGCGCGGCAGAGGCGTCGAAGCGCAAAGAACAACTCCTGCATCGGCGAGCATATGGGACCGCCGAAGCCTTGCCCTTCACGCGTGGTCCGTTGGCGGAGACCTCGGACGATACCAAGGCGGCCATCATCCTGTTCTTGAGTACGCTCGATGAACGACAACGCCGGCTGTATGCCGGCCTGGAGTCTTTGCGCCTCGGACATGGCGGCGACAGCCGGCTTGCCGAATTGACCGGCTTGGATGTCCACACGATCGCGAAGGGCAGAGCAGAGCTGCTGCAGCGCGATGTGCAGCTCGATCGCGTTCGGCGCCCTGGCGCAGGACGGCATAGGTTCGAAAAAAAACGCCAGAGGTGATCGAGACGATCAAGAAGCTGATGGAGCACCATACCGCAGGCGACCCTATTAGCGGCCTCAAGTGGACCTACAAGACGACCGACAAGATCAGCACGGAGCTGCGCAAGGGCGGCCTCGACGTCTCCCCCAAGACAGTTGCACGCTTGCTCAAGGGACTGAAGTTCTCTCTGCGCGTCAACCACTTGCTGGCAAGTCCAGCCCATACCGCAACCAGCAGTTCGAGTACATCAGCCGAACCCGGCGGCGCTTCGCAGCCCAGGGTTGGCCCACGATTAGCATCGACACAAAGAAGAAGTAAATAGTCGGCTGCTTCAAGAACAACGGCTGCTCCTGGGAAAATGCCCCAGTTCTGGTCAACGACCACGACTTCAAGAAAGATTCGGTCGGATCCGCCATTCCGTAGGGACTCTACGAGACGCCGGGCAACCGCGGCCATGTCTTCGTTGGCACCTCCCACGATACGCCGGCGTTCGCGGTCACTGCCATTGCACGATGGTGGGGCAAAGAGGGACGACGACGATTTCCAACCGCGGACCGGCTCCTCATCCTCGCAGACTGCGGTGGCAGCAACGAGAATCGCAGTCGAGTGTTCAAGTACGAGTTGCAGACACGCGTTTTTAACCGCTTCGGCGTGAAGGTCACGCTCTGTCACTACCCGCTGGGCACCTCAAAGTGGGATCCCATCGAACATCGCCTCTTCAGCGAGATCAGCAAGAACTGGGCGGGCCAGCCCCTTGAGAGCTACGAGACCGCCATCGACTTCATCCGGACCACGAAGACAAAGACTGGTCTCGTCGCCAAAGCCACTTTGCTCCCCCAAAACTACCCTACCGGGGTGAAGATACCCGCCAGCAAGATGGCCGAGGTCCGCCTGCGACGTCACCGCGTGCTGCCCATCTGGAATTACACCTTGGTCCCGGCACGGTCGAAAACGTGAAGTTATTCTTGCGGCGATGCTTACTCAACAAAGAAGTCCTGTCACTCCGTATGAACGCACCAGACTGCCGAAGTAGAGACAGAAGATCTCGTGACTTCCACCGATAAAAAGGCCTTGCCGTTCGTGCGCCGGGAGATCATCAAACTCACGAGTATCTACGAGTGGCGACAGGACGAGCGCCACGTCCGGAGTCAGGTCAAAGACTCTCTCAAGCAGCGCATCCGCTGGAGGCTGAGTGTTTGACTGTCGAAACCGATAGACGTGCCCGGGACCGCTCACAGCCCAATCCGGATCCAGAAAGGCGGAATCAAACTCAGGGCAGCCCTCCAGAACGCGTCGGTCAAGCACATCTCCAGCCATAAACGTTACGAGATCCAGCAATCCGGCTCTCTCCACGTTCTGACGCGCCTGGGCCTGATGCACAGGATCGATCTCTATCGTCACCACGTGCGCCGCCTCCCGCGCCAGCGCGATGGTGGCAAAACCCGCACCTGTGCATGTCTCAAGCACGCGCCGGCCGCTGAAACGCCCGGCCATATGTTTCGTGAATCGGCGATCGATGCCCATCGTAAAGGTCCGGTCGTTCGCGACATAGTCATCGCCGAACTTCGCGCGAATCTCTCTTGGGTCCACGCTCATGCCTTCACAGGAAGAAGCTCCCCTTGGCGATCAGCCCTGCCTGCCGACAGGCAGGCGCGCCAGAGCTCGCGGAGCAGCGGCGCTTCCTGGAAGGACACATCACTCGCCGTGCGCCATTTTCACGGGCAATCGAGCGATCGCCAGGCATCCCCT
>JAFGSN010000163.1 GCA_016934575.1 Vicinamibacteria bacterium
GGGATTGCCCCGGATGCGTGCCAGCTTGGGCGACTGCATGCCTGTGGTCAAGTAGATCAGAAAGTCTCTCTGGTGGCCTTCGTAAAGTGGGACAAGAGAGGGGTACTGTTGAGCGCACTCATGGTGTTCATGGTCCTCGTCGTAGCATCGGTTCATGGATATTTGCCTTGGCCTAGATTACACGACGATCAGCAAGGTCGCCAGTCGTCGCAAGAAGCGATGAGTCAAGATCTGACCCCAATCCGCTCCATCTGGGGTGAGCTTAGCGCTTCGAAGGAGCGCGCATCCGCGTGGGCCGACCGCCTCGTCGGCATCGCGCGCAAGGCGCTCAGCCACGATCCGAAGCTGCGAGGCCGCTTCCACGGAACCTCGGTGTGCCTGAGCGTCCTCTATGGCGCCGGGCGCTACGGGGAGATCGTCGATTTCGTGGCCAGCGACCGCATCAAGGAGATGGTCGCCAGCGAGGGAACGGGCGGCTTCGTCTCGCAGGTCCGCGCGCTGGATCTCGGGCTGTGAGCGCGCGCGCTCATCCACGTTGTCGGACGAAATGAGCCGGCAAGACGACGTTCATTGAGAGGGTTCTCGAAGGCGGCGGCGAGTGGATCCTGGCGACGCGCTGCGTCCGTGACGATTCCCTGCGCGAGTTGCGCGAGACGGCGTCGAAGGCTCATCCAGAGATGCTTGCGGGATCGCCCTGGCGTGCAAGGCTCCGGCGCCAGCGCCCACCGAGCACTGGGTGATCTCCGGCAGCTACGAGGGCATCGAGCATGCGCAGCTCGTTTTGATCAACGACCGCAGCGCCGCCCAGCGCGCGCGCGGCGATCGCCTCCTCCCGGACGTCCATCGGATCCGGAGTGACAGGTCCGTCTTCGATGACGTGCTGGGCTACCGAGGAACCAGGATCCCGATCACGGCGGTCGTCGCCGACCTGGCGGACGCGGACGACGCGAGCACGAGAAAGACGCTGGCTCGGGTCCGCCGCGTCCTTCGGGTGCTCGCATAGTCGCCTTTGGGTCAAACCACTCGGGGTTCGCGTCTTGCTGCCATCGGCGCCTGAGCGAAATCCGGGGACATCGACACTATTCGCGAGTAACGATCGCGAGCAAGGCCGTGTCCGACTCTGCGGCGCGCCGACTGAGCAAGGAGCGCGGCCTGTCACGCGCGGTGAAGAGCGCGGTTCGCCATGTTCGGACTGGAGATGCACCCCGAGAAGACCCGACTGATTCCATTCGGCCTTTTCGCAGGCAAGGGTGGATCCAAACCGCCGACGTTCAACTTCCTGGGCTTCACGCACAGTGTAGGCAAGACTCGGCGAGGCGGGTTCACCATCCTGCGGCAGACGATGCGCCAGAGGCTGCGGGCGAAGCTGAGCGAGGTCAAAGCCGAGCTCAAGCGACGCATGCATCTGCTCATTCCGGAACAAGGTGCCTATTTGCGCTCCGTCGTCGCCAGGCACGTCCGCTACTACGGTGTGCCCATGAACGGCTGGGCCATAGGTGTCATCTTTGGCTCACTTCAGAATCTCACGACAACCGATTGGCCGGTGTAGCGGATCGTCTTGACGTCAACCGTGCCTTCCTGCATGCCGGCGTTTCGATCCGGCGCGGCGATCACGATGTTGAGTTGGCGCTCCACGATCATGCCGGGAAACGATCCTTGGCGCGGTCCTATGGTCAACGTTCTGGTCGCATCGCTCCAGGCAAGATCGTACGTGGCGCGCTCGCCTTTCTCGTAGTTGTACGTCTCGTTGTCGTCCTCGTAGATGGTGAATCTCGCATCGGCTCCCGGAAAGATGCGGATCTCGTACGGGGCATCCGGTTTCTCGGTGGCAAACTGCACTACCGGTCCCATAGTCACGATCGATCCTGCCCGAACGTACAGCGGCAGGACATTGAGCGGACAGGCCTTCTCCACTGTCTGACCGCCCTGGAACACCTTATTGGTCCAGAAATCGTACCAGTCCGCGCCGGACGGGAGATAGGTCGCCATCAAGTTGCTCAAGCCTCTGTCTTCCTTCGCCAGCTTGCGGATATCGCTGGGTGTGCGCCAACCGAGACGGACGACGCGGGCCATTCCGCCCTGGAAATACTCCAGCTTGAGCGGCACCTGCCGGCCCTTGCTCAGTGTCACACGGGCAAAGCGATAGCGCTTGGCGCCCTGGCTCCAATCCTCCGCGATCATCTTGCCGTCGAGATAGAGTCGGAAACCATCATCGACTTCGACCCCGACTTCATACTCGCCATCCTCGGGAGTCAGCAGATTTCCCTCCCAGCGCGCGGAAAAGTGCTCGAAGCCGTCCAGTCCACTGGGAGGACCTGCCAGCGGCGGTCCTGGCCAGTCGTGGTCCACGACCTTGTCGACTCCCTTGTCCTTCGGAATTTGGAAGTTCTCACCGGAGAAATACTGCACGGCCAGTCCGGGCTTGCCGTCCGGGGTTCGAAGGAACTCCGTCGGAAGGGTCGCCGGCGGCGGATTCTCCACATGATACATGGCGCGGGTCACGGGATGCACCAGGAACGCCGGACCGAACATGAAGGCGTCGCAAATGTCGCGCGCCTTGACGTCGTCCGGAAAATCCATCGGCAAGCCGCGCATGAGCGTGTAGCCTTCGCTCGTGACCTTCCAGCTCTGGCTGTAGATGTATGGCATCAAGCGATAGCGCAGATGTGTGACGTCCAGCAGGGCCTGGTACATCTGCGGATCCATCTCCCTGAAGATGTAAGGCTCGCGCTCGATGTTGGTCCCATGCACGCGGAAGATCGGGTTGAAGGCCCCGAACTGATACCAGCGGGCGAAGACCTCGCGATAGGCCGGGTTCTTCTCGCCGCCCGGGTGATTGTTGACGAAGAAACCACCGGTATCCTGCGTCCACCAGGGCGTGCCCGACATGGTCACATTGAGTCCACCGGCCATCTGGGCCCTGAACGTGTCCCAACTCGCGAATGAATCTCCGGACCAGGACGCGGCGGCATATCGCTGGGCGCCGCACCAGGCCGAACGGGTCAGCGTGAAGACGCGTTTGTTATTGACCGCTCGCTGGCCATCGTAAGCGCCCTTGGTGGTCATGATGGTGTAGGCATTGAGATAGCGGGAGAAGTCGCCCATGGCGTTTCTACCGAGACTCTTGATGTCCCGCGCGACCTCGTTGGGATTCCAGCAGGCGGTGCCGACCTCGACTTCGGTCCCGTCCATCCAGAGGGCGTCCACGCCCTTGTCGAGTAATCCGTTCTTGACGTACTTGAAGTAGATTTCGCGGCCCTTCTCGCTGAAAGCGTCATAGATGCGGGCCTGCTTGGAGATCCAGTGCAGCGGCTCGAAACGCAGGCCGCATCCGTCGAGTTCGTGGGCCAGCGGCGTATCGTTGCCCACGCTAGGCCAGATGGAGATCATCAGCTTCATGTGCAAGTCGTGAATCGCCTTGGCCATGCCTTCCGGATCGGGATAACGTCGCGGATCCCAGATCATCCCGCTCCAGGTGCCGTCCTTATCGGATCCCCAGTACTGCCAGTCCTGCACGATGTAATCGAGAGGGAACTTCTCTCTACGGAAGGCCCTGGCGACTTCGACGATACGCGCCTGAGTCGAATAGCGTTCCTTGCTCATGAAAAGACCGAGGGCTTGCTTGGGATACATCGGCGCGGCGCCGGTCAGATCGCGGTATCCGGCAATCACGTGGTCCAGAGTCTTGCCGGCAATGAAGTAGTAGTCCACCCCGCCCGGCGCGCTCTCGGCCCAAAGCGTGGCGCCGCTCGCATCGTCCTTGAACTTCATAATGGAATAGACATCCCACATGATACCGTAGCGTTCGGAAGACACGATCATGGGAATGACGATGCCAAGATTGGTCTGTATCAGCAACAGTTCCTGTCCGCGACGGTTTGTCTTATCGGGGGAGGAGTCAACATACCCGAAGCCGTACCACCCCTCATCCGGCTTCAGCGTGAACGTATGCGACACCTCGTATGTCGGGGCTCCGGAAATCTCCACCAGCTTGATGGCGGCGTGATTTTCGTCACGCTCCCGTGTGAGCACCTTGCCGGCGGCATCCATGAACGTCAGCGCTCCGCTCTTCTTGAGTGCCCTGATCCGCAGCTTGCTCGATACGATGGTGAGACTGTCGCCGGCGTCCTGCACGCTGAACGGAATCGTCGCAGGCGTGCCCACCACGACGATGCTGGGATGTTTCCAGAAGCTCCGCCCGAGGGTTTCATTCACGCGAACGGTGGCTGGACCGTAGAAGATTACGTTCTTAACCGTATCACCGCTACGCAACTGAATCCCGTTTTCGAGTCGGATGAACGAGAACTCGTTCGTTCGTGTCGCGACAGCCTGCAAGTGACCGTTGTTATCCAGACCGGTCGGAGCCGCCTGAAGCAACGTGCAGGAGGAAAACAGCAGCATGACCGTCATGTTGTGAATCAACCCGGGATATCGGAGTCTCATGAGTGTCCTTTCATCAAGCGTTCGTTTCTTACTATTCCGCGCCAGACGACCGGCGTGCAGCCGGTTTTTGGAGCTACTGCACCGCTTGCAGGATGAGACCAGGCAGCGACCCTTCACCATGCCCCCGGAATCGGCTGCGCCGCCGGCAACGATCCCGCAGGCCTGCCGAAGACGGTGAGCTCGATGATCCCCAGGGGCGTTGCACGCGGCCAACTGATCATCGTCAATCGGACGAAGCGACACTCGGTCGGCGGGAGCTCTTCGAAGATCGTGTTGCGCGCCATGATGCTCGCGCTTTGATTCAGCAAGGTCGTAAACGTTTCGCCGTTTGTGGAGACGTCGATTTTGTATTGATACGCATCCGTGGCAGGCTGCATGGACGCGCCGATCGGCGCCGCGTCGGCTGTTGTCGCCGACGTCCGGTCTTGACCGCCGATGCGGCGGCCGCCGGCGAACAGAAGGCGCACGGAGTCAATCGTGAATAACTGTGCGACGTCAAATCGCGTCGCCGGCCCCAGATCCAACGTCAGCGTCGGCCGAGCGTCGTTTGGACTGGGCTCCCACCACGTGCCGCTGGAGTTGTCGACGGCATAGGCGGCATAGTGACCGGGCTGTTCCGAAGAAAATCTCGACTGCGCGTTCATGGCTCGAACCTTGTTGATGCTGACCGGAATCGATCCCGAATCGCCGTCCTTGGCGGGGTCGGCCAAGACACCCGGCGCCCATTGCGGCGTATCGCTAACGCGGACCGACATGTTGCCGTTCGCGTCAAACGCCACGGGGTCCATGCCGATGCGCCGTCCGCCCGGCGGATTGTTCAGCACGATGGTATAGAACCGCCATAGTTGCTTGCCGGGACCTTCGACGATGCTGCCGTGGGCCGTTCCGGTGACGAGGCCTTCGGTCTTGCGCAGGAGCGGGTTATTCGGTGCGTAGATAAACGGCCCCAGCGGACTTTTCGCCGTGTAGTACCCATCGGCATACGTCTTCCACTGCGTGCCCGATGCCGAATAGTGAAGATAGTAAACGCCCTTGTGTTTGTGCATCCACGGCCCTTCGATCCAAGCCACGTCCGTGTACTCGTTCATCTCGCCGTAGCGCTCCCATTCGTGGTCCTTGTGGAAGCCAAAGAGATGCCTGGGCAAACCGGCGAACCGGGCCAGGTTGTTCGGATCAAGAGGCACGACGTAGATCCCGCTGATGCCGCGCCCGGGATAATAAAGGTAGGGTTTGTTGTCGTCGTCGACAAAAATGTCCATGTCGAACGCGCCGTTCCAGCCGCCGGCAACGTCGGGCGTGTTCTGCCAATCGCCGATCTTGCTGAAGGGACCGAGTGGATTGTCGGCTTTGAAGAGCGGCCCGTCGTTGCCGCACATGTAGAAGGCGTCGTTGTACTTCACGACGTGCGGCGCGACGGGGACGTTGGCGACACGCTGAAACGTCCAGTTGAGGAGGTCGTCGGAGATCCAGGTCCCGCCGCCGGTGCAATACATGTAGTACTTGCCGGCCTCACGGATCACGGTGACGTCGCCGGATGCGGACGCCGCGCCGTCGCTGACCATCGGCAGGGGATTGCAGTAGCGCGGCGATTCGCCCGGCGCTGGAGAAGCCGCAGGCGCGGAAGTGAGAATGAAAGCGTAGAACGCGACGCCGAGCGCTGGCGTCCATCGAGCGTTCATGGCAGAACCCCCGATTCGCGCTTGGGCGTGATCTTGAACACGCAGGCGATGTCGCCGCATTGGCGCCTCGGCGTCTCGACCAATGGTGGATGACATGGCATCGACCTCCGTGAATGATCCATGACCCAGGACGGCTACCTTGCGTCGAACGCACACACCGTCATGCTCATGGGAGGGAGTGTGATCTTGCGCGGCACCTCCGGCAGCGATATCTCGGCCATCGTCGCGGGCGGGCCGCTGAATCTGCCGAATCCGGCCGGCGCCGGTGGCGCGCCGACCGGGGCGGTCAACTGGTAGATTTTGGCGGGCCCGCCGACCTGAACGCCCTCGAAATTCAGGTCGCATTCCTGCGGCGTCTCAGTGGGATTGACAACCGAGACGGCCATCTTCTTGCAGCCGGCGCTGAGCGCCGCAAAGATGTCGAGCGGAAAGGTCGGGCTGCCCGAAGGACGCGCCGAGGCGTCGATCGCGACCACGCCCTTTGTCGGGAGCTGCGGCGCGTTGCCGCTCACGGCGACGGGCAGCGCGCCCGTGAAGTGATCGTGAAGCAGCTTCATCACAAGTCCCTCCATGCGCAGCCCGATGGCGTCTCCGTGGGTGTCGATCGCCAGCGCGCCCATCCCCCCCGTCGCGACGGCCAGGCCCACCATGTCCGAGTGACGGAAGAACTCATGGTAGACGAGGGCGTTGGTCAAGGGATACAGCATCGAGTGGCTGACGGGTGGAGGCCCGCCCCCTAGTCCTCGGTTTCTCGGAGACCACTCGTCGAACGCGAATTTAATGTTCTTGTCCTTCAGATAAGGGAACCCCTTCAGATATTCCTCCCAGGCTTCGAACTTGAACTGCACACGGTTCGACAATCGCCGGACCTTGAGCGCGAGGGGCTCGTCGGATTCGACGAACTGCTCCTTGCCGAGGTCGATCACGAGGTTGGGGTAGCCGTAGAAGTGCTCGCCCAGGAAGTCGATGTGATCGGCGGACGTCTTGAGCAAAGCCCCGGTCCAATCCTGGCTCGAGCCAAAGGCGAACGGCAGCGGTTCGCTCACCTTTTCTCTCCCTTCGAAAGTGTCGAACTGCCGGTTCTCGATGTAGCACCAGGAGGCTTCCTCGGGCGTGGCGCCGGATGCGATCACCTTGATGGTCGGATCGACGTCGCGCATGGCTTTGACCATCAGATTGTGCTTCTCCGGATACTGCCTGATGGACATGTGGCCCCACTGCCAGGGTCCGTACATCTCGTTGCCCACTCCCCAGATCTTCACGTCATATGGCTCGGGATGTCCATTCGACGCGCGCAACTGGCCGAGCCGGGTTGTGGCTGGGCCGTTTACGTACTCGACCTCTGCCGCCGCCGAGTGGGCGTCGCCGAGCCCGGAGTTCACGGCGAGGTAGGGCGTCGCGCCAATCAGACGACAGAACGTTATGAAGTCGTCGATCCCCATGTCGTTCGACTCGAGCCCATTCCACGCCAGTTCGCGCCGCGGCGGACGCTTGTCGCGTTCGCCGATGCCGTCGCGCCAGTCGTAGGCGGAGACGAAATTGCCGCCGGGCCACCGAGCGATCTCGATTCCCAGTTCCTTCAAGTAACGGATCGTCGCAGCCTTGAAACCGGAGACGTTGTCTGCGGGCATCAAGGACACGACCCCGATGCGGAACGAGCCCTTGCCGATCCCGACGATTTCTAAGCGGCCGTCGCTCGAGTCGGCCTTGGCCGTGAACTTGAGAGGAATCTTGGCGTAGCTGGCGGTCAGCGCGGGGACGTTGACCGTCTGGCGGTCGCTCGCGTTCGGTCCCCAGATCAGGCTGATGCTGACCTTGGCGTCAGGAGAGCCCAAGAGCGCGACACGCCCGGCATACGCCCGCCCGCCACGCAGCGCGAGACCCGACTGGCTGACGCCGTGCGGTGTCGCCGGATCGAGTCGGATGAGCGGGCTCCACTCGCCCACGTAGGCGTGCTCTTTGTCCATGACCACGAACTCATCGGAGCCGACCGGCAGCCAGCGCCGCTGCGATCCCCTACGGCCGAATCCTCCGGTCACGGCAGTGGGATTCTGCCGTGACGTGATCCGGTTGAAGAACTTCCGGTCCGACAGCATCTCGGCCCAGACACGGGTCGTGGCCGGTTCCATGAACCCGCCGAACACCCAAGGCGTGATGGGTTGCCCGATACGGGAGGCGTCGATTGTAGCCGCCACGGGTTGCGCGGCAGCCTTGCCCACCAGTCCGACAACCAGCACGAACGTTACGAGCCAAGTCGCGGTGCGCTCCATGTTCATCCTCCGTTTCAATAGACCGCCTGCCATCTGAAGCACGCGCCGTCCCTGCGGTCGGGATCCGGACCAGTGGCAGCGACCGTGACCGGCCCGGGGGCATTCGGCCTGGTCGTCAGATAGCGATAATTCGTGAGCGACATGAGCATCGTGTCGCCGCGCATGAGGTTGACCCATTGGAGGGATTCGGCAGCGCCGGGCGTGTTTTCGGCGAGATCCTTCAACACGACGCCATCGTCTCCAGCCGAAACGAAAAGGCCGTTCGCCGTCATTAGAGCCACGCGGCCTTTTCCCAGGTCGATGACCTGGAAGCGCGTGCTCGGGTTCGCCACGCCGGGTGCGGGCGACACGTTGACCAATGACAGCTTCTGCGTGTCGGTGGCCAACAGGCTGCCATCAGCGCCGCTGGTCAGCGTGATGGTCTTGCCGACGGGTATCACCCGCTCGATGCCGCGCGCGCGCGGTTCGTCGACCGCGTAGTTGTCGAAGTCGGCGTAGCCGCCGGGTTGGCCGCTCGCGTTGTAGTTGAAGAGCGCCGCCCGCACGCCCTGAAATGTGATGAGCTGGAACACCATGACGAACGCCTCACCGAGAGGAGTGAAGCGCTTGCCATCGGAGCTCCAACTGAAGACGGCCTCCTCGGAGTCGAAGTTGCAGGCAACGCGCAGCCAGACACGCGCCGGGCTGGCCGGGCCGCTGGTGAGCCTCCCGTTTGTCTGATCGAACATCTGCACCATAGCGCCGTCGGCGGTCTTGGCGACTCCGATCCACGCGTAAGGAGCATTGAGCAGCGCCAGGCCCGCCGTGTCTCTCGCGTGAAGACCGGACACATCGAGCTCGACGGTCGTGACGGACTCGGGGCCCATCGGCCGCTGTGTCAGGCTGTTGCGGGCCATCCAGAAGCTGTCGGCGGGCAGCGAATACAGACGCAGCACGCCGGGCTTCTCCGTGAGCGACCACTTGGAGTCGTCGGGCACGTGGTTCCACTGCCAAACCGGATCGAGCTTCGGAGAGTCGAAGTTGTCGCCGCGCGCGAACAGCGGCCTGGGATCCGCCGTGTGACCGGTGTCGGGCTTGATCCAGGTGTTGGGCGCTTTGCGCAGGTTGCCAGGCAGGCCGATGAGCGGGAAGCCATTGTCCCAGGTTATCGGCACGAGCGCGATCATGCGGCCGATGCTCCCGTGGTCCTGCATGATGATGCTCCACCACTCGCCGGACGGCGTGTCGACCATTCCGCCTTGGTGGAGAGTCAAGCCACCGCCAGTGTTCGGATCGCTCTTGGTGATCGCGAAGGTCGGGTTCGTTCCGCGGCCACCGACGAGCCCGTTTTGCGTGGGTACGCCGAGCGATTCGCCCTGAACCATACGCTCGACGTGCCAGGGGCCGTCGATCGAGTCACTAAGTCTTTCGAATGGAGCACGATCACGGCCGGGTTCATGTGCATTGTAGTCCCGGCCAGATAGTAGTCGTCGCCAACGCGGATCACATCCGGGTCTTCGAATTCCTCGTAGAAGAGCGGATTCGAGTAGGTGCCGTTGCCGTTATCCGCGGTCCAACTCCGCCCGTTGGCAGGGAAAGTCCCAGAATCGTCTGGGAACGCGGTCGCGAGGACGAGAAAAGCGCCGCTGGCCAGCAGCGCCGAGGCGGCGATACGAAGATGCAGGCGTGTTCTCATGGTTCTCCTTTTGTGGACTCGGATTCATGCTCGACCATTTGACCATGAAAACGGCGTCTGATCAGTAGCAGCAGAGCGATGGCAAACCGCAAGGGATGGAATTGATTTTCCTATCAGTAGTTTAGATGAATTATTGGGGAAAGTTCCTTCTGAGGTGATCAACGCTCATGTTATAGAACAAGAAAGGATTGATGAGAGAATTTCTGCCGTAGGAACTATTTACGCTAATACGATTGGTATAAGTGAGGCTTCTATATCTCCCA
>JAFGSN010000028.1 GCA_016934575.1 Vicinamibacteria bacterium
ATAAAGAGCGTAAAGCGACTGGCTCGCGGTCATGTAAAGCCGGTTCCGCTTCGCGCCGCCGAAGCAGAGGTTGGAGCAGATTTCCGGCAGTCGAATCAGTCCGATGCGCTGGCCGTCCGGGGCGAAGACGTGCACCCCGTCGTATCCCTCGCCGGCCCATCCGGCGCTGGCCCACACGTTGCCGTCCATGTCGGCGCGGATGCCGTCGGCGGCGCCGTGGCGACCGTCCATCTCCATGGAGCAGAACGGCCGCCCGCGCCGCAGCTTCGCGCCGTCGATGACGTCGTAGACGCGGATGAAGTGCGGCGCGGGACCGCCGCTGTCGGCGACGTAGAGCTTCTTGTAGTCCGGCGAGAAGCAGAGACCGTTCGGCTTGTGGAGATCGTCGGCCGCCACGGCGATCGTTCCCGTCTTCGAGTCGACACGATAGACCGCTTCCTTGAGCTGCAACTCGCCTTTGTTGCCTTCGTAGTTCGCCATGCTGCCGTAGCCGGGATCGGTGAACCAGACGCCGCCGTCGGGGTGCGCCACGACGTCGTTCGGCGCATTCAGCGGTTTGCCGTTCCACTCGGCGGCGAGCACGCTGACGGCGCCGCTGTGTTCGTATCGAACCACGCGGCGGTTGGCGTGCTCGCAGGAGATCTGGCGTCCTTCGAAATCAAATGCGTTGCCGTTGGTATTCCCGGCGGGCCCGCGGAACTCGCTTACGAGCCCGTTTTCCTCGAGCCTGCGAAGCTGAACGTCGTTCGGGATGTCGCTCCAGACCAGGTAACGGCCCACGCCGCTCCATGCCGGACCTTCGGCCCAGGCCATGCCGGTGTACAGCCGCTGAACGGCGGCGTTGCCGAGCCTGTACTTTTGGAATCGCTTTTCCAGGATCACCACGTCCGGATCCGGATAACGAACAGGTTGTCGGCCGCGCCAATCCCGACCGTCGCCTCTCGCGGATGCCGCGAGAGCGCCCGCCGTCCCCGCGGCGACGGTCAGAAAAGAACGCCGCGGAAGCGTATGATCAGCGTTTGACATGTCGAGCCACCTCCCGGGCGGAGCAAGCGTATCCTGCGCGCCGGTTTCCGAGTCGCGGACGCGGCAGGACGCACAGCCTTGCCGTATTCTTACATGCCCGACTCGTCGATATCGCTCCGATTACAGATTTCGGGCTCAGCTCAGCGCGCCTGGGCGCAAATGGCGCGGTACATGCGAACGGTCTCCGTGAGCCCGTACTCGATCGCGTCCGCGATCAATGCGTGGCCGATCGAGACCTCGTCGACCTGGGGCAAGCGGCCGAGGAACAGCTCCAGATTATGCAGATTCAGATCATGTCCGGCGTTGATGCCGAGCCCTTGATTCAGGGCTTCGCCGGCCGCCGCTGAGTAGGCGGCAACAGAGGACTCCGCCCGCCCTTGAGAGAAGTCGACGGCATACGGCTCGGTGTAGAGCTCGATCCGGTCCGCCTCGAGCGCCTTCGCGAAGCGCATCATCTGTGGCACGGGATCGAGAAAGAGACTGACCCGGCAGCCGGCGGAGTGAAGTCGAGCGACGGCGACGCGAAGCGCATCGCGTTCGTCCGCGCCCAGCTCGACCAGATTCCAGCCGTGACTGCTCGTCAAATCATCATGTCGGTCGGGGACGAGCGTCGCCTGGTTGGGGCGGACTCGCTCACAATGCTCGATCAGGCCGTGGAACGGATTCCCCTCGATGTTGTACTCGGCCTTGGGGTGCTTCGCGAGCAGCGCGGCGACCGTGTCGACGTCTTCGCTCCTGATATGCCGTTGATCCGGACGCGGGTGGACGGTGATACCGTCCGCGCCGGCATCGAGCGCGATCGTGGCGAGACGGATGAGATCGGGTATCCCGTTCGTACGCGTGTTGCGAAGAGTCGCGATTTTGTTCACGTTGACCGAGAGCTTCGTCATAGAACCCCCATGATTCGTCGGCTACATCCGCGCCGCACATTCACCGATGCGAAGAATCGTGATGAGTCAGAAAATGCGTGATCATGCGCCACGGCGGATGGGTCCACAATAGATGCGTCAGTGTGTCTCGTATCGAGGCGAAGCTGCCGCCCACCTGCCGCGGGAACTGCTTCTGGGTCAGTGCGACGCAAGCCCGTAGCTGCCGGTCGCGCGCCCAGTAGTTGTGCTCGATCAGCTCCCGAATCGCCGGAAGAAGGTTCATGATCGGATTCAGTATAACGCCGATATGTGTCCGATTCGGCCCGGAGAAATCGAACGCTTCGAGCGACGGCAACGTAGGATAATGAACAATAAGCCAGACTCAGACCTCGGCTTTCGCCGGGGTGACGCGGGCGCGAGCATCTGTCCCGTCATGCGCCGTTTCATGGGGCGGTGCGCCGCTCAGAATGACGCCGTCAGTTTGCTGGGTTTTCAACTGCGGTATTGAGCTGAAGGGCGCTGCCGGCAGAGACGTCGGGGCCGCTTGTCCTTGTGGCTCACCAGCGGGCCAGGGCTTGCTCGACACAGTCTACGGCCTTGCGGTCCTGTTCCTGAGCCTGGAGGATGATAGCGGCGGTATCGCGGCGGATCCTACCGTCAGCAAAGAGGCGCGCCTTCTTGTCCGAATAGCCCGGACCGCCCACGAGCGACCACAGCTTCCACATCAGCGTGTGTTGCGCGTCATAGCAACGCGCGGCCTCGGCCAGAATTTCCGGAGCGTTCACGTCCGCCAGCACCTTGTGCAAAAAGTTTTGGGCGTACCAGCGGCCTTCGGCGATCGTTCCCACGGCGTCTTGATGCACGTGATAGCGATGGCGCAGCTCGGGCGTCTTTCGTCCGGAGAACTCGCCGTCTTCCAGGATCGCGTCGGCCCAGGCGCGATAGGCGGCGATGCCATTGTGGCGATCGCCGTGGGTGATCGCCGTTCGAGCGACGGTCAAGGCATGCTGAAGGCTGTCGCGATAAGCCTCGCGCAACGGCGGCCGTTCCCGCCGGTCGCCAAGCACGATCAGGCGATGCGTGTCCGCAAACCAGCCGCGCCTGCGAAAGTAACCGTTCGACTCGAACTGCAAATCGGCGGCGAACTCCTTGGTGCGCTGGAAGTAACTCCAGCCGATGAGGACGTCGCCGCTCTCGTCAAAGCCGGTGACCAGGCATTCGACCGGCGGACCGACGACGCCCCTGGCGATCACCGGACGGCCGTGATCGCGAATGCTTTGCAGAATGCGTTCGCGGAAGCGCGCCTCGTCGTCGTGCTCGGGGTTCTTGTCGATAATTTCGTAATCCCTGCCGATCGACGTCAGACCTCGGCGATAGGGAGCCAGAGGATCGGCGGATATATAAGAGAGATCGGGATTATCCATGTGCCACCCAGGTTTCCAGTTGAGCCCGAACGCCGTTCCCGTCGTTCCCATCAAGTAGACGTAGGTCGTATCGAGTCGCCACTCTCGGCCATGAACGGCGATTTTCATGAATCCCATGGCCTCGTTCAGGTACTCGAGGCAGGCTCTCACGCAGGACGGGAACGGGTGGGATTCGGGGCAACGACGCAATGCGTCCTTCTTGCGCGCTTGGTGAAGCTCGAAGCTTATTGTCGGCACGTCCGCCAGCACCCGGCGTACTCGCTCGTTCAGCTCCCTTCCGGGAGCGTGGCTCTTCAGTGTGTTGCGCACCATGCCCATCATCTTCTCCTTGAGACGTTGTCGCGCCGAATGCAGACGGCTCTTCACGGTCGCGGCCGGCACGTCGAGAAACTGACCTACTTCGGCCATCGAGTAACCGTCGATGTAGAAGAGGCTCACCGCCGCACGCTCGTGGCGCGGCAGGCTGTTGATGCTCGCCAGAACGTCCTTGCGCGTCTGTTGTCGGTCGAGCGTCTCGAGCGGATCCCCGCTTCGGGCCTTCGGTTCCGGCGCCACGTCGAGCGGCACGGTCGACAGCGTCTTGCGACGGGACAGGCGGTCGCAGTACTTGAACACGATGCGGCGAAACCAAGCAGGGAAGGCCTCGGCCGTCCGCAGCGTGGCGAGATCCCTGTATGCCTGGATAAAGGCTTCCTGGGCGACGTCCTCGGCGAGATGAAAATCACGCAATCGCGAGAAGGCGTATCCGACAGCCATGTCGCGAAAACGATCCACCAGCCGGTCGAATGCCGCGAGGTCGCCTTGCTGCGCTCTCACGACCAATTCGCGCCAATCCCGCATTCAGCACGTCCTCAAGGATAAGGCCCCGTTTTTTCGGAGAAAGGTTGGCGGGCCGAGTCGACGTTCATGCGCGTCTCTTCAGTATGACTGGAGATCGATCAATCGGTGTGAATCGAGCCTCTCTCGCCAGTTGTCCGGGGGCATGCCATTCTGTCGGGCCAGTTCCGCGGCTTGATCCAGGGTCGCCTTGAGCGCGTTCACTCGGATCTTGAGATCTTGCCATGAGCCCGCGCAGTCGAATGAAGCTCTCCGATGAGCGGGCGGAGTCTCCGAGACAGCGGCCGAATTGGGGCCGCGCTTCAAACCGGCGAGCCAGTTGCTCGTGTTTGCATCATCGGACTCCGGGCTTTGGCAGGCCTGGGCAAAGACGCGGTATGCCACCTCCAGCGAGCCCATCTCCGCGGCTATCTGGGTCAAACGCGCCTCGATAAGCGCCGTCGTCCTGAGTCGCGCGTCTTCCTCGGAAGCTCTCGCAGGCGGCCCTGGAGTCGCGGCGTCGGCGTTCGGGAGCCGTGGCGGCTCCGGTGCGTGCCGTGACGGTGATGCGCTGTCGGATTGATATTCGATCCCGTCCCCGGCGGGCCTGAGCTCGACTCCGCTCGGTTGGCTTTCCGTGGAGATGACCGGGAGTCGCATGTCATCGGCTTCCTCCTGTCGTGGCAAGCTTTCCAAGTCTTCACTGGCACGGGGCTGATTCCGTTGCCCGATTGCCGCCCACAGCCCCAGTCCGCACAAGCAGACGAGCATCGCGCCGTATAAAGAGACGCCACGACGGCGACCGGTCCGGCGCGAAGGCGAAGTTGGATCCGGAAGACGGCAGTGCTCCGATCCGGGAAGTTGGCCACGTTCGAAACCGCAGTGACACTCCCGTGCCCGATTCGGCACTCGGCGATTACATCTTGGGCAGAGCCAGGAATACTCATTCGACATTCAGCGTACTCCAGCCGATAGTATAGATCGTTCGATACGCTTATTTTGATCGTCGCGACGATCGACGGCGAGTCGATGCGCGACCGCCGATCGTATGATGGAAGCGGTTGACGGCCCGCCGCAACCGTCGTAGTGTCCGTCTCGTGATCTCGCGCGTGGAAGAAACGAAACAGCCCGGCCGCATACGACGCCTGTCCGAGGACCTCGTCAACAAGATCGCGGCGGGTGAGGTCGTGGAACGGCCGGCCTCGATCGTCAAGGAGCTGGTCGAGAACGCGCTCGACGCCGGCGCGCGGCAGGTCGTGGTCGAGATCGAGCACGGGGGAAAGAGTCTCATTCGCGTGCGGGACGACGGTTGCGGCATGAGTCGCGACGACGCGGTTCTATCCGTTGAACGGCATGCCACATCGAAGATCGCGGCGCTCGATGATCTCGAGCGCGTGGCGACGCACGGATTTCGCGGCGAGGCGCTGCCCTCGATCGCCAGCGTCTGTGCGCTCGTGCTCACGACGCGCGAGGAGGGCGCGACGGCGGGCACTGAAGTCGCCGTTCATCATGGGCGCATGGCGCACGTGCGCGACACGGCTCATCCGCGCGGAACGACGGTCGAGGCCCGCGATCTTTTTAACGCTGTCCCCGCGCGCCGCAAGTTCCTGCGCGCGGACGCCACGGAAGCGGCGCACGTCGCCGAGGCCATAACGGTCGCCGCCACCTCACGGCCCGAAACCGGCTTTCGCATGACATCGGGCGGTCGAATCGTCGTCGAGGCGCCGGCCACGAGGGATCTCGCGCAGCGCCTGTATCAGCTTTTCGGAGACGACGTGCTCATGGATCTGGCGCCCTTGGAATGGAGCGGCGCATCTTTACGCGTATCCGGCTTCGTCTCGCGACCGGATCGTCCCGCGCCGGCGCGCCCCGCGATTCGACTGTTCGTCAACGGCCGCCCGGTGCGCGATCGCATGCTCGCCAAGGCGGCGACCGATGCGTATCGCGGCGCGGGCGTCTCCAATCCTCGTCCCGTCGCTTTCGTGTTTATAGAAATTCCGCCGCATGCCGTGGACGTCAACGTCCATCCGGCCAAGACGGAGGTGCGCTTCGCCGATATGCGCGCCGTTTTCGGCGGCGTGGAACGTGCCGTCATGCAGGCGCTGTCGGCGACTTCCCGGGAAACGGCCCCGGCGCCCTTCGTCGAGAGCGTGGCGGAACCCGGAACGCCTTATCGTGTCACGCCCGGCTGGGCGCAGCGGGATATCGTCTTTGCCGGCGGCGCGCCGGGCGACGGAGAAGGGTCCGCCGTGTCACGGGGCGTGTCCTTCTCGGCGTCGGACGCCGAGCCGGAGCTGGCGTCCGATGATCGGATCGTCGTGCTCGGCCAGCACCGTCATACCTATATCGTGGCCAGCGACGGCGAGGATCTGCTGCTCGTCGATCAGCACACGGCGCACGAGCGCGTACGCTTCGAAACTCTCGTCGCGCAGTTCGAAACACGTTCCGTCGAGACGCAGCGACTGATCGAGCCGCTTGTCCTGACGTTGCCGCCGCGCTTGCGGCCGCTCGTCAAGGAACACGCCGCCGCGCTGTCCGATCTTGGGTTCGAGACGGAGGATTTCGGCGGAGCCGAACTGCGTCTCGGATCCGTGCCCGCGCTGCTCCGCGGTCTGGATCCCAGAGCAGCCGTGGAAGGCATCCTGCGCGATCTTCTTGATCGCGATGCCGATGGATGGATCGTTCCGCCGGGTCGCGAGCGGCTCGCGGCCACGATCGCGTGTCATTCCGCGGTGCGCGCCGGACAGGTGCTAGCCCGCGAGGCCATGGCTGCGATCGTGCGCGATCTCGCAAGAACACGACATCCGACAATGTGTCCGCACGGCCGGCCCGCGATCGTGCGCATTCCCAAGGACGACGTCAGCCGCTGGTTCGGCCGAAAGGGCTGGCGCAGGGAGTGACGGGAACGCTCTCGGAAGCCCGATTGTCCTGAGAAAAATCCAATAAATTCGGAAGGAATAGCCGAAGACTCTTTCGGCGCAAGACGCTATTCTGCGCCGGAGGCGTCGAGATATGAGAGCCAAGTCCATGTTCGTCATGCTGTCGTGCGCATGCATTTGCGCCAAGTCGCAGGCCGGAACGAAGGCGCTGCTGACAGTGGAATCCATGCCCGATGGCGCGTTGGTATCGGTCTTTTCTCCAGACGAGAAAGCGGCGGCGCGGATGAACACAGTCGCAGGCATGACGCCGCTTGAGAAGAAATTCAAGTTCGGGAAGAGCCTGGCGCTGACGTTGACCCTGGAAAAGCGCGGCTATGCGCCGCGGACGATCGAGATCACGCCCGCCAGCGGCACGATTCAGGCGACGCTGGACAGGATTGAAGGCGAGGGGCAACCGGCGATTCCCGACCACGCTCTCCCTCAATCCGGCGCTCTGCTTTTGGTGCCGCCAGAGATGCAGGTGATCAAGAGAGGATTCAGCAGCGAGGGAGTCGATCCCGACGTGAGCCGCGTTGCGGAGAGCGCGCTGCTGGACGCGCTGCAGTCGTTGTTCGGGAAGGATTTCCACGTCACTCCAGTGAAGGTGACGCCTGAGAATCAGCAACCGCTCAAATCGCTCTGGCGCGATGCGCGAACCGCGATGCAGATGACCGACCCAATTCGGTTGCCGTATCTGGCCCGTCCGCCGCTCCTGGAGACCAGCAGCTCACGTAAGGCCGCCGCCTTTCTGGGACAGAGCGGACAGGGGGAGTATCTACTGCTCGTGGCCGGCAAACAGGTGCGAGACACCAGCGGGATGAAGCTGGGGCAATTGGCCGTGCTGTCCGCTGGAACGGCCAGCAGCTATGCCTCAGGGTACGTCCGCGCCATGGAGAACAACGATTCTTTCTTTATCTACAACATCTACACGCCGGATTTCGCGTCGGGATTGATCCTCAAGGCTTCGCTGATTGATGCCGCCACTGGAGAAGTCCTGTGGGTCAACCGCGGCAACTGGAAATCCATACGTTTTGACGAGGTCGGGGCGGTGAACGCGGTCCTGAAGGAGCTCTTTGCCGGACTGCTCCGGAGCGCCACAGAATCCGGCGGCTAAGGATGCGCCGAAATACCGATCAACCCCATTGCTAAGCACGCTAAAGGAGCAAGCTCATGAAAAAGTCTATGATCGTTGGATTCCTTCTGACACTGGCGTCTGGGTTCACTCTGGAGGCCAAGACTCTGAAGTTCCCGGAGCCCGAGACCATCGACCTGGGAACAGTCTCGCCTCATGCGAAGACCGTGGGTCTGTATTTGACGAAGGAATTCATGGAGTTCAAGCATACGAAGAAGACCAGTCCATTTGACAGGCTGCACTACCCAGTGGGCGCGTACAGCGCCAGGCTGTTCAAGGTGAACCTGCCACAAGTGTTTCAGACGGTGGTCGACTCTGATACGCAAACGCCGGGAGAAGGCGTTGACTTGGTGGTGGAGCCCAGCATTGTCTCGTTCAATGCAGTCGTGCCGCGACCCGCGTGGAAGCCTTATCTGGCCACGATCGTCTATCGCGTGGATGTCTACGACAAGTCCGGAGAGAAGATCTTCACGCAGACCGCCACGGCAGAGGGGCAGACCAGCAAGGGCATGATGTCGGGCTTCAGCGCGGGCAAGCAGTGCACGACGGCCACCATGATGGCTACGCAGAAGGCGGCCAAGGATCTTTTGGAAGGCTTGCTCGACTCGGAAGAAATCAAGGGCGCGGGAGTGGCCAGTGCGGCGTCCGAACCGGCTCGCTGAAGAACGGCGCCTGAGTCGCCGGTCCGGACGCGTGGGCGGGATCACGTCCCGGGAGCGCCGCGATTGTGATTGG
>JAFGSN010000164.1 GCA_016934575.1 Vicinamibacteria bacterium
GGCTCGTGGCGATCCGGAACGTATGCATCATCTCGATATTCTAGTCGAAGGCGACCACGCCGACCTGGATGACAGATGCGCGTAATCGCGCTATCTTGCATTTTAGAGCGCCTGCCGGAGTGGACGCCGGGATCTCGAGTCGGCGTGTTCTCGCCGGATTCGTGCCCGCCGCCCGGATTATCGACCGGTAGAACGGTCACTGGAGGGAGATGAGATGAATACTGGTTTGAACTCGATGGCGTCACGCCGGTCGCGCGGGGGATCGCCAGCGATCATTATCGTTATAGCCTTAATATTACTTGCAGGAGCATGGGCCCAGGCGCAACCGTCCGGAGGTCCCTACGGACCTCTTCCACAGACCTACGAGGCGCCGAAACTGGCCGCCCACGTGTACTACGTGGCGCCTGACGGGCAAGCCGACGCTTCCGGCACGACGCTGACGCAACCCACAACGCTGGAGGCGGCCGTCGCCCGGGTGGTTACGGGCGACGCGATTATCTTGCGCGGCGGAGTCTATCGCATCGGCGGCCTGAAGCTGAATCAGGGCATCACGATGCAGCCCTACGCCGACGAGCGGCCCGTGCTCAAGGGGACGCAGATCGCGACCAAATGGGAGGCATTACGCGGCAACGTATGGAGAACGTCCTGGACGCATCTCTTCCCGGCCGGCCCCCTAGGTTGGTGGATGCGCGCGCATCAAGGCATGCACACGCCGCTCCATCGCTTCAACAACGACATGGTCTTCATCGACGGCGAGTCGCTGCTGTCGGCCGGATGGGAAGGCGAGCTCGATGCGCACTTGTTCTACATCGACTACGAGGCCGGCCACGTTTACATCGGCGCCGACCCCACGAATCGACTTGTGGAGATCACCGCCTGGGACAGCGCGCTTGTTCGCACGACCCGGCCGTGCCACGGCAAGACGTCGGACGGCAAGGGGCCGATCATCCGCGGGATCACTTTCACGCAGTACGCTTATCGGGCGCTCGATTTCGAAGGAAAGAAGCCCGCGACCCCTGCAACCGAGGAGCCCACGAACGAGCCCGAGGGCCCGGCGGATCCGGCGACGTTCGGCAAGGAAGTCGTGGGCACGACCCTCGATCACGTGACTATTTCTCATTGCTCCCGCGTGGCGGGCTATTTCCGCGGCGACAAGCTGACCATCCGCCATTCGTTGATCAGCGACACGACAACCGAGGGCGTTTACGTCATCGGCTCCTCCGACGTGCTCCTGGAGAAGAACATCTTCAGACGCAACAACGTCGAGCGGCTCACCGGTTACTTCCCGTCCGCGGTCAAGATCTTCAACCAGTCCCGCCGCGTCACCTGCCGCGACAACCTGGTGATCGACCTGCCCCACTCGAACGGGGTCTGGTACGACGTCGGCACGGTCGACGGCGTCTTCGTCGACAACTGGGTTGAGGGCGCGCTCGACGGCTTCTTCTTCGAGATCTCGAAGGGTGCGATCTGCGCGGGCAACGTCTTCGTCGACTGCGCGCATGGCGTTCGGGCGCTCAACAGCTCGAACGTCCGCGTCTACCACAACACGCTCATCAACTCGCCCGCGGCGTTCGCGCGCACTCCGCGCAGCGCGGCCGCCGACCATTTCGGCTGGCACGCCGCGACGGCGCCGGACGTCGACCAGCGCGACGGCCACGTCTTCGTTGGCAACCTGCTGGTGGCCGACGAGTCCTACGACAGTCCCCTCCTGCGTGTCGACCAGATGGGCATACCGTGCGAGCGGCTTGCGACGCCGCAGCTCAAGCAGCTTGCCGGGAACGCTTACATCCGGCGCGGCGGCGGCGCGCAAGCGCTTGTCGTGTGGAGCCCGGCCGCGGGAGAGAAGTGTCGGGTCGAGTCGGCGTCGCTCGACGCCCTGCGCCAGCTTCAGCCGGAGCTCGAGGCGGGAAGCCTCTACCTGTCAGATTACAGGGATGGCCTTTTCAAGAGTCCCGAGCTTCATAACTACGAGCTCGTGACGCCTCTTCCGATGTCGTTGGACGGTCTTGTTCCTTCCGAGATACTTGTACTGCTCGGCTGGTCCGAGAAGGAGGCCCGGACTCCCGGCGCATATCCCGCACGTCGTTGAGCGTTTGGTTCGTGTGGCGCAGTGGGCTACTGCGAGTTCGCCGCGCTCTTCTTGGGCACCAGGATGCGGATCAGCTCCGAATCGGGCGCGCCACAGAGCTTGGGCAGACCGAGCCACTCGTAGATCCCGAAGTCGCCCTTGTACTCCCAGTTCGCGTAGGCGACATCCTCGGCCTCGAAAACCGAGATGATGTCCCGGTAGTAGGCCAGGCGGTCGGCGCGCGGCACGGTGGGCAGGCAGCCGAACTCGCCGCAGTAGAGCTGCAGGCCGTGCTTCCGGGTCGTGCGGATCGCGGGTTCGAACTCCTTGCGCAACCGGTCGGCGTTCCAGGCCTCGGCGGCGTTCCCGATCTGGTCCAGTAAGCCCGCGTCGTACGTGCGAGTGAGCTCGGCGAAGGTCGCCTTGTCCACGATCGGACCGGGGTAGCGGACGGGGCCCGTGTAGGTCTTGATCGGCACCCAATCAGCCTTGTAGTGAGTGAACAACAGCGGCACATAGGTGTGAAAGCTCAGGATCAGGTTCTTGTCCCCTTCGGGCGCCTTGAGGAGCGGCAAGTTCTGGGGCATCTGCCAGCGGTTGGCCCCGACAACGATCACACGCTTGGGCTCCAGGCCGCGCAGGGTCGTGTAGCAACGAGCGAGGAGCTTGTTCCAGTCCTCGGGATCATCGGCGACAGGCTCGTTGAGTATCTCGTAGGCGACGGAGTCGACGGGGAAGCGCCGCAGACTGGCCGACAGCTCGCGCCACAGGGACAGAAGGTGCTCCTGGGCGGCCGGGTCGGTCCAGAGCGTGTTGCGCCCGCCCTCGTTAGCGGCATTGAAGTGGTGGGACTTCAAGACGTGCAGATCGACGATCACTCGAAGGCCGGCGCCACGGCACCACTCGATCGCCCGGACCATGCGAGCCATCTCGGGCTTGTTTGAACTGCCGTCCTCGAGCCACAGCTCCTTCTCATCGACCGGGAGTCGGACGTGGTCGAAGCCCTGTCCGGCGATGAACTGGATGTCCTTCTCCGTGATCCACGTGTCGCGCGGGGCCCAGCCGAAATCCTGCGAGAGCCAGTGGCTGAGGTTGGTGCCGCGGTGGATGGCGAAACCCGATGGATTCGGTGTGTAGCGAGGCGCCGGCTCCTGGGCCGAGACGACGGCCGTCGCTAGCAGGATCGAGAGAATGCACAGTAGGTTCTGCATGCGCGTATGTTAGCAGCTTGGCTGCTTGCTACATAACCTGGAATGCCCTTCCTCGGGTGATCTGTCGATCATCGCGTCCCATTCTTCTTTCGTGCATGTGTCTGGATCAAGCTTCTCTTTGTCGTCTTCATCGAAGGGTCTTGTGCTTGCTATTTCGCACATTTGATCCCTTCTTGCTTTATTCTACCCACCACCCCGACATCCCGGCTCCATTCGTGGTTGGAGCGTGCCGTGATCACGCGGCGTGCAGCTCATCGCTGGTCTGTCCTGCTCTGATCATTGGAACCGCTCAGTCCGGACGAGCATCGCCGTCTTGACATGAATGAAATCTGGGCGGATAATGCAACCGGTTGCAGAAATGGCACGAAAAGTGACTGGATCACGAGCGCGGACGATCGAGGACATCGCTCGCCTGGCGGCTGTCTCGAAATCGACGGTGTCGCGCGCGCTGAACGACAGCCCCCTGATTTCCCGGGAGACGAAGCGGCGGATTCAGGCGCTTGCCCATGAGCACCAGTTCAAGATCGACGCGTCCGCGCGTCGTCTCAGCCTCAAGCAGGGCCGCACGATCGCATTCGTGACCCACGGCTGTTACAAGGAGTTCTCGTTCGCCGACCTGTTCACGCTCGAGATCCTGGGCGGAATCTCGGTGGCGCTTCACGCGAACGGCTACGATCTGCTGCTCGCCAACGTCGATCCGCGCGAGACCGCCTGGGCCCGCGACTACCTCGACTCCGGCCGGGCGGACGGCTTCATCCTGATCATGCCCAGTCGTAAACAGACGCACATCCGCAC
>JAFGSN010000029.1 GCA_016934575.1 Vicinamibacteria bacterium
CGCATCGCGGGCCTCCTCGATCTCGCGGGATCGCACGCATCGCCAGATCTCGCTATCCTTTCAGGCTGGGATGAAATGCGATCGATCTTCACAGCGACAAGACGCATCGGGAGTCGACGAAAAGCTCAGCCGCGTCCGTAAAACGACCTGATGTCTCCGGTTACACGCGCCAGATCCGTGTCCGACAACTCGGGGTAGAGCGGAATCGACAGAACCTCCCGGCCGAGCTGCTCGGAGACGGGCAGGTCGCCCGCCTTCCCGCCGGCCGCGGCCATGGCGGGTTGAAGGTGAATCGGCCGCGGGTAGTGAACGGCCGTGGCGATGCGTCGCGAAGTCAGATGCCGCTGAAGCTCGTCGCGTTGCTCGGCCCGTATCGTATAGAGGCACCATACGGATCGACAGGAAGCGCTTTCCCGGGGACGCCTGATCTCAGGAACGCCGGCAAACGCCTCGTCGTACATGCGGACACGCTGCCGGCGCTCGTCGGTCCATCGGTCCAGATAGCGGAGCTTGACTCGCAGGATCGCCGCCTGAATCGTGTCGAGACGACTGTTCGTCCCGAGAACGAGATTCTCGTATCTGTGCCGCCCCGCGCCATGATCGGCGATCCGGCGGACACGATCGACGAACTCCCGATCGTTCGAGGTGATCATGCCGGCGTCGCCGCAGGCGGCGAGGTTCTTGCTGGGATAGAAGCTGAAGCAGGCCGCATGGCCGAGCGAACCGACGCGTTTGCCCTCGATCTCGGCGCCGTGAGCCTGCGCCGCGTCCTCGAGCACCGGGATTCCGCGGCGGTTCGCCTCATCGAGAATCGCGGACATGGCCGCCGGATGCCCGTATAGATGAACGGGAATAATCACCTTGGTCCGTTTCGTGACGCGCTTGCGCAGTTTTTCCGGATCCATCGTGAAGGTCGCCGGATCCACGTCCACGAACACCGGCCTGGCGCCGTTCAGCAGGATCGCCTCGCCCGTGGCGATGAAGGTGTTGGCTACCGTCACGACTTCGTCTCCAGGACCGACGCCATAGGCCCGCAAGGCGAGCGTCAGGGCGTCGGTTCCATTGGCGACACCGCAAGCGTGAGCCGCGCCGCAGTACGCGGCGAACTCCCGCTCGAACAGGTCGCACTCCTCGCCCTTGATAAAGCGCGCGGATTCGAGCACGGATCGGATCGCCGTCTCGACCTCCGCGCGAACACGCGCGTGCTGCGCCTTGAGATCGATCATGGGAATTGTGCCGGGCTCTGTCATCGATGGACTTTCCTTTGCCTCAAGAGACGTCACGGGGGGAGTATAACGTTCCGTGCTCCAATTCCCGAAAGCGCCGAATCGCTCCGGCGCCTTCCTTCGTTCAATCGCCGCGATTCGCCTTGAACGCGCTCATGCGCTTCCGCCAGCGGTTGGCGGCGGCGTCATTGCCCAGCGACTCGTACGCTTCCACGGCGAGACGCATGGTTTCGGGCGCGGGGTGCGCGGAGACCATCGACTCGATCACGCCGTCCACCTCGTGGCGCGCGCGACCCTGCAGCGCAACAACGATCGCCAGGCGGACGTAGGCGCGCGCATTGCGCGGGAACGCCCGGATCTCGCGGCGGAACGCGGCTTCCGCCTCGTCCTTGCGATCCAGCCGCGCAAGCGCGTCACCCGTGAGAAAGTCGAGGTCGCGCGGGAGACGCGTTTCTCCGGAGGCGACGCGCGCGCGAGTCTTTTCAAGAACGGCGAGCGCCGACTCGAAGTCTCCGCGACGGATACGGATCTCGGCGCGGAGCAATTGAGCGTTTATTTCCGCCACGGCATCGCCCACGGCCTGGCGGGCTTCCCGTTCCGCGTCCTCGAGTCTGTCGCGCGCCAGCGCCACGCGCGCCAGAAGCTCGTGGGCTTGCGCGGGATGAACGCTCAGACTCGCGCGCGCGTGCGCCTCCGCCTCGTCGACGCGCCCCAGCTCGAGACAGGCGAGACTCAGGCCAAGAGTCGCGGGACCGGCCAGCGACGGAGACGCGCGCTTGGCCGCGACGTATGCCTCATGAGCTTCGCGAAATCGTTCCAGGCGCGCTAGAGCCTGGGCCATCTCATACCAGGCGTCGAAGAGACGCGGCTGACGAGCGACGATCGCGCGCAACGCGCCGACTCCCTCCTCGTCCATTCCTTCGGCGGTGAGCTTGAAGGCGGCGTTGAGCTCGTCGAGCAGATGAATCGATCGGCGCGGATCGGGCAGCGGGCCGGAAACGGACGCGGCCACGCGGTCGACGTAACCGAGGGCGGCCAGCCTTTCCGCGTCTTCCGACTCGACGCGCTCCGGAAGCGTGAATGTCGTCGTGAAGGCGGCCAGCCGAACGGCCATGTCGCGCGCGACGTCGCTCTCTCGCGTGCTCAGGTTTTCCGTCTCCGCGGGGTCGCTCACGACGTCGAACAGCTCCGGCGTCGGACCTTCGACGTAATGATAGCGATCGCCGATGATCCCGCGTTGCTCGTTCCATCCGAGATGAACTCGCGGATAGTAAGTCTCGCAGTAGAGCGAACGATCGCGATTCCCCGGCGCGAGCAGCGACCGTCCCGGCAAATCTCCGGGCATCTTCGCCCTCGCGACCTCCGCCAGCGTCGGCGCGACGTCGATGAGGCTGACGGGCGCCGTCACGGTCTCTCCGGCTCGGCGGGATCCGGGCAGCTTGATCATCAACGGCACATGAACGGCCCAACGATAGAGCAGGACGCCGTGATATTTCTCTCCATGCTGGCCCAGGCCCTCGCCGTGATCGGAGAGAAACACGATGACGGCGCTGTCATAGAGGCCGGACTCCCTGAGAGTTTTCAGCAGCTCGCCGAGGATCGCGTCGCTGGCGGCGATCTCGCCGTCGTAGGCCAGGCGATAGCGGTTTGCGTACGGCGCGGGCGGAGCGTACGGCGCATGCGGCTCGAAAATGTGGACGAAAAGAAAAAAGGGGCGATCGTGCGTGACGGACAACCATCGGCGCGCGCGCGCCATGGTCTTGAAACCGCCGCGCTCGACGTGCTGTGGAGGCGCGCCCGGGGGCGGAGGCTCGCGTTCGTCGTCGTACTCGTCGAAGATCTCGCCGAGCCCGGTGGCGCCGCGTAGAACGTACGCCGAGACGAATCCGCCGGTCGCATACCCCAATCCGGAGAGAATCCGCGGAAGGCTGGCATGGGCCCGGCCGTCGAAGCGATAGCCGAGGTTGTCTCGCACTCGATGCATCGTCGGCCAGAGGCCCGTCAGCAGGCTGACGTGCGCCGGCAGCGTCAGCGGCACGGGACTGTATGCGTTCGCGTACAGGATCGCATCGCGACGGAAGGCGTCAAGATGCGGGGTTTGGACTTCCTTGTAGCCGTAGGCGGGCAGATGATCCGCGCGGAGAGTGTCGACGGAGATGAGCACGATGGGAGGGCGTGAAAAGCGCGAAGCCCGGCGCCACGGCCCGGCCATCATGATCGCCCAGACGCCGAACGCCA
>JAFGSN010000165.1 GCA_016934575.1 Vicinamibacteria bacterium
AAGCAAAGAGCCTGATTCGCAAGGATCACCCTGCGGCGAATCTTGGCGCCTATCCGTTGCTAATATGACCTCGGCGTGATTGCGGATCGATGCAGTCAGTCAATGGCGCCGTCCGCGCGCGTCGTCCCAGCCCGCAGGATCCTGGGCGAAGTATAGCGCGAGCAGATCGTACAGATCGCCAAGCCTACGACGCAAGACGGACGGCGTTTCGAAAAACGCCTCGATCGCCACGGCCAGAAACTCAACCGGATCGTGCGCGCCATAGGAGTCCAGCATGGAACGACCGTTGCGCATGCGCTCCATCTCTTTTTCGCGAAACGTCACGAAGCGACGCACCCATGCCTCATCGAGACCGGGCGGAATGCCGTCGAACCGCGCCTGTGCAACGTCGAGCATATGCGCGAACTCGTGCAAACCGACGTGATATGCGTCGTCCGGATCCTCGAAACTCTCGATCAGCGCGGGCACGGAAAGAATCACGGTCCCCCAGGGATGGGCTTGGCCCGCCAGGTCATGACGTCCGACATTGTAGTCACGGTCGAAATCGTCCGGATAGAGCAGAACTTCGGCAAGCCGATCCCATTCAAAATCGGGCCAGCCCAGGCTCAGCGTGACCGCCGAGGCGCCGACGAGCAGGCGCAGATCGTCGTCCACCCTGACGCCAACGCCCGTGATCCGCTTCTCGGCGAGAAAGATCTTGAGGTCGTCCTCGAAAAGCGTCCGGTGCAAGACCGGCAGGCGTTCATAGTGGTCATAGGCATCCATCAGGCGATCACGCCACGCCCGTGGAAACGGCCCGGCCAGCGCAGCGCGGCGTTGTGCACGGCGGCGGAATCGATTTCGAACGAAAAGCAGAACGAAGGCCGCGCCTAACACGACGCCGACGAGTCCGCCGGGAACGCCGCCCATGGGAACGCCCAGCCCGATTCCCGTCGCCAAAGCGAGAGCTCCTATCAGAGCGACGAACCAGCGATCTCCGTCAAGATCTCGACGCATCGGGCGGCCGCCTGTAGCCTCCGGCGACGATGCCGATGGGCCGTTCTCCGCATTGGCGCGCGATCACGGAGACGGCGCGATCACGCAAGCGCACAACCGCGCGAAATCCCTCCCCCTCCGGAATCAACGGCTCGCCGATCCCGACCCGGATCGGACCACGACGCGGAATCCATGTCTTGTCGCGCAGCACGCGGCGCGTTCCATCGAGCGCCACGGGCACGACCGGCCGTCTGGTCGCGAGCGCGATCTGAAAAGCGCCCAGCCGGAAAGGGCGTAATCCGGCGCGCGCCGTGAAGGTCGCCTCGGGAAAGATGAGCACCGACTCGCCGCCGGCGATCGCTTCTTGCACTCTGTGCGCGGCGACCGCGCTCTTCGATACGTCGAGGCGATCGACCGTGAGATGTCGTCCCTTGCGCAAGAATGTTCCGATGAACCGCCAGTCTTCGATCTCGCGCTTGGCAAGAAAAATGAAGTCGAGCGGCAGCGCCGCCAGCAGCGCCAGCGCGTCGAGATAAGAGGCGTGATTGGCGACGATCACGACGGGACGCTCCGCGTTGACGATACGCTCGACGCCCTCGACGGCAAGCGGACAACCGATGAGCCGCAGGAAAAGACGACTTCCGGCGCGTGCGAGCGTTCGTGATGCGCGCGCGTCGAGAAGCGCGACGAGAGGCCAGACGGCAGCCGCCAGCGCGCCCGCGACGACCGCGACATACAAAGCGTAGACGCCGCGTGTGACGGCCGCGATTCCCCGCCTCAGAACGACGGCGCATCCGGCCAGGGCCAGACGCGCCCGCATCGCGAGAGCCGGTCGCGATGGAGGGACAAGGGCGCCAGCAAGATAACGCGCCCGGGCTTCGGAGCGCCTGACCTTGCCGCTCGATGTTTTTGGAACGGTGCCGGGAGGCGCGATCACGACGGCGTCGGGCGGTACGTCCACCGCGGCCACGATACGGCTGATCACGTCGGCCTCGATGCGCGCTCTCTCGCTCATGGCGCGAATCCGCGTCTCGACGACGACGACGAGTCCCTCGGTGCCCAGATCCTCGCGCCGTACGCCGAAAGCGGCCGCGCTGCCCTTACGGACCCCCTCGACCGAACACGCCGCTTCCTCGACCTCCTGCGGCGCAAGGTTTCGTCCGGCGCGGATAATGACGTCCTTGCGCCGGCCGGTGATGAAAATCTCTCCTTCGAAACGGAACGCGAGATCGCCGCTGTCCAGCCATCCTCCGGGCAACGTGATCATCGCCGTGGCCTCCGGCTTGCCGAAGTATCCCGACATCGAAGACGGCCCGCGGAACACCAGTCGTCCCACAACGCGCTCGGGCGCTTCCTCTCCTCCGTCATCCACGATGCGAACCTCGTGCCCATGAAGCGGCGCCCCGACGGAAACGAGGCGCGCCGCGGAACGTTCGCCGTCGGCGGCGGGAACGGCGCGACCGAGTCGCTCCATCGCATCACGTTGCAGCCTCTCCACTCTCGGTCCCCGATCGAGGGGAGGAAAGCACAGGGCCACGGCGCTTTCCGCCAGCCCATAAACGGGCATGAGCGCCTCGCGCCGGAAACCGTGGCGCCCGAAGCGGCCCACGAAGCGTTCGAGCGTGTCGGGGTTGACGGTCTCGGCGCCGTTCAGCGCGCATCGCCAACTGGAAAGATCGAGCCCCTCGCAAGCGGCATCAGGGATCTTGCGCATGCATAGCTCGAAGGCGAAGTTCGGCGCGGCCGATAGCGTCGCGCGATGCTCGTGAACGGTCCAGAGCCAGCGCTCGGGTCGCGCGAGGAAAGACGTCGGCGAAAGCAGGACAAGAGGAACGCCCTGATCCAGGCAGAACAACCATGAACCGATCAGCCCCATGTCGTGATAGAGCGGCAACCAGCTCACGCCGACGTCGGTCGATCTCAAGTCGACGCCAATGGCGATGGCTCGTATGTTGGCGAGCAGGCTTTCATGACTGAGAAGCGCGCCCTTGGGATCTCCCGTGCTTCCCGAGGTGTACTGAACAAGCGCCGGGCTCGATCCCCGGCCGGGATCAATGGACAGGATCGAGCCGCATGTTCCCAGTTCCTCCGCGACGATGACGCCGTCCAGCATCGTCGTCGTGCCCTTGAGCATGGCCGCGATCGGCGCCGCCTTCGGAAAGGTGACGAGCAATCGTGCTCCGGCGTCCCTGAGAATCGCCGCCTGGCGTCGAGCATACTCCTCGAGTCGATTGAGCCGCATGGGAGGATAGAGCGGAACGGGGACGGCGCCGGCGAATAAAACGCCCATGAAGACGCTCAAAAAATCGAATCCGGTCGGCAACATGAGCGCCACGCGCTCTCCGTTTCTCACGCCGCGCTCCTTCAACGCTCCGGCGATCGTCCGCGCCCTGTCCAGCAGAGAACCGTACGTCGCCTCGCGCAACTCGGGCGTTTCCTCCGGCAGAATGACGTGAACCCGGTCGGGTTCATCCTCGGCGCGCTGGAGCAGCGATTCACAGAGAGTCACGGCGGGCGCGTGAGCGGCGGCCGTTGACCGTGGTGAAGCGATCCGGGACGTGAGCCGCGGCGCAGTCGCCTCGCTCCGCGGCGCCTCGACAAGCGCCCGCGCGATGTCGAGGACGGTGTCGAGCTCCAAAAACCTATCGTCGAGTCTACGCGAGAATTCCTTTTCGAGACGCAAGAGCAGCTCCACGCGCTCGAGGCTGCCCAGGCCCACTTCACCATCGAGAGAAGCGGTGAGCGACGCCGCGCGCCGCGCACGTTCGCCGCCTAGCTCCTCCGCGAGACGACTCACGATCTCGAGGACGCGCGTGGCGTTCGGGACGTCGGTTGCGGAAGGCGCCTCGACGGACTCCAACATACGCCCTCCAATTTATCCAGCGCGAGCGTGATTGGCAACGCGCGGATCGGAGACAAGGGCATGCCGGGATCATGCATATAATGATGATGATGCGTTGCCCTCGCTGTGGTTTCGATCAACCTGAAGGAGCGGACTGCGCGCGGTGCGGCGTCGTCATCGCTCGGTATCATGGACGGTCCGGAGCGGCGCCTCTTCCCGCCCGGCGTCCGCCGTACGACGACCGGCGAGCCGCGATTCCACCGCGGTCTCGCGCTTCTCGGCGCATTGCGTTCC
>JAFGSN010000166.1 GCA_016934575.1 Vicinamibacteria bacterium
CTACCGTTCCAGCGACGCGTACTGCCTGAGCGCCCGGAACGGAAGATTGTGAATTTCCGAAACCTGCAGCACCTCGAACGGCAGTTCCTTGACGACGGCGACGTCCTGGAGCATTGCGCTCCTCGAATCCTGAGGCAAATCAACCTTCACGTTCGGATCGGCGTGAAAGAGAAAAGTCGCTTCCCGAAAAGCGGCGAGCGGATGCTCCTTGTACTTCATGTCGAAGACCGAGGCGGCCTGAGCCGCGGCGATCTCGCGCAGGACGCCGACGACATCCTTGTATTCAACGCGCACGGTCGCGGCGATACGCTCTATTTCCTCGCGCGCTTCGAGACGGATGGCGTGCATCAGCTCGCCCTCGACGGTCTCGAGCGAAAGGCCGGGATCGTGAATCCACTTGCCGAAGAAGAACGCGCCGACGAGCGTGGCCAGCGATCCTTTCGGGTTGTCGCGCCGAAACGCGGCGAGCTTCTCTTCGATTCCGGCGTCGAGCAGTCGACGACGGAAGATCTGGTTGAAAACATAAAGATGCAGCTCGCGTTCCCGCAAGTAGGCGTCACGCCGGTTGTGGAAGCGAGCGGCGATCTCGCCGCGCCGTTTGAGAAACAAAGCGTGGAGCTCATGGCGCTTGTCGTATGCATCGCGGAGACGATCCGCAAGAGTCTTGTCCTGAGACAGCGCCTCGGCCACGGTATACGTGAGACCCAGGCGCAGCAGCTCGCGGGCGTCGACGCTTGCCAAAATCTCGATCACCCTCGCCTCGGTTGCGGATCCTTTCTTGAGCTTGGCGTCCCTGGCGGTGACGATCTCCTTGAGCTGCGCGACCTTCCGCTCGACCGCGCCGCGCGCCCTGTCCCACCCGTCGCGCGCCTCGCGCGCGAACGGGCCGGCGTCGGAAAGCGCCCGGGTCAGCCGCAGATAGGCGCGCGTGAAGAGCGCGTCCGTCTCGGCCAGCCTGAGCTGGGGATGCTCGGCCGGCACGAGCGCGGCCAGACGATCCGGAAGGCGCAGAACGCTATCGAGGGCCAGATCGCGCACGCGCGGAGCGAAGCGCTTGCGGTCGTTCTCGAGCGAAGCGAGGAACGTTTGAAGGTGCGCCTCGGCCGAGGGCGAGATCTCGATGTCGAATTTGGACGGCGCGTTAGCTCCGGCCAGATCGAACCAGCGTTCCTCGTTCACGGCGTCGTCGACGACGCCCGCCACGATGTCCCGCAGGAGAAACACGCGCGCCTTCTTGGCGATGCCGTCGGCCAACGGCTCGACGCTCGCGGAGTCCGGCACGTGAACCGAGAAAAACTCCTCGCACAGCCGCATCATGAGCAGATATTCCATCTCGTCACGCACGAGGCGCTTGAGCGAAGGCAGGAACGCCAGGGCGCAGCCGGAGACCGAGGCGAAGGACTGGCCGGCGGCTGATCCGCGATAGAACTCGCGGATCTCGGGACGGACCTCGGCGCGCGCCGGACGCAGCATGAGGTCGAAGTAGAGCTTGGTGGCGGCCACCTGCGCCGTCACGGCGACGTCCTCTTCATCAAGCGATTCGGAGTAGCAGAAGACGACGTCCTCGTAGGGCGGCCCCGAGATCTCGGGCAGCCTGCGCTTGAGATCGGGATACTCGGGGAGAAAAGGCTCGCGAAGCGCCGCATAGCCGTCGAGTCGCTCGAGCGTCTCGCGCGTCTCGGAAAGCCACTCGTACGCCTCCTCGGGCAGTATCGTCGGCAGGCACGTGAGAAGCGTCAGACGCGGGCTCAGGATGATGTTCTCGCGAAAGAAAGTCTTGAAGAGATATCCGACGTGAAGGACGTTGTCGGCCATGTGCCGCTCGACGAGCTGAGCCACGACGTACACGCCGAGAGGAGTATTGGCGAAATTGAAGACTTCGCGGTTCAGAAGATCGAGCAGCCGCCGTCGATACGCCATGTAGTTTTGCGCCACGGGCCGTTCGGGCGGGCACTCGAGATGATGGTAGACGACGTTGCGCTCGACAGGCAGCGCCCGAGCGCGAGCCAGGACGTCGGCGCCATATGCGTTGATGCCGATGACGATGTATTGGCTCACTGGCGGCGTCCTCAGAGCCGCCCCGTCTTGCCTTCGGACAGCTCACGCCCGAGACTGTAGATGCGCCGTTTCTCCTCATCGCTCGACGGCACGCTCGCGCTCTTGACGAAAGACAGCGCCTCTTCGCCCATGGCGCGCGCATCGCGTTCGCCGCGCTCGCGCAAGCGCCGCTCCATGGCGTCAAACGCGCCGCGCACGGCGCCCGAGGTCGCGACGTCGGGCGCGTGGTAACCGTCGAGGATCGTTCCGATGTCGGATCCGAGCGCCACGCTCGGCGGCAAACCCAGCTCGATATCGGCGTCGGCCTTGAAGCGAAACTCCTGGCGCTTGTCGTCCCAGACGATCCATCCAAGAGCGAAGGAGAGATAGAAGCGATCCTTGAGCCGCTCCAATTCCTTGTTGGGCAGGGGCTCCTTGAGATCGTACAGCGTGACCGGCCCGAGCATGTGGATCTTCTCGTTGCCGAGCATGTGATTGCGATAGATGCCCGCGGAGTCGCTGATGAGCTGGATCAGGCTGGACGCGGCAATGCCGTGATAGAGGCTCAGAAAGTGCATCTCGTGCCGGCCGGTCATGTGGCCGACGCTCGTTCCGGCCGGGAGCGCATCGAGAAGCGTGCGCTTCAGGCAGCCGCCGTAGCGATCGCATTCGGAGGCCGACGACGCCGGGCAACGATTCAGTATCCGCTCACAGGGGCGCTCCGCGTAGGTGTTCGGGATGGCGATGAAACGCGCGGCGTTGTGCGCGTCGCTGAAACCGTACTTCGACGAGTCGACGGTATCGATCATGAGAAAAGGACGAGAGAAGTTGAGCCAGGTCTTGACCATCGTCGACAGGTCGCCGAGCGACGCCAGCCGCGCCGGATCGTCGAGCGACCAGGAGGCAAATATCGGCTCGTAAAAGTCCGAGCACAAACGCACGAGACAGCGGCAGGCGTCGTCGGATGTCAGCTTGAGCAGACCGTCGAGATCCGAGCCGAGCGAGACGTCCGATCGCAGGCGGCGCCGCGCCTCGTCCAGCCCCCGGCGCCGGGACTTGACCTCGGCGACGACCGGCGCCACGTCGCGCTCGAAATCGAAGACGACCTTGGAGAACTCGCCGTCCGGAACCGAGCGCTTGCCGCGCAGCGTCTCGTGCAGCAGCTCGCGCGTCTGCTCGAGGATCGCCGCCTTGCGGCGGTATTCGTCGCGCTCGCGCAGCACGGCGTCAAGCGCGCCGCGGCGCAGATCGGGCTCGGCGGACTGAGCGTCGCCCTTGTAGACGAAGAGCGCGTGGCGCGCTATGACGGCCTTGCGTCGGGCGAGCCAGAAGCTCTCGAGAGTCTCGCGCGTCTCCGCTAGGATCTGCCCCATGACGCGCTTGAGATTGAACAGCGAGAACAGGCTGCGCGACGTGGCGGTCTCGCGCAGCTTGAGGAACTGCGTTTCGAGCGCGCTCTTGAGCGCCGGGATCTGCTTCTCCGTTTGCTGCGCCAGGCCCTCGATCGCCCGCACGTCTTCGGTCATCTCCTGGGCCAGTTCCTCGATGAAAAGGTGCGCGCCGCGGATGCCGCCGTTGCGCTGCGGATCGTTCAGCCGCTGGATCTCGGCTTCGAGGTTGGCGCGGAAAGAGCGCAGCAGTCGCTGCGCTTCGCGGCGGCAATCGTTCTCGAAGAGCATGAGATCCGCGTTCGAGAAGCGCGTGTCGTACTCGCGCACGATGGCCTCGTAGCCTTCGGCCGGCTCGTCCTGGAGATCGATGTTGGCGATCGTCGATCCGATCGTGTCCTGGATGTTGGCGCGATGGCCCGTGGAATCGTTGTAAAACGAAAGCGCGTGGAGGATCTGGGGCGATTGGGCGCTCATCGCGACCTTGTTCGCGGTCATGAAGGCGTCGGCCAGGTCGTCGATCTCGCGCTGGGCCAGGGCGCTCGTCAGTTCCTGCTGCACGAGATCGTATGCCAGATCGGCGGCGGCAAGCTGCACCGCGACGCGCTTGGGAAAGGCCACGGAATAGTAACCGAAGGACGAGTAGCAGGTGGGCTTGTTGAGCAGGCGGTACGTGCCGCGCACCTTGGGATTCAAGTTGTTGTCGATGCTGTTGTACTCCTGGGCCAGCTCGCCCGAGACCATGAGATAGACATAGCGCGCCATCATCTCGTAGATCTGCGCCGACGAGACGCTCACGCGGCCGTTCCCGCCGTCGAACAGGAAGACGCGGTCAAAGGGGGCGAAAGCGTACGTCTCGGGGTGCTCCACGTAAGGGTAGTCGGCGCGAAAAGCCCGCTCGGAATCCGTGTAAACGTCCTTGTTCATGAAATGATCCAGTTCCTTGAGCGAGGCGTAGGCGTTCGAGCGAATGCGTTCGGTCCCCTGAGAGATGTCGGCGAAGACGCTCGGGAGCGCCAGGAGCGCGCAGACCTTGGTGTTGAAACGCGTCCATTTGCGCTTCCAGAGGTTCGACAGCATATAAGCGACGTCAATGAACATGCCGGCGCCCGTGCCGCCGCACAGCGACGAGATCACGAACACCAGCGGATCCTCGACCTGCGTCACGCCGAGCGTCTTGAGCAGGCTGGAGTCGACCATTCCGCGCAGCGGCTCCACGAGCCGCAGGACCTTGGGATAATTCCACGAGAACAGCAATCGGCCGAGGGCCTTGTACTGCTTGCATCCGGTCGAGAGATCCGGGATGTAATACTCCAGCTCCCTGGGAAACCACGCCCGGGCGCGATCGAGATCGGCATAGGAAACGTTGCCCGGAATGTCGAGCTTCTGGTATTCCTGCGTGGGATCGAGCGCCAGCTCGGAAACCGGAATATCCGGATCGGGCGAGGACCCCGGTTTGATGAGATCGTCCGAGTCGATGCAGATGAGGCGCAACGCCGGCAGGCTGGCCATGCCGCCGGGCCGATGGAGGGCGATGAGCTTCTTGAGATGCAGAAGGGCTTTCATTCCCGTTCCGCCGACGCCGACAACGATCACTGGCGTAGTGGCCACCTTGGAACTCCTGGATTCAACGGCACGATGAGACTAGGACGGTGAGTCGATGGAGTCAAACGGGAAGGCGGGAGCCGCCCATTTCCCGCGCCCCTTGACCGACGGATCGGGCGCGCGAACGATCGCTCGTCGAGCAGCGTAAATCATCGTGGCGCCGATTGAAAAAGCGAGCCCGACGCGCTTTGCCGCCATTGTGCGGCGTAGCGGCTCGATCCGAAACGCCGCCGCCTCGAGATCGGCGCCGGTCACGACCGCGCCGGCTATGGCCGTCACCGAAAGTCGATCCCGCCGGGCGCGCGTTTTGCGGCGGCGTGAGTCGGCCGAGGCCGTTGCGGCCGCGGACGCTTGCCGCGATGACCGGCGCGAATGAAGCGGACCGTGCGCCGGACGTCGCCGCGCACTTCGACCGGATCGCCGAGGCCGTACTCGGGAACCGTCGGCATGATTTCAGGTTGCGAAGAGAGGACCGCGAAGCTCTCGACGGAGCGCCGCTCGAACACGGCGACGCGCCGCGGCAATCCCGGGACGCGGAAACGGTCCGTCGCGCCGCCGCCGACCGGGAAGGCATGACCAATCGCGATGCGCACGGGGCGCGGCGGCGCCGGCGGCGTCTCGCCTTCGATGGCGATCGTGACGCTGACCGGACGGCGGCGATACAGAATCGCGCCGACCAGGACGGCGAGCGCCAGCATGACGGAGACGACGACCACGCGTCCGTGAAGCTCCCAGAACGACGGGACGTGGAAAGTAAGCGCGGCCTGCGGCGGGTAGAAGCGAACGGCGCTTTCCTGCTCGAACTCGATCGTCGCGGCGTAGTCTCCTGGCACGAAGCGCTCCGGCAACGTCAGACGCACTTCAAAGGCCGCCTCGCCGCGCGCGGGCACCGGCCATTCGGTCCGCGCAAGATCGATCCGGAGCCCCTCGACCGGCGCGGCCTCGGCGCCGCCGCCGACATGCCGGTCGAGACGAGCGATGCGAACGCCCGACAGGATGACCGCGCCGTCCTTGTCCGTGCTCGATCGCAGTCGCGCGCGCAACGAAACGGTCGTGCCCGCCCTGAAAGCGCCTGCCGGAGAGTCGAGCGCGACGAGGTTGATCGTCTCGTCCCAGAAGCCGGCCAGCGCCCTGCGCAGCTCGTCGATCTGAAAGGAGCGCAGGATGGTATGCGTGCCGCTCAAAGCGCGCGCCAGGCTTTCGGCGTCCGTTTCGAGTCCGATGCCGACGACGTGGATCTTGTGCCCCCGCGCCGTGCAGCGGCACGCCTGCTCGAGGAAAGCGGCGTTGAAGCTCGAGGGCGGCGCGAAGCCGACGCCGCGATCGGGACGAACGGGGTTGAAGTACGCGCTGTCGCGCGGCGGCTGATTGAGACCGTCAGTGACGACGAGAACGATCGGTTGGTGCGCCGGATGCGCAAGCGTCTCGATCTGGCGCGTCGTCGCTTCGAGCGCTCGCCCCATGTCGGTGTGCCCCTCGGGCACGACGTTGAGATCGCGCACGATCTCGATTAAATTGCCCTTCTCGGCCGCCGAGCCGAGGCGCTGGCTCACACGAATGCGCGGCGCGTCGCTGAAGCCGACCATGCAAAGATAGTCGTCCGGCTCGAGATAGTCGCGCACGAGCGCCTCGGCGATGAATGCCGTCACCTTGCCAAAAACGGGCTTCATGCTGCCTGATTCGTCGAGCATGATGAAAACGTCCACGTGTCCGACGCGCTCCCGCGCCGCCGATCGCGCCGCCGGAATGAGCGTGACGATCACGAACGAAGCCAGGATGAGCACCGATCTCCGCGCATCCAATCCTCGACTCTCCTTTCAGCAAGCGTCTCCATCTTGACGCGCCGGCTTTCGCGCTGCAAGCCTCGCCCTGCCCGAATCGTTTTTTCTTGCATGGGAATCATGCTCGATCATTGAGCCTTCCACCATCGTCACGACAGAGGCGTCCGGGCGGAAAGATCATCGTCCAACCTCGCGCGCGCGGTGCGTCCAAGGGCTGCTCTCATGGCCGACGACGGCGATCGGCGGCAACGCTGGATTCGTTCGGTGTGGGCCATGAACACTATCGTGGCGGTGTTGCACTCCACACTTCACGCCGGTCAACCATACAAGATATTGTGGATTTCAAAATATCAAGCGCGACAGGAGTAACACATATCGTATCTGGCTCTCCACTTGTTGTTGACTTGGGCCGGGACTGGCTTTAGAGTTTCATTATGGCTTTGGGAGTATCGTCCTCGGACCGACGTCTCGGACGCCGCTTCAACTGCGATCTCGGAATGAGCATCACGAGCAGCGGAGACTTCTCCGCGTCAGGCCGCATCACCGACATCAGCTCCATCGGCGCGCGGATGGAGCTGATGCAGGAAGAAAGCGCGCGAG
>JAFGSN010000003.1 GCA_016934575.1 Vicinamibacteria bacterium
GCAAAATCCAAAGACGATCCAGACGCAAAAACCCTCGACAGGCGCCACGGAGACCAGCAAGGCGCCGTCGGGGACATTGTCGAGCTGTACAATCGGCTCACGACGGTCATCGCGCGCATCAAGATCGACGTCGACCGTTAACGCCGCTCGTGCGGGCGCACGCCGTCCGGATCCGCATGCGGCGACCATCGCCGATGCGTCGGCTCGATCGCCGAAGAAAGCGGGCGAATATCAAGTACAATGCGTTTTTGGAGGATAACGTGATCGAAGATAATGTTCGTCGTTTCGAGGAATTGATCGCGAGGGCCGCGGATGTCCGCGGCTACCTTTGACGCGGACGCGCTCCATTTCGAGATTCAGAGCCTCGAGAAACGCATGACCGGCGTCGACTTCTGGAAGGACCAGGAGGCGGCGCAGAAAGTGCTCCAGCGGCGCAAGCGCGTCGAGTCGGACATCGATCTGATCAAGAACCTCAAGACGCAGGAGGAGGACGCGCGGGTGCTCGTCGAATGGCTCGCGCAGGGCGAGGACGTCGGCGCGGATCTGGAATCCGCTCTCGCCGCTTTCGGCTCGCTCGTCGAGTCGGCCGAGTTCCAGAAGATGCTCGGCGGCGAGCACGACCGCGCCAACGCCATCTTGACCATCAACGCCGGAGCGGGCGGAACCGACAGCCAGGACTGGGCCGAGATGCTCCTGCGCATGTATCTGCGCTGGAGCGAGAAAAGAGGCTACAAGCGCGACGTCACGGACGTCCAGGAAGGCGAGGGCGCCGGCATCAAGAGCGCGACCGTGCTCTTGCAGGGAGAGTACGCCTACGGTTACCTTTCGGCCGAAGTGGGCGTGCATCGTCTGGTGAGAATCAGCCCCTTCGACGCCAACGCGCGGCGTCACACCTCGTTCGCCTCGGTCTTCGCCTGGCCCGAGGTCGACGAGGACATCAAGATCGAGATTCAGGACAAGGACCTGCGCGTCGACACCTACCGATCGAGCGGCTGCGGAGGCCAGCATCTCAACGTCACCGACTCGGCCGTGCGCATCACCCATCTGCCCACGGGGCTCGTCGTCTCGTGCCAGAACGAACGCAGCCAGATCCGCAACCGGGATCTGGCGATGAAAGTGCTTCGCGCGCGCCTGTACGATCTCGAGTTGCAGAAGCAGCGCGCCAAGCTCGAGGCCGTCGAATCGGCGAAAAAGGAGATCGCCTTCGGCAGCCAGATTCGCTCCTACGTGCTGCACCCTTATCGGATGGTCAAGGATCATCGGACCAAACATGAGGTCGGCGACGTCGATCGCGTCCTGGACGGCGACATCGACGCCTTCATCAAGGCGACGCTCATCGGTCGCGTCAAAGGCACGTTGCGGCAGAACGCGATCGATGAGGAGCGGGACTGAGGCGAGCGCATGGAGTCCGTTGCGATAAAGGAAGAGGAAATCCCATGGCAATTCCATTTCGGACGAATCTGACGGGCAAGGTCGCCGTGGTCACCGGCGGAACCGGCGTTTTGTGCGGCAGGATGGCCAAGGCGCTCGGGGAATGCGGCGCGTCGGTGGCCGTCCTGGGCCGGCGCAAGCAGGTCGCGGACGGGCTGGCGGAGGAGATCTGCAAGGCGGGCGGCCGCGCCATCGGCGTCTCGGCCGACGTGCTGGACCGCGCCAGGCTCGAAGCCGCGAACGCCGAGATCGAGAAAGAGCTGGGGCCGGTCGACATTCTACTGAACGGCGCCGGCGGCAACCATCCCAAGGGCACGACGTCGGCGGAGTATCTCAAGCCCGAGGACGCCGGCAGGGTCGTCGAGGGCGCGACCAGCTTCTACGATCTCTCCCAGGAGGGCATCGAATACGTCTTCAATCTCAACTTCCTCGGAACGTTTCTGCCTTGCCAGGTTTTCACCAAATCCATGGTCGCGCGCCGCAAGGGGGTCATCATCAACGTCTCGTCGTTGAACGCCCTGAAGCCCCTGACGAAGATCCCGGCTTATAGCGCGGCCAAGGCCGCGGTCACCAATTTCACGCAATGGCTCGCCGTGCACCTTTCGCCGGCCAACATCCGCGTCAACGCCATCGTTCCCGGGTTTTTCCTGACCGAACAAAACCGCGCGCTGCTCACCAAGCCGGACGGATCGCTCACGGCGCGCGGCGAGAAGATCGTCGGCCACACGCCGATGGGACGCTTCGGAAAGGCCGAAGAGCTCCTGGGCGCGCTTTTGTGGCTGGCCGATGACGGCGCCTCGGGATTCGTCACCGGCTCGATCATCACCGTCGACGGCGGCTTCTCGGCGTACAGCGGCGTTTGATCCCGGCGCCGCGTCACGATTTCATGATGTTACGCATGCCTTGACCGAGCCGCCGCTTGCGCTCATGATGAGCTATATTCACGGTCGAGTCTGGGCATGGATGCGATGACCGACGGCCCCGAGACGGACGCGAAGTCCCATCAAGCGGCAAGAGTCCTTCTCGCGACGAGCGATTCGGCCACCCGGGAGCTGCTGCGGCGCATCCTGCACGTCGGAGCGATCGAGATCATCGAGGCCTCGGACGGCGTCGAGTCGCTGGCCTTGATACGCCGCCTCGACCTCGACCTTGTCCTTCTCGACGCCTTCCTGGCCGTGCTCGACGGCATTTCCGTCTGCGAGCGCATCCGCGCCTTGCCCGACATCGACACGCCGCCGATCATCATCGTCGGGCTCAGCTCGGAGCGCGCCGTCGAGGTCGCCCTCGCCAGCGGCGCCGACGAGACGATCGCCAAACCGCTGAATCTCGCGCTCATCCGCCACCGCACAAGAAGGCTGCTCAAGCGTCGTCTGGAGGAGAAACGCCTCAATCTCATGCGGCGGGCGGTCGAGGCCGCGCCCGTCGGCATGACGATCCTCGACGCGCGTTCCTCCGAGTACTCCATGACCTACGCCAATCCGGCGATTCACGAGATGACCGGCTACGCGGCCGACGAGTTGGGCGGACGCAACCTGCGTCTACTCAAGGGCCCGGACACCGACGTTACGGCCATGACCGAGCTGCGAGACGCGTTTGCCGAGGGGCGCAGTTGCAACGTCCTGCTCAAAAACTATCGCAAGGACGGCCAGCCTTTCTGGAACGACCTCGCCGTGGCGCCCATCGTCGACGCCTCCGGTCGCCTCACGCACTACGTGGCCGTGCAACACGACGTGACGAAGCTTCTCCAGGCGCCCGAGCACGCGGATGTGCGCGCGATCGACAAGGCCGTCGCGGATCGCACGCATGATTTGGACTCGGCCCTGGCGCGCGTCGAGGAGCGCCGGCGTTTTACCGAAACGATTCTCAACGCCATGGTCTCCGGAATGCTGGCCGCCGACGCCGGAGGCGTCGTCACCTTCGCCAACCGTTCGGCGCTGCGTACTCTCGGCGCCAGCCTGGCCGACTGCGTCGGGCGTTCGGTCGTCGAGATCTTCGGTCACAACGAGGATCTTGCCGAAGTCATCGGCGCGCGGGCAGCGCCGCATCAAGAACATCGCCTCGATTTTCCGTTCATCAGCCCCGGCGGGGAGAAGTTCTACGTCGGCATGTCGATCACGCGCGCTCCGGAAGAGCTGCGCGACGAGGTCGGCTTTATTTTCTTGTTCCGAAATCTGGCGGAAACGATCGAGGACGAAAGCGATCCCCGTCTTCAGCTCCTGGGCGAGGAGGACGCGACCGCCGGACGCGGCCCTCGCGCCCGGGCGATCGAGAAGACGCCTCAGGGCGACGCCACTTTCGCGTCGATCGCCTCGGGTTTCGCAACCGACGTCCAAGATGAGGATGAGCTGACGGATGAGGGGGCGGCGGTGCGCCGGCGCGCCCAGCTCGCCCTGCGGTACTGCGCGCCTGTCGACCTCGCCCGAAGCGCGGTCGACGCTTTGGGGACCGAGTTCGAGAACCGCACCCCGCCGATCCGCATCGAGCCGGAAGATGACCTCCCCGACGTGCTGGTTGACCGCCAGCAGATCACGGAAGCTCTCACCAAGCTCGTGATCAGCGCCGCTCACCGGTGCAACGACCCGGCGCTCGTGCGCCTTCGCATCGATTCCGCCGAAGCAGTGGGAGACAAAGGCGTTCGTCTCCGGCCGTCGGTCCGCTTCAATATTCTTTTCCCGCGCGCGCAGATCACCGAGCAAGATCTCGGCGGCGGAGCGGACACGGCCGCGCGCCAGACTCGCCGGCAGATGGATCTGACGTCCGTGGAAAGGCTCGTCGAGGCCAACGGCGGCCGCTTGATCCGCCCCGCTCGCGACGGCGACGAGCTGTCCTTCGAGGTGCTCCTGCCGTCGGCGCACTGAACGCTTCAACCGAAGGAGAGGCGATCGACAACACCGCGGCGCCCAAGGACGTCGTCTTGATGAAGCTCTGCGGAGCGAGATGTGAGCGGACGGCATGCCGCTTGACGATGCTCCCGGGTTGGGGGTAGTGTGGAATTGTGGCGTGCCGAGGCGGAGGTCGTGTCATGAATCATGAGACGCCGAGCCGCCGGTTTCGAGCGCGCTTGATCGCGCCGCCGATCCAGGAAGGTTCCGCTTGCGGATTCGGCGATGCGCGTCGTTTATGAATAAGATGGCCCTCGTGAAGCCCAAGATCGCGGTTCATCTGATCACCGCCGCCAACGCCTATCAGATTCAGTCCCAGGAAGACGCGCTCTCGACGGCTCGGCGTTTGGACGTGGACGTCATTCTGCAGTTCGCGGACGCCGACGCGACGCGCCAGATTCACCAGATATGCGAGCAGGTTTATTGCGATCCCGCCAGACGGCCCCAGGCCCTCATCGTGGAAGCCGTGCGCGACGGAGGCATGGAGCGGGTTGTCAAGAACGCGGCGCGCGCCGGCGTCGGCATCGTGCTGATTCACGGCGACGGCCAGTTCATCGACGCCGTCCGGAAGGAATTTCCGGACGTGCTTCTCTCGTGGGTGACGGCCGACAACGAAGAGATCGGCCGCATTCAGGCGCGGCAGTTCCGCGCTTTTCTGCCTCGCGGCGGTCTGGTCCTCTATGTGACGGGCCCCTCGACGAGCAGCACGTCCCAACGCCGTCTCGATGGCGCGCGAGAAGCGCTCAAGGGATCGAACATCGAGCTGTCTATCGTGGCCGGCAGCGACTGGACGTCCGCGACCGGTGAAAAAATCGTTTCGGACTGGCTCCGTCTTGTCGTGCCCGGAGGAGTGACGCCCGCTCTCGTGGGGTGCCAGTGCGATGATTTCGCCGTGGCGGCCGGAAAATCGCTCAGGGAGACCGCGCAGGCTTTTGAAAAACCGGCGCTGGCGCGCGTCCTCGTCACCGGCGTGGACGGAGTGCCGAGTTTTGGCCAGCGTCTCGTCGCCGAAAATGAGCTGGCCGCGACGGTGATCATGCCGGTGGCGACGGGCCCGGCGATCGAGCTGGTCGCGAAAGCGCTGCGCGAGCAAAAACCGCCGCCGTCACGGCTTCTGCTTCCGCCGCTGTCGTGCCCGGAAATCGACACTCTCCGGCCATTGACCGATTCGTCAGGCCAGCGGGTCAATCCGTAAAGCGGCATACAGGAAAGACCGCGAAGCCGTGGAGGCGCGGGGCGTTTCCACGGTTCGCCGCCTCGCCGATCGATCGCGCTGGCGGTCGCGGCATCATCCGTCATCGATTGACGTTTGTTCGCTCATTCGCCGCGTGATAGCGTAGTTTCACGGGTCGCGCGCAAGGTCGAATGAAGCCGCGCGCTCGTTATCATGATCGTCAAGGAAAAGCTTTCCAACGGATTGACCCTCGTCACCGAGTCCATGCCCCATGTGCGCAGCGTCGCCATGGGCGTGTGGCTGAAGCGCGGCAGCCGGCACGAGCCGGAGAGCCTCTCGGGCATCAGTCATTTCATCGAGCACATGGTTTTCAAGGGCACCAAGACCCGTAAGGCGGCGGAGATCGCCGCCGCGGTCGACTCGATGGGCGGCCAGATGGACGCCTTCACGGCCAAGGAGTACGCATGCTTTCACGTCAAGGTGTTGAGCGAATGCCTGCCCAGGGCGATCGAGATCCTGGCCGACATCACTCTCAATCCGCTTTTCGATCCTGCGGAGACGGCCAAGGAGAAGAAAGTCATCCACGAGGAAATCAACATGGTCGAGGACACGCCCGACGATCTGGTCGTGGAGCTGTACACCACGGCGTTGTGGCCCGACCATCCGCTAGGACGATCGATCCTCGGCACGAAACGCAGCGTGTCGCGTATCAAGAGCGGGGATCTCAAAGACTTCTTTCGCTCGACCTATCAAGCCGGGCACGTGCTCGTCGCCGTCGCCGGCCATGTCGAGCACGCCGAGGTCTCGCGTCTGGTGCATCTATGGTTTGCCGAGCTTTCGGCGCGGCCCGACGGCGATCTGTCGTCGCCGCCGAACGCCGCCTCGCGCATCATCTCGCGTTCAAAGAAGGAGCTGGAGCAGGTGCATCTGTGCCTGGGATTGCCGGCCTACCCCCAGGCGCATCCGCGCCGTTACGCGACGTACATCCTGAACGCCGTTCTCGGCGGAAGCCTGTCCTCGCGGCTGTTTCAGAACATCCGCGAGAAGCGCGGCCTGGCGTATGCCATTTCGTCCGGCATCGCCGCCTACTCGGACGCGGGCACGCTCTCGGTCTACGCGGGCACGAGCCTCGAATCGGCCGATGAAGTGCTGGCGCTCACTCTTGACGAGTTCCGCCGGCTCGCGGACGAGACGGTTGGCGATGAAGAGCTGCGTCGGGCCAAGGATCACCTAAAGGGCAGCATCATGCTCTCGCTCGAAAGCACCGGCGCCCGCATGAGCCAGTTGGCGCGACACGAGATCTACTTCGAGCGCCAGTTCTCGCTCGACGAGCTGCTCGACGGCATCGAGTCGGTCGGCGCGGAAGAAGTGCGATCCACGGCCGCGGACCTCTTTTCCCGCCAACCGACGCTCAGCATGCTCGGCAATCTCGGCGGCTTCCGCCCGCGCCTCGACCGGCCCCGAACGTGACCCGGCGCCCGAGGCCACGCGCATGACGGACGCGCGTCAAGCATCCGCGGCTTTTCGTTTTCTGATCCTGGGATCGGGCAGCTCCGGCAACGCGACTCTCATCGAGGGCGCCGGAACGCGCGTTCTTCTCGACGCCGGGCTCGGGCCGCGCCGTCTGGACGAGAGCCTGCGCGCCGCGGGCGTCGATCCGGCATCTCTCTCCGCGCTGCTTCTCTCGCACGAGCACAACGATCACGCCCGCGGCGCGGCTTCGTTCTCGAAACGCCATCGCGTGCCGATCCGCGGATCGCGCGGCACGCGCGCGGCGCTGCAGGCGACGGCGCGCGCGGCCGAGAGCTTCGAGGTTTTCGGATGCGGGGAGGCCTTCCGTATCGGAGCGCTGGAGATCGCGGCGCTCCCCGTTCCGCACGACGCCGTCGATCCGGTCGCGTTTGTCGTGACCTGCGGCGGCCTCTCCCTCGGCCATGCCACGGACCTGGGGCACGTGCCGGACGAGCTGACGAGCGTTCTCGGAGCGTGCCATGTGCTCGTGCTCGAGGCCAACTACGATCCCGCCATGCTCCGCGCCGGCCCTTATCCCTGGGCGCTCAAGCAGCGCATCGCCAGTCCTCGCGGCCATGCGTCGAACGTCGAGGCGGCTCGTTTCGTGAGAAACCATCTCGGCCCCGATTGCCGCGCGCTCGTGCTGGCGCATCTGTCGGAGAGCAACAATCATCCTGAAGTCGTGCGTCTGGCCCTGGCGCCGGCTCTCGCCGAGATCGGCCGATCCGATCTCAGGGTTGAAATCGCCGCGAGACGCGGCGAAGGGGAGTGGATCGAGGTCGCGCCGCGGCGAGATTGCCAGGCGCCGGATGCGCAGTTGACGCTCTGGGATTGGGAGTAGGGAGAGAATAGAGAACAATCCGATGAAGCAGGTCGCCGGGAACGGAAGACAGGAGACCGTTGTCAGGCGTCGCCATGGACGGCCATCGCGCATTGAGGTTTCGCGGGACGTGATCCATGAATGCTATGCGTTCGCGGATGTCCGTCCCACGCCGCAAGAGCTCGAGTCGGCGCTCGGTTACCCGGAAGGCGGCGCGTCCGCCGGCGCTCTGCGGGCGATAAACGACGTGCTTCAGGATGCTTCGGATCTTTGGTCGATCGAGGGCGGTTGCGCCGTCTACCCGGAGGTTTCGATCAACCGTCGCCGGCAGGCGATCGCGGTTCAGGGATTGCGGTTCGATGTCGGAGCGATCGTCTGCGGACGTCTCTTCGAGGTCGAAAGCCTCGCTGCGTTTCTCTGCACCGCGGGCCGCGGCATCGAGGACCTCTCGCGGCGGCTCACGGCCTCGGGCGATGCACTGGCGGGATTCATCTCGGACACGCTCGGATCCGTTGTCGTCGAGAAGGCGATGGATCGGCTGCAGGATCGATTGGCCCAGGTTGCCGGCGAACGAGGAATGCGCATCACGGCGCGCTACAGCCCCGGTTACTGCGGCTGGAACGTTGCGGAACAGCGAAAACTCTTCCGTCTGTTGCCACCGTTTTTCTGCGGCGTGCGTCTTTTGGAGTCGTCGCTCATGCAGCCGATCAAGACCGTCAGCGGCTTCATCGGCCTGGGCGCGCGCGTAACGCGACAACCGTACGGTTGCAGTCTGTGCGACGTCGAAGACTGCCTTTTCCGCCGGCTTCGCTCCGGCAAGACGGCGACGCCCGCGGACGACAAGAAGTAAGGGCGAATCCCGCGGCAGTGGCGGACACAAAGACGTAGAGGCGGGTTTCAAGCCCTCTTGCGATCCCAACCCGGCCCTACGGGTGAATAGAATCCCGTCGATGCAAAATGAAAAAGGGCCGGCGCTCTCGCGAGCGCCGGCCCGGTTACGTCGGATCAGACGTGCATCTAGAAAATGATCCGGCCGACGAGCTGGATCTGTCGCGCCGGGTACACGCCGTTGACCGTTCCGAAGCCGTTCTGGTTGACCAGATTTCCGGAAGCGTCGTACGGCAGATTGGTGACCGAATAGTTCGTCAAGCCGCTGAAGTTGACGCCGCTATTGACGCCGAGGAATTGGGTGTGATTCAGGGCGTTGAAGGCGTCGACGCGGAACTCGATCTTCCGCCGGTCATCCAGCAAGATCGACTTCGAGAGCGAGAGGTCGAGGTTGTTGACCGGAGGTCGATGTACGAAATACAACGACGACTCCGCGCCGATGCTGCCGGGTTGCGGCGGAGCAAAGGCCATGCCGCTGATCTGGTCGTACGGGTCGCCGCTCCATCCCTTGCCCGGGTCGGCCACGACGACGACGCGGCCGCCCTGATCCGAACCGGTGATGTTGGTGTTGTTGATTCCGGGGATCGAGTAGGTGATCTGGTAGGGAGCGCCGGTCATGTAGCGGAAAACGCCGGAGAGCTGCCAACCGTTCACGATCGCGCCCGCGGCGCCGCTGGCCACCTTGGGCGTCTGGTAAACGAAGTTGGCGGAGAAAACGTGCGGCCGGTGGTTGAACAGGATCCCGTAGTTGAGTTCCTTGTCCCGTCCGTCGATGCGGCCGGAGGAATAATCGTCATTGGCCGTGCCGAGGGACTTGCTGTAGGTGTAGCTGACGCCGAGCAACAATCCCTTGTCAAACCGGCGATTGAGCGCCGTCTGCAAGGCATGGTAGTTCGCGCTGGATCCGAAGGCCCACGCGTTGATCGTCGCATAGCCGGTGTAGGGCCGCAGGAAGTTGGATGCCAGGGATGTGGCGCCCGGAACCGAGCTGGCCGACGCGGTCGGATCCTGATTCTCAGGCAGGTACTTCGCGCCATACGGCACGGCGTTGTAGTCGTACCTCATGAGCAGATCCTTCGAATCGGAGCCGACATAAGAGATGTCCCAGACGAACGCGGACGGCAGCTTGACCTGCATGCCGACGTTCCACGTGTAGACGGTGGGCACCTTCCAGTCGTACTGGAACGGGACCACGCTCAAGGGACCGTCGAGCGGTCGTGCCGCGGAAGCGAGGTCCGTGAAAAGGCCTTGCTCCAACTGCACGTTCTCGACGGCTGGAGGATTGCCGGCGTAGTCGAAAACCGTGTTGCCCTGCGGGCGGTCGTAGAGGACCGCGAATCCGCCGCGCAGAACCGCCGACTGCTTGCCGGTGAGGTCATAGGCAAATCCGAAGCGGGGCGAAATCTTCATCTTCGGTCCGTCGGTCAAGGTCTTGTCGATGCCCTGGCCGGCCATGAAGGCCCCGTTGAACCGGTCGCCGGAGCCCGGCACGATGCGGCCGATATCGCCCGCGGACACGACTTCACCGGTGGCGCGATCCAGACCGACACGCGCGCCGCCGACGATCGCCGGGTAGTAGAGCCGCACGGCCTGGGATTGGTCATATCGGGTGACATCCACTGTCGAGACGCTCGACGAGGCGTCCCACTGCGGCGTCATGTAGTAGAAGCGCACGCCGTAGTCGAGTGTCAGCTTGCGGGAAGCCTTCCAGTTGTCCTGGAGATACCATTCGAGGTTGCTGTACCGGTACTGCGGCTTCAGGTATTGGGACGACTGCTGGAAGGTGTTGAAAATTCCAAGGGCGGCGTTCGCGTAAGGATGGCCGGAGTCGTACGGATTGTTGGCGCTTTCCTGGAAGTTGATCCGGCCGTTGAAGGGCGCGAACGGGCTCTGGTCCTTCTTGCTGCGCTGGAAGTAGACGCCGGCCTTGACGGTGTGCGCCTCCATGACCTTCGTCATGTTGACGATCGCGTCGATCGTCGTGTTGTAGTTCGTGAAGGGCGCCTGATGCGTGTAGAAGCCCGCCGCATTGGCGATGACCGCGCCGTTGACGAAGTCGAAGCGCGGGACGAAATCCTCCTGGACGGCGTCCGGATAGAGCATCGGCAGGTCCTGGATCGCCGAGGCCGACCGCTTCAGAAAAGCGGCGTCGGAGCTGATGTCCAGCGAGTTGTGCGCGCTGCCGACGCTGAACTCGATCGCCGTCGAGCTGTTGAGCACGCCGACGGCCGAGAGCATCCAGTTGTAGCCCGGCTGGTGGCGATATCCTTGCAGCGTGTCGACGTTCGCGCCCGCCGCCCAGCTCACGCCGTACGGGAACCACTGCGGATCGTCCAGTTGCATGTAACGGCCCATGAAGCGCCAACTGTCATTGGGATGGAAGTCGAGTCGGATCATGTCCTCGCGGCGCGGCAGGTCGGACGGCGCCTGGCTCGTGTAGTTGTAAGTGTTTTGACCCGAAATGTTCGGATCCGGGAACAGGCTGAGGGACGCAAGCGTGGGCGCATAGAGACGATCTTGCGGGATCTTGCCCAGCACGCCGCCGTCCGCGAAGCAGCCGCGGGTGTCGCCGGCCTCGCACGGCAGCCCGGTCGTGTAGTCGCGGATGAGGTTCGCGGGATTGCCGTCGCGGTCGACGCTTTGCGAGAAGTCGCCGGTGCGCTCGAGAGCGGTCGGCACGGTGACGTTGTTCGCGCCCACGGGATCCTCGCGGCGCTGGAACTCCTGGCTCCAGAAGAAGAAGAGCTTCTTCCTGTCCGCGTTGAAACTGTTGGGGATGAAGATCGGGCCGCCCAAGGTATAGCCGTAATCGTTACGCTTGGCCTCGGCCATTTCGATGCCCGAGCGGTTGTTGGTCCAGGTGTTGGCGTTCCAATCGGATCGGCGCGCGTAATAATAGGCGGAACCCGCGAAATCACGGCCGCCGCTCTTGGTCACGACTTGCACCTGGGCGCCGACGGCGCGGCCGTACTCGGCCTGGTAGCTCGATGTCAGAACCTTGAACTCCGCCACGGCGTCGAGGTTGGTCGTGGCCATGTTGCCGCCGTTGTCGCCGGTGTCGATGTTCGCGACGCCGTCGATCGTCAGGTTGTTGGAGTTGGTCCGCTGTCCGTTCGTGGCGAAGTTGCTGACCTGCGTGGGCGGATCGGTGAAGACGTTGTTGCCCTGGCCGACGCCGGAGATGACGCCGGGAACCAGGCCGATCAGGCCGAAGAAGCTCCGGCCGTTGACGGCGATGTTCGTGATGGCCGCGCTCTCAAGCGTGTACGAGCGCTCGCCGCTCGTGGCTTGCAGCTCGGTCACGCGGTCCGAGACCGTGATGCTTTCCGTGATCTCTCCGATCTCGAGCGTGATGATGCCGGCGTTCAACTTGTCGTTCGCACTGACGACCATGTTGAGGCGCTCGGCCGCCTTGAAGCCCGCCAAGGTCACCTTGAGCGAGTAGGAGTCTGGCCTTACGTATGGAAACACGAAGTTGCCACGAGCATCCGTCGTGGTCGTTTGCGCCGTGCCTTGAGTGTTGCTCGTCAGCACGACTTCCGCTCCCGCCAAGACGCCGCCTTGCGCATCGCGCACGACGCCTGACACGGAAGCGGTCGTGGTTTGAGCCATCAACGGGCTCCCGCTGGCGAGAACGAAGGCCGCCAGCAGTCCGGCGAAGATACCAACTTTCCGAATGGTCATGTCTTTTTTAGCCTCCCAATTCGGTGAGAGCGATGCTTTGATCGCTCATGAACATGAGACATCGACGGCTTCGCCCGGTCCGTGGACCTCGGTCAGGGTGCCGCGCTCTTCTGATGCGAGCTGAACGCTCGTCGATGCCTTCCGGCTTCATCGATGAGATGGTCATGGTTGTGATCGTCAACGTGGCAATATTAGCGCTGGGTCCATCAGGAATGCAAGTGCCGGAATGGCCCATACGGACATAGCCTTTTTGCTTAGTCTTTAGGGCATGGACGGCGGCTAAACGACTGAAAATAGGTCACGCATTTTTCACGCCAGTCCCGCGCATCCGACGCTTGCTGGCGTATTTTGCGCTCCACCGCCAGAAAGCGCTCTTCATCGATTTTTCCGGCCAGCGATCGCCATTCCTGCTCGAAGCGGGAAACTCGCTCCGCGCCCTTTCCATAGCGATGACACAGCTCCTCCCAGAGCGTACGGCCCGAGCGCAGCCGGGCGTCCCAGGGTCTTTGGTGGAACCAGAGCAGAAGCTCCTCGGGGCAGGCGGCCGGATCGTTCCACAAGTCGCTCAAGGGCCGATGGTACTGGTCGACCGCGCCGCTTCCGCCGCGCGTCCGGTCAAAGCCGAGGCCCTGGACGTTCGCGCGGTGATAGTAGGCGGCCGTCCAGTCCGCGCGCGGCGCCGTGTCGTTTTCTGGCATCGGGGCGTAGTGGTCGCCGCCGATCAAATGGTGGAGTCCCAGCGGCATCGTGTAGTCGACGAAAGCCTCGCGCGAATCGAGCATCATCTTGCGCATCGTCGCGACGACCTCGGGATCGCGGCTCCACGTCATGCGGATCCATTCGCCGGCGATTTCTTCGGCGGTCAAGCGGTGATCCCACGCCAGACGGCCGTAGGCGTACCAGTTCGCCTGGGCCATGGGATGGCCGCACCAGTTCCGGTCGCTGCCGGTGTTGGCGACTCCGGCGATGCCCGTGGTTTCGCGGCCATCCAGCGCGCCGTCGACGATCTTGGCGACTTCCGACCCCGGACCTCCGGCAAAGGTGTCCGCGTCCAGAAATTCCTTCCACATCGTCGCCAGGTACACGAGGTGCGTCGACTGGCCGAGATATTCCTGCGTGATCTGCAGCTCGGCGATGAGCGGAGTGCGGGGCATGGCGCCGAAAAGCGGGTGAAACGGCTCTCGCGGCTGAAAGTCGAGCGGACCGTTCTTGGCCTGCACGAAGACGTTGGGACGGAAAAGGCCGTCCAACGGCACGAACTCTCCGTAGGCGCGCTTGACGCGATCGTCGTCGACATCGTCCTTGTAGTAGACGAAGGCGCGCCACATGACGACGCCGCCGTGGGGCGAAAGAGCGTCGGCCAGAACGTTGGCGCCTTCGGCGTGCGTTCGCCCGTAATCCTGCGGCCCGGGTTGTCCCTCGCAGTTGGCTTTGACGAGGAAGCCGCCGAAGTCGGGGACGAGCGCGTAGATCTCGTTCGCCTTGTCCCGCCACCATCGGGCGACGTCCGGGTCGAGCGGATCGGCGGTCGGAAGATCGCCCAGCAGCTTGGGCGCGGCGACGTTGGCGGAGAGATAGACGCGAACGCCGTAGGGCCGGAACGCGTCCGCCAGCGCGGCCGTCTTTTTCAGGTATTCGGCGCTCAACGACTCGGGCCGGGCGTTCACGTTGTTCAATACGGCGCCGTTGATCCCGATCGAGGCGTTGGCGCGCGCGTAATCCAGCAGGCGTCCGTCGACGCGGCCGGGCAGCTCGGCCCAGTTCCAGAGCGACGTTCCGGCGTAGCCGCGCTCGATCGAGCCGTCGAGATTGTCCCAGTGGTTCAGGAGACGTCGCGCGATGCGCGGGCGTTCGGCGACGTCGAGACGTTCGATCGACTGTCCGGTTTGAATGAGACGCAGGAAGTGAAAGGCGCCGTAAAGCGCGCCGCTCTCTCCCGCCGAGGCGATGACGTTTGCCGGTCGTCCCTGGATTTCGGTCCGGCGGATAAGATACCCCTCGGGACCCAGCCGCCGCAACTCCTTCTCCCACCCGAGGCTCGCGATCAGGGGAGAGTTGTCCGGGGTTCCCGCCAGGACCGCGCCGGGGCTCGATGCCTTGTTCGACACGGGAACGGGTTCGCCGAGCAGGCCGCTCAGTCCCTGCTTGAGCTCGTCGCGCAGGATGCGCGCGGCGGGCGATTGTCCCTGCACGACGACCGCCGAGACGGACCGCCGATACGGGTCGCGCGCCGCGTCGTCCAGCGCATCGTAGCGCAGCCAGAGGCGGTGCCCGTCCTCGGCGCGAACCGGAAGACCCAGGATCGCCGGCAACAGGAAGAAGGGGAGCATGCGCGTCAGACAACGTGTCGATGATTTCACGGGAACCTCTCCATCACGGCATGGCCGCGTCCAGAACGCACCACAATCGGCGCTTTGTAATGTGAAAGTATATTAACCTGTCATCATGGATACAATGACACTAATGATCGAGTCGAAACGTTCGTCGCTCATCGTTGGATTGTTGAATCGACGGTTTCCTGTCTGTCCTCATCCTTATCCTTATCCTTATCCTTATCGCTATCGCCGTCCGATGCCTGGATGACGCGCATGATCAGGATCCTCTGGATTTTCGGTCTTCTCGGCGCTCTCTGGCCGGCGACTCGAATCGCGGCCCGCGACCCTCGCCGCGCGACGATGCAGGACCGTCATCTCCAGATCGGCGCGACCGGCGGCGCAAGCCGCATGGTCAAGGCGGCCGACAGCGATGGAAGCTGGAGCGATACGCAGCCGGCGCCGGGGCTCAATTCCAAGCCGCGCTGGTATCGAACCGGGCCCTTCCGCTGGTTGCCGGTCGCGGTCCTGGGCGCGATCGTCTGGGGCGTCCGTCGACTGCGGATGATCGAGGTTCGGAAGCGCCGCGCAGCCGTGATGAACGAGCGCGATCGCCTGGCGCGCGTGATGCACGACACGCTCGCTCAGGACTTGAACAGCGTCGCGTTCCAACTGGACGCCGTCGTGATGGAGTATCGGGAGATTCCCGCGGCGCTGAAGCAGCGGCTGGATCAATCGAGCAAGATGATTCGAGGCAGCCTGGCGGAAGCCTATCGCGCCATTCACGACCTGCGCGCGCCGGTCGTCGAGACGCGCGATCTGGCGTCCGCGATCTCGGACGTCGTATCACGGGCCGCGGCCGGCGTTGAGCTTGACGTCCGCATGCGCGTCAACGGGTCCGCTCCATGCTTGAACGCCGACGTCGAGAACAATCTGCTGCGAATCGTGCGGGAGGCCGTCGCCAACGTCGTGAAGCATGCGCGGGCGAGGACGCTCGACGTCGAGATCGAGTGCGCCGGGAGCCGCTTGACGGTCACGATCCGCGACGACGGCCGCGGGTTCGACACGCGCGCGGCGTTTTCAGCGGCCGCGGGACACTACGGGCTTCTGGGGATGCGCGAACGAGCCGACGAAATCGGCGCGCGCCTGAGACTGGAGAGCGGAGACGCCGGCGGAACGGAAGTCCTCGTCGAGCTGCCCCGGAACGTCGGTTCACGAAAGGAGTGATCGCTCGCATGGCCGCCGAGAAGCGGATTCGCGTGATGATCGTCGAGGATCATTTCATGGTCCGGATGGGCCTGGCGGCGATCGTTAAAAGCCAACCGGACATGGTCACGGTCGCGGAAGCGAAGGACGGTCCTGAGGCGATCGCGCTCTTTCACAAGCAGCGCCCTGACGTCACGCTCATGGACCTCCTGCTGCCGGGAATCGACGGCGTCCAGGCCATCTCGGAGATCATGAAGCAGCAGCCGGCCGCTAAAATCATCGTCGTCTCGGCCCATGGCGGCGACGAGGACATCTACAGGGCGATGCAGGCCGGAGCGCGCGCCTACTACCTCAAGCACGTCGAGGGACAGGAGCTGGTGGCGGGCATTCGCGCCGTGCATGCAGGGGAGAGCCCGCTCGCGCCCGAGATCGCGGCGCGACTCGTGGAAAGGATGCGCCGGGCCGCGCTGAGTCCGCGCGAGATGGAGGTTTTCCGGCTGATGGCGCACGGAACGACCAACAAGGAGATCGGCAGCGCGCTTTCCATCAGTGAAAGAACCGTGCGCGTTCACATCAGCCATCTGCTGATGAAGCTCGGCTGCCATGACAAGACGCAAGCCGTGTCCGAGGCGTATCGACGGGGCATTCTCCACGTGGGCGAGGCCCCGAAAAAAATATAGCGGCGTGTCGTGCCCCGACGTTTTCCTTGTCACCCCGGCGAAAGCCGGGGTCCAGGGATACGAACCGCGCTGGATTCCGGCTTGCGCCGGAATGA